>JASHSS010000814.1 GCA_030038565.1 Bryobacteraceae bacterium
GCTCAACAGGCCATCGCGGACGAGATCGCCGGGAACGTCGAAGAACGGACGCGCGCGTATTTGATTTTGAAACGGCATGGCCAGGAACTCTGCAAACGCACTAAGCCCAAATGCGATGCCTGTCCGGTTCGCACCATCTGCGCCTATCACGCCGGCAATCATCGCGGCCGGGCGAGTCTCACGTAACGCTTCTTCGAGAACGCGTCCTTCTGAAAACTGCACGGCGTTCTGAGGAGTCTGGACGGCGTTTCATGGGAGGTTGCTGGTTGCCTTGGCCTCGCGGCTCATCTGAACCATTCCTCGAGTGCAATGCCGCTGCCTTCGATAATCGCCCTGATGGTGCCAAGTGGGAGGACACGGCCGCGATGGTGGGCGACAATGACCTGTTTCGCAGTAGCCTTGTTGCGCCACTTCTGATGGCTCCCAGCCTGTCCTGCCAATTCAAAGCCGTGATGCCGCAGGATACGGATCACCTGATCGGAGGTCAGTCGCGGCGTGCCGCGATCACCCAACCGTCACCTCTACCAGCTTCGCGTTGTCCGGCAGTTCGATCTCGCCGGGCGCAAGGTAAAGTTCAATCGCTTCCCGGATGTTTGCGCGAGCTTCCTCCTCGGTTTGACCGGCAGACGCGCATCCGGGGAGTTCGGGGCACACGGCCGAATAGTCGCCAGTCTCGGGATCGTGTTCCAGGATCACTCTGAACGTCATACCGGTATTATAGGCCGGGGAGAGGAGAGCGCCGCTTTGCGGAAGGAGTCCGCAACATCCCGTGATGCGCCCTCACCCGGCCGAATCCGAGCAGTCTCCGAGTGAAGGTAAACCGCCCGGAAACCGGCCCCTGGCGGGCAATCTTCTGCCCCGCCGCTCACGCCTCCGGCTTCAGCAGTCCTCCCTCCTTCAGCCAATACCGCCCGTGATGGACATTCTTGAACTCCTGCGTGAGGCCGCTGGGCCATTCCACGGTGATCCGTTCGGCCTCCTCACGGGGTCCCAGTCCGAACGTGACGGGCAGCTCGCATTGCGACAGGTAGCTCGATCCGCTCTTCACCGTGCGCATCTGGGCGCCTTCCGGAGTGTACAGGCGGACCACCGTTCCGATGCCGTCGCGGTTGGACCTGGTTCCGGTAACGCGCAGGCGAAAGGCGCGGTTGCCGTTCAGCAGGTCGTTGCGATAGAGCAGCGCCGGCCCCTGGTTGGTGGTCAGCAACAAGTCTACATCGCCGTCGTTATCCCAATCGCCGCAGGCCAGTCCACGGGCCACTTTGGGCGTGTCGAATTCGGCGCCCGCTTCGCGCGCCACGTTGCGGAAGCGCGCGCCGCCCTGGTTCAGGAAAAGGTGCGGCGATTGGGCATAGCCCGAGCGCATATTCCGGACGGTGGCATCGATATGGCCGTTGACGGCGGCCAAATCCAGCCGGCCGTCGAGATCGGCGTCGAAGAAGACACAGCCGAATCCCAGGGTGTTGCGCGAGGCCGCCCCGATACCGGACTCGACCGCAATATCGGCAAACGTTCCCGAAGGTCCCGCGCGATACAACGCCACCATCTCGTTATCGAAGTTCGTAATGGCGATTCCGTTCCGGCCGGAATTATCGAAATCGGCGACGTCGATCCCCATCCCGGCGCGCGCGCGCCCGTCGTCGCTGAAGGCGATTCCGGAACGCACCCCGATCTCCTCGAAGGTTCCGTTGCCCAGGTTGCGGTAGAGTTTGTTGGGCTGCGTATCGTTGGCCACCACCAGGTCCGGCCAGCCGTCGCGATCGTAGTCGATTAGCGCTACCCCCAGCGACTTGGAGCTGGTATCGAAGATGCCGCTCGCGGCGGTAACGTCTTCGAAGGTCCCGTCGCCGCGATTGCGGAAAAGCCAGCACGTAGAGCCCCGGTAAGCCTCCGGCGTGCAGTACGATTTGTTCTTGCCATCCACGCTGCAAAATACGTCGTGCTGCGGAGACCACTGCACGTAGTTGCAGACGAACAGGTCGAGCAGGCCGTCGCGGTTGTAATCGAACCACATGGCCGAAGTGCTGAAAGACGACCGCCCCGCCAGTCCGGCCGCGGCCGTGACATCCAGGAAATGCCCTTTTCCGGTATTCCGGAAGAGCCGGTTCTGGCCGACCGCGGTCACGTAGATGTCTGGCCAGCCATCGTTGTCGTAGTCGCCCGCGGCCACGCCCATGGCGTAAATCTCCACCGCCAGCCCGGCGGCCGCGGTTACGTCGCTGAAGGTGCCGTTGCGATTGTTGCGGTAGAGCCGCAGGGTGCTGCGCTGCCGCTTGTGCCCGGGCCAGTCGCAGCCGTTGGCCAGCAGAATGTCGAGCCAGCCGTCGCCATCGTAATCCAGGAAGGCGCAGCCGGGACCCATGGTTTCGGGCAGATACTTGGCGCCGAAGGCTCCGCTGTTGTGCCGGAAGTCGATGCCCGCCGCGCGCGTCACATCGGCCAGCCGGAACCCGGGGAACTCCACCTTCCCGAACAGCGGCAGGGCGCCCAGAAGCAGCGTGCGGCGCGTCAAGCGATGCTCACCAGGCCGTTGCGGATGGCATACACCACCAGCTCGGCCGTATTGTGAATTTCCAGCGTCTGCATAATGTTGGCCCGGTGAACGGCCACCGTGTTGACGCTGAGTTTCAGCACCGCCGCGATATCCTTATTGGATTTGCCGTTCACGATGAGCTGCAGGACTTCCAGTTCCCGGGCGGAGAGTTTCGGCGCAGGTTCGTTGGAGCCGGCGGGAAGCGCCACACGCGGATCCAGAACCCGGCGGCCCGCGGCCACGCCCTTCACGGCTTCCACCAGTTCCAGGTCCATCGCATTTTTGAGCAGATAGCCGCGCGCGCCGGCTTCCAGGCAGTTCCAAACGTACGCCGGCTCGGAGTGCATGCTGAGGATCAGCACGGCAATGGCGGGGGCGGCGGCGAGAATCCGCTGCGTGGCCACCGCCCCGTTCATGCTGGGCAGCGCGAAATCCATGACGACCACGTCGGGCCGCTCGCGAAGCGCCAGATCGATGGCCTCCGGCCCGTCGCCGGCTTCGCCGATCACCCGGATCGCCGGATCGTCTTCCAGCATCCGGCGAAAGCCGCGGCGCACCAGCAGGTGATCGTCCACCAGCACCACCGTGACCGTCTTTTCAGAGTTCGGCTGCGGCATGCACCTCCTCCGGGGAGACGGGAACCGAAATACGAACCAGCGCGCCGCCGCCGGGTCCCTCCACGAATTCGATGCGGCCGCCCACCAGCTCGGCGCGCTCGCGCATGGAGATCAGGCCCAGGCCCACGTGGCCGGAATCCCGAAACCCGGCGCCATGGTCCTGGATTTCCATGGTCACGTTTCCGGGCGTCCGGATCAGCCGAACCTCGGCCTGCTTCGATCCGGAATGCCGCGCCACGTTATTGAGCGCCTCCTGAACCACGCGATAGAGATGAATGGAGGTTTCCCGCGAAATCTCGCGCGAATCGCCGCTCTTGGAGTAGCGCACGTTGATTCCGGTGCGCCGTTCGAACACCGGGATATAGGCATCCAGCGCGCTTTCGAATCCCACCTCCTCCAGCATCACCGGGTGCAGCGCCTGCGACAGGGCCCGCACTTTCTCGAGTGTGGATTGAACCACTTCGTGGATCTCGCGCAGTTCCTCCCGCAGGGCTTCCTGGTGCGGTCCGGCCAGCTTGTTGGCCCGCTGAAGCATGGTGCCCACGGCCGTCAGAATCTGGCCGAAATCGTCGTGCAGCTCGCGGGAGATGGAGCGAAAGGTGCTTTCCTGCATCAGGATCAACTGCTGGGCCAGTTCGCTGCGGCGTTTCGAAAGGTTGGTCACGCGGTCGAAGATACGGCGGTTGTAACTGATCAGGTAGGCACTTACCGCCGCCAGCAGAAGCAGCATCACGCCCAGAAAAATGTACAGGTTGCGCTCCACCTGGCCATGAATCTGCTGCGTCCGCGCTACCGCCTGTTCTTCGCTCTCGTTGTTCTGCACCAGCAGGCGCGAAACCGCCGTGCTGAGCGCGGCCTGGCGCGCCTGCAGCGACAACCGCACCTGCATCCGGGCTTCGGCCTCGTCGTGCGCCGCGAGCGCGAAAACCCGGTCCAGCGCGTCCCAGAACTGCGCCATCGAGGAGGTCACAAAGCGCGCCTGGTCCTGCGTCCGCGCCGCGGGAGCCACCGCGGATTCCCGCGCCACCGCGTCTTCCAGGTCGGTGCGAATGCGCTGGAACTGGCTCCGCCACGCGGTCAGCGGGTATTGATCCTGGACGTCCAGCATGTCCCGCATCCCCAGGCCGAGAATATTGAGATCGTTCTGCACCCTCAGCAGCAGAAGCGAGTCGCGGCGGTTGCGGTCGAGGATATCGGTTTGCAGGCGGCGCAGCATGCCAAGCTGGGTGGCCGTGTAGCCCGCGTACAAAGCCAGCGCCAGCAGGCTGAATAAGAGCCCGGCGAAGAGCCGGATGCTGAGCGAGCGTTTGGATTCCAAGGTGTGCGCCACCAGCGTATCGGCTGCCCCGGCAGGCCGAAGGCCAGCCCCACCACTGCCGGATTACATTATCGCCCAGCCGGGATGAGCGCGGCCACGGCACTTAAAAAAAGCCCCGCTGCCGGGCGGGCAACGGGGCTTCGAGTTAGGGCTACGAGTTCGAAATCAGAAGGCGAACCGGGCGGACAATTGGATCGTCCGCGGATCGCGCCAGGAATTCACTTCGCCGAAACCGCCGTCGCTGGCGGAAAGCCCGCTGCCGGGGTTATCGCCGCTGAAACCGGTGTTGGCGCCCCAGATTTCCGGATGGTTGAACAGGTTGAAGACCTCGAAGCGGAACGTCATCTTCGCCCGTTCCTTGAAACTCCAGCTCTTCATGAGGGCCGTGTCGATGTCGTAGAGGCCCGGCAAGCGGAGAGAGTTGCGGCCCATGGTGCCCCACGTGCCATCTGCCGGACGAACGAAGGCCGACTGATTGAAAATTTGGAAGTCGTTCCTTCCGGCGTAGGGATTGCCTACCATATCGCAATACTGCCCGCCGTTGTTGCCGATGTTCTCCCCAAACAGGTTGCCATTGCAGTTGATTGTCACCGGGTTCCCCGATTGGCCCCGGATCACGCCGCTGAGCTCCCATCCGTTGAAGACCTGCTTGGTGAACGCGTTAGCGAACGAACCCGTGATCTTGGGAAGCGTGTAAATGACGTCCAGCGAAACTACGTCCGGCTGGTCGTAACTGGCATTGGCGTAGCTGCACTTCACACAGAACGGGTTGTTGATGTTGTCGGAGTCGTTGTCCGCCTCATCCAAGACGTGAGACCAGGTGTAGGTGAAATTCACGCCAATATTGTTGGTGAAACGCCGGTTGACGCGGAGCATTAAGGCATTGTAGCTGGAGTTGGAGTTGGTTTCGATCGCCGTCAGGTTACCCCAGCCTGTGTACGGCAGAAGCGCGGCGTTCCAGTAGTTGACCGACGCCGACAGGTTGTTGTTTTGGAGGTACCCGTTGGGAAGCGCATTCACCGCCCGCTGGTCCATCAGGTGGACGGAGTGGCTACCCGAGTACGAGAGGTCCAAAGCGAACTTGGCGGGCAACTGGTGCTGAATACCGATGTACCAGGCGTAAACGCTCGGCATGGTATTGTTGGTAGGCCAGATCGTCATGCCCGGCGGTTGAATGGGCGAAGTAGCCGTGCCCACGCCGACGGTGCTGAAGTTCGAGACGTTCTGGTTGTACACCGTTCCCGAGTACAAGTTGGGGAATTGCGCACCCGCGCCGAAGTTGAAATTGTTCTGGCGGAGGCGTTCGTTGAACATTGCGGCGCCCGCGCGCAGCGCCGTCTTGCCGTCGCCGAAAACGTCCCAGGCAATGCCAAGGCGAGGCTCGGGGAACCACTTGGCCGGAGAGAATCCCGGATCCGTGCCGGAGCAGGGATCGCAGATCATTCCCAGGTTGGTGAGCGCCGTCACCGGATTGGCCTCGATGAAACCGGGCTGATATCCGTTCACCACCCCGGTGGTGGTATTGATGACCGGTGCGTTGGCTTTGTTGTACTTGCTGAGATCCACGCTGTAGAGCGTGAACGTTCCTTCGCCGCCCGGCGTGCCCCCGCGAACGACGGTGTAGGTGGGAAGCATGTGAACGAAGCGGATTCCGTAATCGATGGTCACGCGCTTGGTGACTTTCCAGTTGTCCTGGGCGTAAAAATCGAATTCCCAGAACCGGAACCAGGGATAGATGGCCGCGCTCTGGTTGGTGTAGCTGTTGAAGTTGCCCAACATCAGGTTGGCCAGACCGTTGCCGGTGTCCAGAGGCATTGAAGCGCTGGAGCCGTAATTGATGCTCCCTTCCATGCCCCAGTTTCCGGTCTGCGCTTTGTCGTCGCGATTGTAAAAGACGCCGAATTTGAAGGTGTGGGATCCCTTCACCCAGGAGAGGTTTTCGGTGGCGCCGTAGTCTTTACCCCAGTTGTGCCATCCCGGGTCGCCCAGCGAGAAATTCACTCCGGCGCCGGTGCTGACGTCGGGAACCGAGTTGGTAATGTTGGTGGCCGGGAAGATTTGCGCGAAGTTGGCGCCCAGGGCGGCCCGATCCAACGGGTTGGCGCCAACCACCGATAGCGACTGCGACTGGTGATTGTAGGTCAGGATGGTTTCGGACGCCAGCGTGGGAGTGAATGTGGTCACCAGGTTCCAGGACCAGGAGCTGCCCGGCTTCGGCCGCACCTGCGGTTGCATCGGGAATGGCTCGCCGGTCCAGATTCCAGTGGCAATCTGCTCTTTCTGGTAGTCGTTGATCCAACGGAAGAAAGTATTCATCTTGCTGTTGATGTTGTAGTCCACCCGCAGCATGTCCTGGTTCTTCGTCAGTTGGTCGGGGTTATCGAAGAAATACCGCACGTAGCCGGGCTGTCCGGGCGTGGCGCCCAGGCCCGTGTAATTGGGAATGGCCTGGTAGATTTTCAGGATGTTGGCGCTGAGCGGCTGCCACATCGATTGCGGGACGGTGTTGTTCGGGAAGGGGGTGCCGCCGGTGATGTTGCCGGAGGCGTCGTGGGTGAGCGTCCCGGGCTCGAAAACCGTGCCGTTCTTGAAGTTGGGCGCGTACGTCATGTTGGTGGAAAGCAGCCACGGAGAGAAATTCCCGCTCAGGATGGTCGCGTTGGGAACATCCGCGTAGCCATTGGTAGGCTCATTGCGGCGCGTCATCTCCCGGTTGTAGAAGAAAAACAACCGCTTGTCCGTCCTCGTGGAGATTTTCGGGAGCGGCACCCAGCCGCTGAAATTGCCGCCGAACTGGTTGTAGCGCAGTGTCGGCTGATACCCATTGCACAACACGCATTTGGCATCGAAATCGTTGTTGCGGAGATATTCGTAGGCGGTCCCATGGAATTGGGAGGCGCCCGACTTCGTCTGAACCGCGATCACCATGCCGGAGTTGCGGCCGTACTCGGCGTTGAAGCCGCTCTGCAGCACGCGGAACTCGGCAATCGAATCGAGGCTGGCCTGCGTATACTGGGACTGATTATCGCCGACATCGATATTCGGAGATCCGTCCAGGTACATGTTGTTTTCGGATCCCCGGCCGCCCAAGGAATGGAACTGCGACACGTCGTTGAAGTCCACGGCAAAGTCGCTTTGCGCGGCGCTGCTCATGCCCGGCACCATGGTCATCAACGAGGTGAAGTTCCGGCCGTTCACAGGGATCTCGGAAATCTCCGCCTTATCGACGATGTAAGACTTGTCCATGGTGTTGGTCGTAACGACCGGGGTGGCGTCCGCTTCCACGGACACGACCTCCGTCATGTTGCCGACCGTTAGCCTGACCTGTCCCACGTCCAATTTGGAGTTGACGTCCAAAGTAACCGTGAGTTCGGCCTTCTTGAATCCGGTCTTCTCCACACTGATGACATACCGGCCCGGTTCGAAATCGAGGGCCTGGAACCGGCCTGCCTGGTCCGTGCTGGTTTGCCGTGCCGGCCCACCCTTGACTGCGTCCTGGATTCTGACTGTGGCATCCGGGACAAGGCCGCCGGTCGAGTCCACCACGGTACCGCTGATGTATTGTGACTGCGCCATTACCGGTAGCGCCATCACAGTGAGCAGAAACGCGAAAAGTATCGCGATCTGCACGCACCGCCAACTGCTTCTTACATTCATATGACCTCTCTCTCGTAGAGAGATGCCCCTATCTCCTGCGCTGTGAGCGGACACTCGCGCCGGTCCTCACGCGGTGCAGCGACCGCGCACGCCTCAAGAGCAACTCCTGTCCTTTGTGAGTCAACAGTAATGCAAATCCACTAAAAATACAATCGGATATCTAAGTGTAAATACCGTGTATCACGGTGTAACGGACCGGGTAAGCCTTTTGTAATCAGTGGGTGCTCTGCTTACAGCCGAGATCCCAGGTGTCGGGTGAAAATACGGCCGCGCCCGCGTTACTTTGTCGGGGTAACACCCTTGGAGGGACGCGAGTGTTGAAAATCTCCACGCCGCGCAAGTGGGGACTTGGCCCTCCTAGGTCCCCGACCGCATGATTCGCTTCCCTGGAGACGCGCCTGTCACACCATGATGCGTGAGGCATTGGTGGGACAGGCCTTCAGCCTGTCCAGGGCAGGCTGAAGGCCTGTCGTCATGGCGCGGCGCGTCCCAAAGGGGTGAAAAACCGGCGCAGGTTTTCGACCGTGCCCCACCAAGCGGAAGAACTAAATCACGCGGTCGAAGACCTAGCGGGCGCCCACTACCTTACCGTGATCGAGCGGAGCGGCCTCCAGCGCGCCCGCCCTTAGTTCACGCACCCGTTGCATCGCCTGGCGCGCTTCCGCCGTTCGCCCGCAAGCCCCCAGTGCCTGCCCCAGCAGGTACCAGGCGGACGCCTCGTCGGGAGAAAGCTTCACGGCTCTCTGGAGCGGCGCCACGGCCTCCGCCGCGCGATCCAACTGGAACTTAGCCTTGCCCAGGTAGAAATACGGCGCCCAGAAGTCCGGCTTAGCCGTCTTGGCCCGCTCCAGGTAGGGGACCCCTTCCGCGTAGCGGTCTCCCTGGACCAGCAGGGCGCCCAGGAAATAACTCGCATCCCCATCGCCGGGATTCTCTTTCAGTACCAATCCCAATTCCCGGATCGCATCGTCGGTCCGGCGAAGACTGATATAGATCTTTCCCAATTCCAGGTGCACCCCCGGAAACGTGGGGTCGAGCCGGAGCACTTCGAGGAAATTCTCCTCTGCCTGGGGAAACATGGCCGCCTCATAATAGGCTCTGCCGAGCAGGAAGCCCGCCCGAACCGGACCGGCCGCCTCGAACATCTGCCGAAAAATGGCCTGGGCCTTCTCTGAGTCCTGGTTCTTCAAGTAAACAAATCCCAGGAGAAAGAGGATATTCTCATCGCGCGGAGCGGCGGCGCGAAGGGACTCCAGGTCTTGAATCGCGGGCGCCAGTTGGCCGGTGTAGGCGCGGCAAACCGCCAGTAACTGCCGGGCCTGCAAATGCTGGGGATCGATCGCCACCACCCGCGCAAACAGCGGTAGCGCCCGCGCGTGGTCCTCCTGCCGCAGATAGACCAGCCCCAGGTTCAGAAGCAGCGCCTTGTCATCCGGGCTCAACTGCAGCGCCCGCCGGTAGGAGGTGATGGCCTGATCGGCGCGGCCGGTATGGGAGTAGATCACCCCCAGGTTGCTAAGCGCGGCGACATTGCGCGGCTCCTGGCGAAGCACCGCCTGGAATCCCCGCTCCGCGCTCGGGTAATCCGCGGCCGCAAGATCCCGCACCGCCCGGTCGAATATTTCCTTCACGGGCTCGGTGGCGCTGAGCAAGAAGGCGCAGACGCACAGGCACGCCGCACGCTTCATATGGCCATAATCCTACCCGATTCTACCGTGAATCAGGCTCGATGGAGCCGGTTGCCTCGGCTGGCCGTGGAACCTGCAGCCGGCCATCCGCGGCTGCTTACCATGGTATGTATCCTAACGGAAACCCCAAAAAGTACTCTTAGTCCCAAAAGTACCAAGTACTTCCTACATTATGACGGGAAAACCGCCGTTATGGGGCTGATTGCCTTGGCATTGGACTGTTTTGTACTACAAATGCAAGAGCGCGAGTCATGACACAGCGCCCGATTCAACCGCCTTCCGAAGACTGGACCGCGTTGCGAGTGGCGCGGGGGGTCTCGCTGCGGCAGATCGCCGAATCGACCAAGATCTGCGTGCGTTACCTGGAAGCCATTGAACGTGGGGCATTTCAGGAACTCCCCGGGGGAGCGTACACGGAGGGCTTCATCCGGCAATATGCCCGCGCCGTCGGTGATACCAGGGATATTCTGTTGAACTCCTACCGGTGGTCTCTCGGGCCCGTGGAAACCGACCCGCTTCCCGACACGGCGGAACCGGCAACCGCGACATGGCGGCTGGGGGAGATCCTCCGGTCGTGGCTCCGGCTCGCCACCTAGGCCAGGGACCACCCCAACGCCGTTCTCCGATTTTTTTGCGGTTGCCACCGCCAATAATCACCTCTTTTTACGCATTACAGAGTGGGGGGGCCTTCGGCGATGGCCCCGGGGTGAGCTTCGGCCGCGCCGGTGGAGACGGAATCAGTGGATCCGTCTCCCGGCGGCGGAGGCCCGGGCATTCCCACCAACGCACCTTCCAGCGACTCACGCCTTCTCCGGCCTCCTCGATCCTCAAGAATGTTGGCCGGCTTCAGGTCCACATGCACCTCGATGTGTTCCATCGCGATCAGCCGCGCGATTCCAGGGGTGCTCCAGGCCGGCCAGGATCCGCCGTTCGAGCCGCAGGCGTTGGCCGACCGCTGCGATGTCCGTGCCCTGTCCGATAACTTTCGCGGCGCGTATCCTCTAGAAACTGCGCCCTTTCCCGTACCGGCGCCCGATGGTCCTCGGGCAATCGGCCTTAGACCGCCCCCATGCTCCTCTATCCTATATATTAAGGTTACGCGCAATCGGGGCCCACGTCTGGCGGGGTTCCGGCCGATTCTTGTGTACTTTGCAGTTCCGGCGCAGCCAGGCCGTGCGCTCCCCGGCGCCGCCGGCATCCCCGGCCTCTCCGCCCCGGCCAGCCTCAGCGCCTCCGCCACCCCCGGCCCTTCCGCCCGGCTGTCCCAGGCGCCTCACCCGGCCATCCGAGGCGCCTCGCCCGGTCGTCCCCGGCCCTTCCGCCCGGCCATCCCAGGCGCCTCGCCCCGGTCGTCCCCGTCCCCTCCACCGGGATCCTTTGCTTGTGAATATTCTGTGCATATCATAGAGAAGCCGCCGCGAAACCGCTCGCAGCCTATGAGCGCAAAGCACTTCGGGTCCGCCTCCGGCCGCCGCTCGCCGCCTTGTTTTATCCGAAGGCTAAAGCCTTCAAAACCCACAGGCCGCTTTTTCTGGCGCGCGGGTTGGTCCGCGGCGTTACTCTAGATCATTGTCATGTCAGCACCCGAAACCACAGAGAAGGGGTTACCC
>JASHSS010000815.1 GCA_030038565.1 Bryobacteraceae bacterium
AACGAAAACGTGCCCCGCTATCGCGGCCACGGCGAGGTGGAGTCGGCGGGAATGCGCAAAGGCCTGATTGCCGAGCTGGGAGCCGCGGCCAAGTGCGTGCGTGCGGCCAACGAGCAGGCCGAGCGCGTGGCCCGCGCCAACATCGACGAGTGCGTGGTGGGCGTGGGAGGACCGCACATCCGCGGCCTGAATACCAGCGGGGGATTCCAACTGGCTCGCGGCATGCGCGAGATCACGCGCGAAGATGTGCGCACCGCCGTGGATCGGGCGCGCGCCATCGAGCGCCCTGCGGACCGCGAAATTCTGCACCTGCTGCCACGGGAATTCATTCTCGACGACCAGCGCGGCATCTTCGACCCCGTGGGCATGGTGGGCGCAAAGCTGGAAGTGGAGCTGCACATCGCCACCTGCTCGGGCAGCGCGCTGCAAAGCACCGTCACTTGCGCCAATCGTGCCGGAATTGAAGTTTCTGAAGCCGTGCTGGAGTCGCTGGCCGCCGCCGAATGCACGCTGTCGGGCGACGAGCGCGAGTTGGGCGTGTGCCTACTCGATATTGGTATGCACTCCAGCGACCTGGTGGTCTTCTTTGAGGGCGCCGTCGTCTTTACCGCGTCGGTGCCCATTGGCGGCGCGCACTTTACCAACGATCTGGCCATCGGGCTGCACCTGCCGGTGGCGCAGGCCGAGGAGCTGAAGCGGCAGTACGGCAACGCGGTGGTGACGGCCGTGCCGCAATTGGCTGAGGTGGAGATTACCAACGGCGAGGGCGCGCGAGCCGCCTTGCTGCTGCGCACCATCGCTGAGATTCTCGAGCCGCGGGCGCGCGAGCTGATGTACTACGTGCGCGAAAGCCTGCGCTACGGCGAAGTGTACGATGCGCTGGGCGCGGGATGCGTGCTCACTGGCGGCGGATCATTGCTGCCCGGCATGCTCGACGTTACCGAAAGCCAGTTGCGTGTGCCGGCGCGCGCCGGTTTGCCGGTGCGCTTGCCGCACATGCCGGAGGAGCTGAACCACCCCGCATGGGCTGTAAGCATCGGCATGATCCTCTATGCGCATCGAACCCGAATGAAACGGGCCACTGAGGATCACAGTTTGCGCGCGCGGTTGCGCGACCTGTTCGCAGCCAGCTATTGAGACTGGGAAAAAGGCAGCGAGCGAGCAGGAAGACAGCGAGAAAGCGAGCGAAAGAGAAAGCAGCGTCGGGAACTTAAATGAAGCAAACCGTACATCAGGAGCGGAGCCCCATGGAAAAGCAGACGAAGGAAGCCGGAGAGATGCGGATTCAGTATCACGACGAAGAACTGCGTGGCGCGTGCATCAAGGTGATCGGCGTGGGCGGCGGAGGCAGCAATGCCGTGAATCGCATGATCCAGGCGCGCATGGCGGGCGTGGAGTTTGTGGCCGCCAATACCGATGTGCAGGCGCTCAAGCTGTCGCATGCGCCGGTGAAGTTGCAACTGGGCGTGCGCCTGACCGCGGGCCTGGGCGCGGGCTCCAATCCCGACGTCGGCCGTCGCGCCGCGCTCGAGGATTCAGAGAAGATCATCGAGGCTCTGGAAGGCGCCGACATGGTGTTTGTGACGGCCGGCCTGGGCGGCGGCACGGGCACCGGCGCCGCGCCGGTGATCGCCTCGCTGGCCAGCGAGATGGGCATTCTGACCGTCGCCGTGGTCACGCGGCCGTTCACCTTCGAGGGCAAGCGTCGCATGGCGCAGGCTGAGCGCGGCGTGAAGGAACTGCTCGAAAGCGTTGACACCATGATCGTGATCCCCAACGAAAAGCTGCTGGCCGTGGCCAAGGACGCTGGCTTCTTTGAGAGCTTCCGCATTGCCGACGACGTGCTGCGGCAAGGCGTGCAGGGCATCAGCGACATCATCACCATCCCCGGCATCATCAACCGTGACTATGCCGACGTGAAAACCACCATGGCGGGCATGGGCCACGCCGTGATGGGCACCGCGGTGCGCGCGGGCGCTAACCGCGCGGTAGAAGCGGCGCAGGCGGCCATGGCGTCGCCGCTCCTCGAGGCCGGGGCCATCGATGGCGCGCGCGGCATTCTCATCAACATCACCGGGTCAAGCTCGCTCAAGCTCTCCGAGGTGAACGAAGCATCATCGCTGATCCAATCGTCGGCACACGAGGACGCCAACATCATCTTCGGCGCCGTGCTCGACGAGAAAATGGGCGAAGAAGTGAAGATCACGGTCATTGCCACCGGTTTCCGCGACCAGATGCCCGAGCGGCGCGCACGCATGTTGAACGTGGAAGAGACGCCTGTAGTGTCGGTGCCTGTAGTGGCGCCTTCGACCTGGATGCGCGAGAGGGGGCCTGCTCCGGAGCCGGCGCGGGCGCGCTTTTTGAGCGAGGCAGAGGAAACCCTCGCGGAGAACGTGGACAACGGATTCCTGTTTGCCGCGGCTGCGCCGGGTGTGGCGACCACAGTCAAGGTTGCCGGACCCGAGTCCGCACCTGCTCCCGATCTAAAAATGGACTTCGGAATGCTGCGGGAGGGCCAGGCCTCGACCCGCGATGCTGGGCCTGAGGAACCTCAAGCCAAGGCCGTGGGCGCAGATTCTGCCTCAGATGAGGCTCCCCGCAACCCCACGGAGCCCACCGCGCCGGCTAATCCGGCATTGTTTCCAGAATCTGCGACAGAGAAGGAGCTTGACGTTCCCACATTCATGCGGCGAACCAAGTTCTAGGCCCGGATTTTGCCTGCCGCCGGGGCCGAGAAGACCAGCCTTCCCAACTTGGTACGAAACCGGTATAGTAAAAACACCCCGAAAGTTGTAGTTGGCTGAACGAGAGGTCGACACCGGACTTCGTTTCTCGGGTTATCGTTAGAGAGAAGCAGCCGTGGATTCGATCGATTAGCCGGTTTGTCGCAAGGCGGCGGGGTGGCCATCGGCAAAAAACGGTGATCTGGCCGCTGCAACGCTGCCGCGGCAAAGGCAGCACGGACGAAGTGCGGAGCCAGTCGGCGATCGCGCGGCAAGCAATTATTGTGATGAGGTTTTGGCTGGATGAAGCTGTCCCGCGTTTGGCCTGTTGGTTCGGCAATCATTCTTTTCGGCATCAGCTCCGCCTGCGCGGCAGCCTTCGATACGCCGCAGACCACACTGCATCACTCCAAGTCAAAAACTGAAACGCACACCTCTGCGGTGCATCACACCGCGGCGGCCACGCATCACGCCACGACCGGCGCTGCGCACACTTCTTCCACTCGCACGGCCGCGTCCCATAGATCGACCGCGCATCGGCCGGCAACCCACAGCACCGCGGCAGGCACTGCGGCCAAGACCGCCTCGGTGGCGCGTGCCAGCTCAGGCGCCTCAACCGTGCGCCGCGTTTCCATCACGCGACGCCGCCATCATTATTACGAGCGCTTCACGGCCAGCTCGTTTGTGAAGGGTGACATCGGGGTCGGCGATGTGACCGCCGGCGAAGATCCGGTGGTGCGCCAGGCTGCCATTGACGCTCTCGGCGATATGAATGGCACGGCAGTGGTGATCGATCCTTCCAATGGCCGCATCCTGGCCATGGTCAACCAGAAGCTGGCGCTCTCGCCCGGCGCCGAGCCCTGCTCCACCATCAAGCTCACCGTTGGCTTGGCCGCGCTCTCTGAAGGGCTGGTCACCAGCGACACCCTGGTGCAGTTGCCCGGCTTCCGCATGAACATGACGCAGGCGCTGGCCAAGAGCAACAACGTGTACTTTGAGACGCTGGGCCGCCAACTCGGCTTCGATCGCGTGCGCCACTACGCTACGCAGTTCGGATTGGGCGAGCTGGCCGGCTACAACATTACCGGCGAGCAATTGGGCGTATATCCCGACCACCCCATCCCCGACTCCGAAGGCGGAGTGGGCAAGATGTGCAGCTTTGGGCAGGGCGTATCGCTCACGCCGCTGCAACTGGGCGCGTTTGTTGCCGCCATCGCCAATGGCGGAACGCTCTATTACCTGCAGCATCCCACCACCCCGGCAGAAGTGGCGGCATTCCAGCCCAAGATCAAGCGCACGCTGGATATCGCGCGCTATGTTCCCGACCTCGAAGACGGTATGGCGGGCGCGGTGGAATACGGAACCGCGCGCGGCCTGCGCACCGAGTTTCGCGAGCTGCCGGTCTTCGGAAAGACGGGAACCTGCTCTGACAGCGGCACGCGCTATGGCTGGTTCGTCTCCTATTCTGAGTCGACCCAAGGCCCATTGGTCACGGTTTTCTTCCTTGAAGGCGGCAGGCCCACATTCGGACCGCGCGCAGCTGAGCTGACGGGCGCGTTTTACCAGGATTTGTGGGACCATGACTACTTCGCCGTGAAGAATCTGGACGCGGGGAATGCCACAGCGCAGCCTGCGAACACGCTCCCGGCTGCCGCTCCCGCGCCAACCGCGCCGACACAACCGTAGCGAAATCGTATTTGCTAACGCACAAAGCCGCCCGCGGGCGGCTTTTTTGCTGCGCGCTCGTTCGGCCCGCAAGATATTCTGGCCGTGTGACCGACAAAGTCCACTGGGTGCTCGCCGGCATCGGCGACATCGCGCGCAAGCGTGTGATTCCCGCCATTCTGGCCGAGCCGCGCAGCCGGTTGTACGGCTTCGTGACGCGCGATCCGTTGAAAGCGAGAGAATATCCCAGTGCGCGAGCGTGGGCCACGATCGAAGAGGCCGTGGCCGATCCCGAGGTTGATGTGGTCTACATCGCGTTGCCCGTCGCCATGCACGCCGGCGCGGCCATTGCGGCTCTGCGCGCGGGCAAGCATGTGCTGTGTGAAAAGCCGATGGCCATCAACGTTGCCGGAGGGGAGCGCATGCTGGCCGAGGCTCGCTCTTCCGGCCGCATCCTGGGCATCTCCTATTACCGCCGACTCTATCCCAAGCTCGTCCGGGCCAGACAAATGATCTCCGAAGGCGCCATCGGGCAGCCTGTGTTGGCTGAGGCCAACTGCCACGGCTGGCCCGACCTGGCCGGCCGCGAATGGCTCGCCGATCCCGCCATGGCCGGGGGCGGCCCTTTGTACGATGTCGCTTCGCACCGCATCGACGCTATGCAGTTTCTCTTCGGCAAATTCGAGCGCGCCTGCGGCCTGCTTTCGAGCGCCGTCCGCCGCATGGCCGTCGAAGATGCGGCCACCGTGGTGATGGAACTTCCCGGCGGTGTGCATGGCGTTGTCGATGTGCGCTGGAACTCGCGCATCGATCGTGACCAGTTTCGCATCCTGGGCGTCGAGGGCGAGATCAGCCTCGATCCGATGAACGGGCCACAGCTGCGCCTCGTAAACCGCAATGGCAGCCGCGCAGAACTGCTGCCGCCGCACGCCAATCTGCACTACCCGGTGGTGCAGAATTTCGTCGATGCCGTACTGGCCGGCGACCCTACGAGCCTGGCCTGCCCCGGCGAACAGGGCCTCTGGACCGACCAGGTGATCGAGCAGGTGGTGCGGGCCCGGGCCGGCAGACCCTGAGAAGCGGCGGGCAGGTGAATTTTCTGCCACCATCTGCAACGAATCCGGCCCGCCTTCATCCATTATTGTGAGGCTGCTCGCGACCGTCCGCCTCGACGGCCCGATCCGGGCAGCCTGACTTCCGCAAGCCGTCAGAGTTCCCCATGGCGCTACCCATCGATATTCTTCTCATGTACGGCTACCTGCTGCTCTTCGCCTGGGTTCTGGTGGAGCAGTTGGGTGTGCCGCTGCCCGCCACTCCCGTGCTGCTGGCGGCGGGAGCGCTTTCGGCTGAGCGGCAGTTGAGCTTCTTTCTGGCACTGGCCGCGAGCGTAGCCGGCGCGGTTCTGGCCGACAGCGTGTGGTTCCTGATGGGGCGCAGGCATGGGCATCGCCTCCTGAATCTCTTGTGCAAACTGTCGCTGGAACCTACGACTTGTGTCCGGCGCACCCAGGATTCCTTCAGCCGGCGCCGCGGCGTCATGCTCATGTTTGCCAAGTTCGTGCCGGGGCTGGGAGCGCTGGCGGCTCCAGTCGCCGCACAGAATGGCATGGGGCCTGGTGCGTTCCTCCTGTTTGACAGCATCGGTTGCACGTTGTGGGCTACGACGCTTCTGGTCCTGGGCCGCTTGTTCGGCGACGCACTCAAGCGCGATCCGCACTTGTTGAACTGGGTTGGCCGGTTTTCCGGCGCATTGCTTGTCCTCGGCATTGTGGGATTCTTTGTGGCAAGGTTGATTCGGCGCCGCATGGTGCTGAAAAAGCTGGCGGCTTCGCGGCTTGAGCCCGAGGAGCTGAAGCGGCAGCTCGAATCGGGCGAGGCAGTCTATATTGTCGACTTGCGCCATCCATTGGAATTGCTGGCCGAGCCGTTTACGCTGCCCGGGGCGCTTCACTTTGCGCCCGATCACCTGGCCGCGCGCGCAAATGAAATTCCGCGGGACCGCGACGTGGTGCTCTATTGCACCTGTCCAAGCGAGGCGACTGCGGCCAAGACGGCTCTGACCCTGCACCGGCTGGGCGTCCAGCGCGTGCGCCCGTTGCGTGGCGGCTACGACGAATGGAAGCGCCTGGGCTACCCGATGGATGCCGTTCCGCCCGTGGTGCCTTTGGTCCCGGTCATCGAACCGGCGCAATAACCACGCGGGCCCACTTAAAACAGAGCCGCGATGCTGGTCGCAATGGGCGAGCCGATGCCGCTGCATGGATCGGGGCCGACGGCCGCCGAATAAAACCCATTGCTGCCCACCGTGATGTCGTTGAACGCCTTCTGATTCTTCCAGAGCGTGGGTGTCACCCAGCCCAGCTTGGTGCCGAAGGCGGCAAACAGCCCGGCATAGAGTGGCGCCACCGCGCTGGTCCCTCCCACCACTGTCGCCGACCCGTCGACAAAAATGTTGTAGCCGGTGTTGGGATCGGCGTTGGCACACACGTCGGGCACCATGCGGCCCTTGCCATATTTAGTGTTGGCGGGCGCGGGCGGCGCGCCAATTTGAAAGCTCTGCACAGGAAAGACCGTCGAGTAGCCGCCGCCCGTTCCCTCGCCGTCGGTCTCGCCGGGATTATCGTTCCACACCGTTTCGCTGGTCGACGTCTTGGTCGTCCCTCCGCAGCCCACCACGTGCGGGCACGACGCCGGAGCGTCTACATTGGCGGGCGTCGATCCGCCATCGCTCGAATCGTTGTCGCCTGATGCGGCAAATACCGCCATGCCTCCGGCGACGGCTGATTCGGCGGTCGACTCCATCTGCTGCAACGCCGTCGCGCCCCAGTTGGCCTCGTCCGATCCCCACGAAATGCTGCACACATCGCAGCCATCGGAAGCGGCCTTGGCCACGGCGGTGCCTATATCCTGCGACCAGTACATGCGAATCGTCGCCGCCTGGCCGGTGGCCACGTAGTAAGCCGCGCCGGATACCTCGATGTCGAGCGCGACCTCGTAATCGTCGTCGCTTTGGCCCGGCGTGTTCTCAGTGCCGTCGACCGAAACATCGGTGATGGACGGCGTGGGCTGGCCGATAGACCGGAAAAACGAATTGATGTCGGACTGCGTCCAGCCGCCGCCCAACTCGACGATGGCGATGACGCCGCCGCCGCTCTTGCCTGTGGGCCAGTCATAGGCGGCGCACAGGGCGGGAACATTCCAGGCAGTCTCGGCTGCGGCTTTCGGATCCTTGGGCAGTTTGTAAAAAGGCCGGTTGCGGTATTTACGGGCGCGGGTGTGCGTGCGGGGGGCTTTCATGGGGGAACCTCCGTCTCTCAACGCGAGAATCGCATACCGGCGCGCCGCGTGGCAACGGGCCGCTGAGACCTGACATCTGAAAACCTGCCTTCTGGGCCCCTCGGCCCCTGCCGTACGATAGTGGTGGAACGGTCACCACCGTTCGGAGCACGTCCTTGGCCTACGACGATCTGCGCGACTGGATCAAAGCCCTCGAAAAACACGGCGAACTCAAGC
>JASHSS010000816.1 GCA_030038565.1 Bryobacteraceae bacterium
GGTCAGGTCAACGTGGATCTCCTGCGCTCCGTCGATCACGTGCTGATTGGTCAGAATGTATCCATCCGCTTCGACCAGCACGCCCGATCCGAGCGCGTGCTCCACTTCCTGCTGGCCGTTCCGCCGCCCCGTGGATCCGCCAAAAAACCAGCGGAAAAACGGATCGTTCTGAAACGGATATTGCTGCGCCGCGCGCATGCGCCTGGACGATCGCACCGTCACCACCGCCGGAGCCACGCGCTTCACCACCGGCGCGTAAGATTGCGGAGGATTGTTGGCGATCGCCGGCGGCGCGGTCGGCAGGTTGCTCGCCTCGGTGGTGGAGGGCGACCGCTCGCAGGCGGCGAGAAACAAAGGAATCGTCAGGATCAAAACTGTACGCATAGACACTCCCTGCCAGAGGAGATGCCCGGACGCGCAGCCGCATATCGCGTGTTTCTCTGCGAGCCGCGCCGGTCATGGCGCGGGTTAACCGCCCAGTTTAATGCGGAACCTCGATCGAAAACGCTAAAACACAAATGGAATCAGCGCCTTCACCTCGCGCCGGTACTGCGCGTAACGCTCCCCGAACTGCTCCATCATGAAGCCCTCTTCGGTGCGCGATTTCCACCAGAGACCGGCGAAAACCGCCGCCAGCGAGAGCAATCCGCGAATCTCGCCGATGGCGATGACGGTTCCCAGAACGCCCAGCAGCAGGCCCGAGTAGATCGGATGGCGAACAAAGCGGTACGGCCCGCTGCGGATCAGCTCGTGGTCCTGTTTCACCGTAACCGTTCCGCTCCAGTTGCTTCCGAGAATCAGCCGCGCCCAGATCGCGATCCCGGCGCCCGCCGCGGTGACCACAATTCCCGCGAGGATTGTTCCCCGCGATTCAGGAAGGAAACGGCCGGCCAGAATTCCTCTGCGCGCCCATTGTGAACCGAGCGCCAGAGACCAGAATCCGAACAACAGAATCGCGACCTGGCCGATCCGGGATCCGGCCGACTGGCGGCGAGCCGCGGTTTTCGATCCTGCCGCGGCAATAAGCCACACGCATCCGAGCGCGATCCAGATCCCCTCAATCACCCGCATCGCGGGCTGCTATTTCTTTTCCTTCTCGCCCGCCGGGTGGGCGGCCGGATGCGCGTTGGAATGAGCCGGCGCAGCGTGCCCGGCTGGTTGCCTTGCTGGAGCGTGACTCTCGGCAGCGTGACCCGGCGCCCCGTGAGCCGCGGGCGCCGCATGAGGCGCCGCGTGCTCCCCGGGATGACCCGCCCCGGGACCCGGGTGCTCCGCGCGGTGAGCCGCTGGACCCGCGTGTTCCTCAGGATGACCCGCCGGACGACTCGGGCGACCCGCAGGACCCGGACGGCCCGCAGGACCCGGACGGCCATGATTTTCGGCATAGCGGTTCGCTCGATCGTCCCGCGCCGCATGCATGTGCGCCATCTGCGCGTCGGTGTGCTCGACGTGGCGGTCGTGCTCGGCAATCCGCTCCGCCGCCGTCGGACCGCGCACCACGCCGCCCGGCCCGTTGAAGGCGACGTGCACGTCGCTATGCACCACTACCGCCGGATTGGCAAAGACGGTGAACCCCGGACCGTGGATCCCGACAAACACGGCCGTGTTATAGCGGAACACGCCCCCCGCCCATTCGCCACCGACGAATCCCGTACCGTAGTATCCGAACCCGTAATTGATCCCGCCGTAAAAGCCCACGTGCGGTCCCCAATATCCCGGATGGAAAACGTAGATGCCGCCCTCAAATCCCCAATATGGCGGTGTCCACAACAAGCCTGGCTGCGGAGGCGCGACCCACGCGCCCGGAACCCAGTAATAGCCGACCGCGGGGTCATCGTACGCCCAATATCCCGGCGTCCAGATAAAACCGGGCGTGGGGCAGACCGGCAGCGTGTAGACCGGAAGCACCGGCGTCGCCACCGTAATCACGATTCCCCCCAACGAAACCGCCGGCACAGCCGCGACCAGCACCGCCAGCAACAATCCTTTAATGAAATGTTTGTTCATAATCGGGTCCTCACAGCCCGTTCCTATCTTGATAACACGAATTGAAGGCATTCGTTTCCGCTGGAGCTGCCCACATCGGCGGTTTTCTCGAGGATGCCGTGTGCCATCCGACTTAGAGATTTCCGATTCGCCACTGATCGTTAGAAATAATTAATACATTCGCGCTTGAACTGAGTTAAAATTCACACCTAGGCTCTCGGTAATGTGCGTCGTGCGGTTACGCCGATACGGACTGGATGCGCCTTGCGGGGAATCGTCTCCGATCGAGGTTCATTCGAACGACGGCTGGCCAACAGCGCCAGGAAAGAAAAAGGACACAAAGACGATGAATGCCAAGAAAGCAATTTCGTTAGACAAAGTCATGCGGCAGATGCTGGCGCTTGGGCTTTCCGTGCTGCTGATTCCGGCAACACTACCGGAAGCCTTCGCGCAGCAGCCTCCGCCGCCACCGGCAACTTATATTCCTCTCACCGCCGACCAACTGGACCAGCTGGTCGCGCCGATCGCGCTCTACCCGGACAACCTGGTCGCGCAGATCCTGACGTCGGCGACTTATCCGGACCAGGTGGCCGCCGCCGACCAGTGGTCGGTGCAGAACGCGGCGCTGCCGGCCGATCAGCGCGCGGCCGCGGTGAACGGAATGGCGTGGGACCCCGCGGTCAAGGGGCTCACCGAATTCCCCGCGGTGCTGGATAATCTGGCGCGCAACACGAGCTGGACCACGCAGCTCGGCAACGCGTATTACAACCAGCCTCAGGACGTGATGGACGCCGTCCAGGCCCTGCGCTACCAGGCGCAGCAGTCGCATGTGCTGGTGACCACGCCGCAGGAGACCGTGGTGGTAAACGCGGGCGTGATCGCGATCGCGCCCGTGAATCCGCTGCTGGTAGCGATTCCTTATTACAATCCGTGGGTCGTGTTCGGACCGCTGGTGGTCGCCTATCCCGGATTCGTCGTGGCGCCGGTTCCAGTCGGCGTGGTGATCGGCGCGGGAATCGGGTTTGGAGTCGGGATCGGACTGGGAGCGTTTGTGGGCGTGGGCTGGGGCTTCGGCGCCTGGCACGCGGATTTCGTCGGCGGCGGAGTGGGCTTCCACGGCGCAGCCTATGTTTCGCATAGCGGGTCTGTAGCCGGCGCCGGCCATTTCGGCGGGCATAACGCCGGTGCTTTCGGGCACGGCGGCCATGGAGTGCCGGCCGGTTTCCATGGTCCGGCTCACGGCGGCGGCTTCCACGGCGGTGAACGCGCCGGCGGCGCTCGTCCGGGCGGTGCGCGTCCGGGTGGTGCGCGTCCGGGAGCTCGTCCCGGCGCTCGTGCGGGTGGTGGTGCTCGTCCGGGCGGTGCTCGTGCAGGTGGCGCTCGTCCGGGTGGAGCTCGTCCGGGTGGCGCGGGTCGTGCAGGTGGCGCTCGTCCCGGCGGTGCCTCTCGTGCGGGCGGTGCGCGTCCGGGTGGTGCGGGTCGCTCGGCTG
>JASHSS010000817.1 GCA_030038565.1 Bryobacteraceae bacterium
GCACGGCGGTGTGCAAGCCGGCGATGTTGGGGTGAACCAGGCTGGCGTGAACCTTAATCTCCCGGCTGAAGCGTTCCGCCAGCTCGGGCGCCGCCCGCAGATCCGGCAGCAGCACCTTCATAGCTTCCAGCCGATCGGTGATCAGGTTGCGGACCTTGTAGACCGCGCCCATCCCGCCGGCGCCCAGGCGCTCCACCACCTGGTAATCGCCAACGGATTGACCCGGCTCATACAGCATCGACAGATTCAGCATACCAAAGACGCCGCGGCCGGGCGGCGCCCGCGTGGTTCTGCCTGGCTGGTTGTGAGCCGCCGCGTTGTCCTCGCCCAAGACGGCGGATAGCGGCGCATCGCCCTCGGGCGAAACCGCCTGCACCACCCAGCGCAGAATCAGCAGCTTGCGGAGCCAGGTGGGGCAGGCATTCAGCCTGCCGAAGCCTTTTTCCGCAGCCTGCTAGGGGAGCCCCGCCAGCGGCGCGGCGGGTTCGGCGATGGACTGGAAGCGGACGATCAAGGCCGCCGGCTCGTACTTCAGCGAGGCCAGCGGCATGAAGCCCGCATCCAGCAGCTTCAGGGCGTCCTTCTCGGTCATCAGGATCTCCGCGCAGGGCTTGGCCACGGATTCTCCGTCTTCGTGGTAAACGTGCATCGGCAGGCCGTCGATTCGCCGCTCCAGCGGGTTCAGGTCCCACCCGTGCGCCAGAAACGACTTGCCCAGAAGGTAGGCGGCAAAGAAACTGGGATTCCCCCACAGGTACGCCTTGTGCTTGCTCTCGGGCATCTCCTCGAAGGCGAAGCTGTCGATCTCGGAGGTGTCTTTGCCATAGGGAAGCCGCAGCAGGAAGCGCGGCATCGCCAGGCCGATCCAATGCGCTTCGGGGGTCTTGCGGAATTCGTGCCAGGCCGCTTCCGCATCCTTTTGCAAGTGGGCCTCCGCCAGGAAGGGTGCGCGTAGGGTGGCCGCCAGGCGGGCCACTTTGCGCAGCGCCAGCGCGTCCAGTTCGGTTTGGCCGAAGGAATAATTTCCGGCGATCACGGCCCACGGCCCCTTGCGCTTGAGATCCTTGCGCAGGGTTTCCATCTCGGAGATCATCTCCGGCAAGGTGATGTCCAGGATGTAGAGTTTCAGGTCGCCGTCGGTGTCCAATCCCCTGACCAGCATAAACAGGGCCCGCCAGGCCGCTTCGAGCGCCTGCATGTGGGGATGGTGCAGGATTCCGCGCAGCCCTTCCCCAGCCAGCGCCTCGCGCTCGGCCTCGCGCCGCTGCTGGGCCGCGTCCGGCCGGGCCACGGTGTAGCCCTTGCTGACTCTCTTGATGAAAGCCGCCAGGTCGTTGGCCTCTTCTACTTTTACCGGGGCGGACGGCTCGTCGCTCTGGCCGGACACGATGTCGTCCAGCAGCGAGGAGGAGGCTGCCCGCCGGGGCGCCGCCGCGGCCGCCTGTTTGGGAGGCTCGGCATGTTCCGCCTGCCGTTCCAGGTCCCGGAAGAAGGGCGCCGCCGCCTGGTAGATGCGGTCCGCGTGGAAATCTTCAAATTCGCGAAACGGCAGGTTAATCCCGTGAAGGTTCAGGCTGACCCGCATTCCTTCGAGGACCTCATCGAAGTTGTCCCGGTCGATGAGTTGGGGAGTCAAAGAGCGCGGGGGGTTTTTCCGCCAGGCTCTTCCGCTGAAATCGCCCGCCAGCAGAATGCGAAAAGGCCTTTCGTCGAGTTCCACCGCTTCGGCTTCGCTCTCTTCCCCCAGGTGTACTTCGGTGAACTTGGAATCGGCGGTTGGTGGCATCGCGTTCTCCCTTTTTGAAGCGCCTTCTATCCAATCACGTCCTCTGGAAAATCGCAAGCGGCGGCCTTGTGGATACCCGCCGGCTTCTCTAGTTACTTGGCGGGTTTTCCGGCATGCCGTACGATCTCATACATTACCGCGCCGCGTGCCGGGCGCCTGCGGCGACGATGGCTGCGCGCCCCTCCGGAAACTCCGCCGGCAGATCTTCCGCCCAACCCGCTATTCCGTTCCCGTGCATTAACTTGGCGTCGGCCCGAATTCTTGCCCGCGGGGCCGCCGATAGCTTCCGGGCGGGGCGGAAGCTTAGTCTTGTAAGTCGCCCGCCAGACCGCTTTACGGGGATTTTGAAAGTTAGACAGGTCCAGTACTGCGCTCCGGGACGCTATTACCCCTTTGTTTGACGTGGTAGTAAAAAGAGTTGTCACCCGCTACCAAAAGTGATATGTTCAATGACCTGGGGACCTGATCGCCTGGCCGCCTCAAATCCGGCCGGACAAGTGATCTTTTCTGCCCTGCAGAAGGATTTTGACATGCCTGAAAGTCTACAACACAAGCTGGACCGAGTACGTTCACCGCGTGTTCACATTACCTACGATGTGGAGACCGGTGGCGCCATCGAGAAGAAAGAATTACCGTTCGTAATGGGTATCTTCGGCGATTTCACCGGGCAACCGGAGGAACCGCTTCCTAAAATGAAAGACCGGAAGTTCGTCCAGGTTGATCCGGACAATTTCGATTCGGTATTAGCCGCGATGAAACCACACTTGGCCTTCCGTGTCGAAAACAAAATCAGCGATGACGCGGATGCCGGTCAGATCCCGGTCAATCTGCGCTTCCGCAGTCTGGATGATTTTGAACCAACCCAGGTAGCCAAGCAGATCGCGCCTCTCAAGCATCTCCTGGATCTGCGGACCAAGCTGTCGGATCTGCGCGGCAGCCTCCAGGGCAACGACCGGTTGGACGAGGCATTGCAGTCCGCCTTGCGCGATAGCGAGAAACTGAACAAGCTCAAGGACGAGATCGCCAAGGCTCACGAGGAGGAAAGCGGCCATGAGTAACGAACAACAACAAGCCGCAGCCGCCGCTCCGGCAACCGAAACGCAGGAAGGATCGCTGCTCGACGCCATTATTAAACAAGGACGCCTGGATCGCGATCCGGAACTCAAGACCCGCGGCAAGGACCTGGTCAAGGAGTTTGTGGCCCAGTTCCTGGAAGGGAACATGGGCCTTTCGCGCGACTCCGAGGCCATGATCAACGCTCGTATCGCGCAAATCGATCACCTGGTTTCGATCCAGCTCAACGAAGTCCTGCACCACCCGTCCTTCCAGCGGCTGGAAGCCAGTTGGCGCGGCCTCAAGTACCTCCTGAATCACTCCGAAACCGGCGAGTTCCTGAAACTCAAGGTGTTCAACTGTTCTAAGAAGGACTTGCTCCGCGATCTGCAGCGCGCTTCCGAATTCGATCAGAGCGCGATGTTCAAGAAGGTCTACGAAGAAGAGTTCGGCCAATTCGGCGGCCACCCCTTCGGTACGCTTCTGGGCGACTACGAATTCACCAAAAGCCCCGAGGATATGGAGCTGATCGAGAAGGTGTCGCAGGTAGCCGCGGCGGCGCACGCGCCATTTCTGACGTCCGCCAACGCCAGCCTGTTCAACCTGGACAGCTACTCCGAACTGGGCGCCCCGCGCGACCTGACCAAGATCTTCGATACCACCGATTACGCCAAGTGGAAGAGCTTCCGGGCTTCGGAAGATTCCCGCTACGTGGCTCTGACGCTGCCGCACATCCTGATGCGGGATCCTTACGGCAAGGCCACCCGCCCCGTGGACGAGTTCGATTACGAGGAAGGCGTAGACGGCACCGACCACTCCAAGTACCTGTGGGGCAACGCCGCCTGGGCGCTGGGTGCCCGCATCACCGAATCCTTCGCCCGCTATAACTGGTGCGCCACCATCCGTGGCGTGGAAGGTGGCGGAAAGGTCGAGGGTCTGAACGTCCACACCTTCACCACCGACGACGGCGACATCGCCATGAAGTGCCCCACCGAGGTGCAGATTACCGATCGCCGCGAAAAGGAACTCGCGGACCTCGGCTTTGTGCCCCTGGTGCACTGCAAGAATACCGATTACGCAGCCTTCTTCAGCGTGCAGAGCGCCCAGAGGGCCAAGAAGTACGACACCGACGCCGCCACCGCGAATGCGCGGCTGTCCACCAACCTCAGCTATATCCTGGCGGTTTCGCGATTCGCGCACTACCTGAAAGCCATGATGCGGGACAAGATCGGCAGCTTCATGACCCGCGGCGAGTGCGAAGGGTTCCTGAATCGCTGGATCATGGGATATGTGGTCGATTCCAGCGCGCCCATGGAAGCCAAGGCCAGCCACCCGCTCTCCGAGGCGCGAGTGGACGTGTTGGAGGTGCCTGGAAAGCCGGGAGCCTACCGGGCAATTGCTTTCCTCAAGCCGCACTTCCAACTGGATGAGTTGACTGTCTCGATGCGCCTGGTTGCGGACCTTCCGCCACCCGCCAAATAGACGGCCGATCAACCAATCGGAGCTTAACGGTCGTGATGGCGTGGCGCGAAGGGCGCGGACGCCCGTGGTGTGGGTTCCGCTCGGAAACGACGCACTTCCGAGGGTATTCCACCGGGGCCTCGATCCGGCATTCGCGCCCAAGCCGTCGTCTGTTCAGCGGTTCCAGGTAGAGGAAAGATATTCGAGTCGGCCGGCGCAATCCCCGGGCGCCGGTCTCGGGTTAGTTGACGGGTTAGCAGCAAGATGCACTCACGGGCGCTGGCAATCGCCAGCGGATCGTTGTGCCGGACAAGTTAAAAAAGTCAGTCAAACGAGGAGGAATTTGCAGTGGCAGCAGATAATTTTATCTATTTTCCGACGGCAGCCGTTGGTAGTAATTTGATACAAGGAGCAGACCAACCGAAAGGGGAAACTACCGACAACTGGTTCTCTAAGCAGAACGCGTTGGAATGCCTGTCGGTGTCATTCGGCATATCACAGGCGGAAACTACCGGTTCGTATACCACGGGCGCGGGCGCGGGCAAAGTGAAGTTCGACGAAATCTCCATTGAGAAGTTCGTGGACCTCGCCAGTTGCCCGCTGTTCACCGCCTGTGCCGCGGGTGCGCACTTCCCGACGGTGATGTTGGCCATCCGCAAGGCCGGCGGTCAGCCTTTGCTGTACGTGCAGTACTGCTTCCGGATGGTGTTCGTTACGGGAATCAGCTGGTCCGGCGGCGGTGGCGAAGAACAGATGAAGGAAACCGTGAAGTTCAAGTTCGGCGCCATGGGCATTCAGTATGTCCAGCAGTTGCCCAACGGCGGCATCGGCAAGAGCATGTCCGCCTGGTGGAGCGCCGCGACCAACAAACCCGAGTCGGTGGTACCACCACTGGGTCCGCCCCCGGGTTATCTCCCCGCCACGCCGTAGTCGCACCTTTTACGGGTGGGCGGGGCCGGAAACGGAACCCGCTCGCCTTCAGGCAGGCTCGGCTTTTCATTGATTCGCAGGCAAACCACCGCCGTCCCGTCCGGTCTTTCGTGCGGGACGGCGGATTTTTGGAAGCCCGCTACTCGAGGAGATGCGTTTAAATGGCTGAGAGTTCCGCCAGCGATAATTTCATGTGGATCCCCGACTCCGAAGTGGTCGGAGAGACCAGCGACTCGGTGTTTACCAAGAAAAAGGCCTTTGAAATCAATCACTTCTCTTTCGGCGCGAGTTGCTCGGAATCGGTTCTTGGGAAAAACGGAGCTCCGCCTACCGCCGGCAAGGCTGCCTTCAACCAGGTCAGCGTTGACAAAGTCGTCGATTTTGCGTCGGTGTCCCTCTATAAGGCATGCACCCAGGGCACCATCTTCCCGACCATTATGCTGGTCGTTCGCAGGGCCGGCGGCGACCCGTTGCTCTATCTGCAGTACTGTCTCCGCGTCACTCAGGTCGTGGGCCTCACCTGGGACGGCGGCAGCGGCACGGAGCGCGTCAAAGAGACCCTGAGCATAAGTTTCAAAGCCATGGGTATGTTCTATATCAAGCAGTCGATCGCCGGCGGCACCAACGCCACGAAAACATGGAGTTGGAGTACCATCAAACAGGGAGCCCCCAGCCTGGAGATCGATGACGTTCCTGATCCGCCGACGCCGGTGTTCATTATGGGGCGGCTGACTTAAAGAAGAGAGAGCTGCCAGATGAGCGTCCAGGAACTTTTTCGAGCCGGTAAGCTGCGGGAATCCATCCAGTTGCTGGGGAACGAAGTGCGCGACAATCCCACCGACAACCAGCGCCGGACTTTTCTCTTCGAGTTGTTGTGTTTCGCCGGCGAATTCGGCCGCGCGGAGAAACACCTGACCATGCTTTCCGGCGCTTCGCCGGATGCCGAAATGGGAGCGCTGCTGTACCGTTCCGCGGTCAGCGCCGAGCGCAAGAGGAGGGCCTTCTTCGAGGATAAACAGTACCTTCAGCCCGCCGAGCTGCCCGCCAGCCGTCCCGGCAAGGTAAACGGCGAACCGTTCCAGTCCATCGAAGATGTGGACCCCCGCATCGGCCCCCGCCTCGAGGTCTTTATCGCCGGCGAGTACGTGTGGATGCCTTTCGCCCACATCGGCTCCATGACCATGCGTCCGCCGCGCTACCTGCGGGACCTGCTCTGGTCCTCGGCCGCCCTCACCGCCAGTCCGGACATGAAGGATAAGGAAATGGGAGAGGTGCTGCTGCCGGTGCTATATCCTTTTTCGTATAATCACGAACGCGACGCGGTCAAACTCGGGCGCGAAACCGACTGGGTTGTTTCCGGGGACGACCCGTCCGAGATTCCGTTCGGCCAGAAACTCCTCGTGCTGGATGGCGAGCGTTCCATCCCCATCCTGGAAATCCGCTCCCTGCTATTCGATGATTCTGTCCCGGCTCCACTTCCCTCTTAAGGAGGGGTTAGAATGCCCCTGCGCAACGATTTGCTGAACCCCATTCCCGGCGACAACCCCAGTGGCGCCAACCTTCGTTTCGATCCCATCACCGATAAAATCAAGGAGGCCCGGCGCGAGGATAAGGATGCCGGCCTGGAAAACACCCTGGGGGACGTTTGGAAGACGACCGTTAAGACCGCTGACCTCCCCCTGGTGATCAAACTCGCCGGCGACGTCCTGGCCAATCGCAGCAAGGACCTGCAGATCGCCGTGTGGCTGGTGGATGCCCACATCCGGCGGGAGGGCTTCCCGGTAGTGGCCTCCGCTTTCCGGTTTCTGCACGATCTGCTGGAGCAGTTCTGGGACACGCTCTATCCCGCCGTCGAGGAAGAGGGAGACCTGGAAGTGCGCTCCACCGCGCTGACCTGGCTCGGAATCAACCTGGCGAAACCCGACCGGCACGGGCTTCCCTCGGTTTCGTCGCTGATTTTTCTGCCGATTGTCTCCGGCAAGTTGAGCCACGCCAAATACGGGGAGTCGCGTCAGGTCGGTTATGAAAAGGACGCCGATACCTACCAGAAGCAGCAACTGCGGCAAGCCACCCTGTCCGACGAAAACAACCCCAAGATGAGCGCGGAGCAGTTCGACGAAGCGGCCGACGCTACTCCCGTGGCAACGCTGAAGGAGACCTTCAAGCAGATCAACGAGGGGCTGGAAGCCCTGGAATCCCTCAGCGAGTGTTGCGACACCAAGTTCGCCGAACTGAGAGACGACGCGCCCAGCTTCGTCAGGACCCGCGAAACCCTCGAGGAGATTGCGCAAACCGTGCGCATCATCCTCTCCAAGAGGCCCGGCGGGCTGGATGAACCGGCGCAGGAAACCGAAGAAGAGGCGCCCGAAGCCGCGCCGGAAGCCGCCGAGGAAACCGCCGTCACCGCGGAGCCGGCTGCCGGGCCGGAACCCGACTTCACGGCCGCCGCTCCGGTCAGGGCGCGGGCTCCCAAGCGCGCCGCGGGGGCGGTTGCCGAGCCCACCACGCGCGACGAAGCCGGCCAGCAACTGGCGTCCATCTGCCGCTTTCTGCGTGCCCAGGATCCCTCCGACGCGGCGCCCTACCTGATGCTCCGCTGTTTTGCGTGGGGCGGGCTGATGGCCTATGCCCCCAGCATCAACCATTCCATCGTCGAGGCGCCGCCCAGCGACCTGCGGGTCGGTCTCAAGCGCCTGATCAAGGAACAGGAATGGGACAAGGCCATCGAAATGATCGAGGACGCCCTGGTGAAGCCGTGGGGATCCACGTGGCTCGATATGCAGCGCTATACCGAGACCGCGCTCAGCGGCAAGTCTCTGGCGAACACCGCCGGCTCTGTCAACAAGCTGCTCCGCTTCCTTCTGGAGATGCTTCCGGACCTGCTCGAATTGACCCTTCCGGACGATACCCCGGCCGCCAACGCCGAGACCCGCGACTGGATCGAAAACTTCGTCACCATCCGCAAACTGCCGCCGCTCCCGCCCAAGAAAGAGGAAGGCGAGTCCAGCGGCGACTCCGGCGACTCCTACGGGTCCAGCGATTCGTCGTCGGATTTCTCCATGGATTCCAGCTCTTCGGATACTTCCACCGACACTTCCCTGGAGGCCACGCCCGAACCCGAAGCCACGCCCGAACCGGAGCCGGAAGCCGCCCCCCCGCCGCCCCCCGAGCCGGAACCGTACGAGGTGGAAGCCACTCCGCCCATCATGGAGGCCGAGGAACCGCCGCCCTCCGACGCTTCCGACGAGTTCGGCCAGGCCCTCGCCGCCATCAAGGATGGCCGCACCGGCGAAGGACTGGCGGTGATCACCGCTCTTCTGGCAACCGAACGCAGCGGGCGCGCCCGTTTCCGCCGCCGCACCCAATTGGCCCACCTGCTGATGGCCGCCGGCAAAGTCAAAGTCGCGCAACCCATGCTCGATCAGCTCGCCACCGAGATCGAGGATCGTCACCTGGAGGATTGGGAACAGAGCGAGACCATCGCCTATCCGCTGGAACTGCTGCTGCACTGCATCAGCCCCGCGGACGAGGAAAGGAGAACGCAGTTGTACACGCGGATTTGCAAGCTTGATCCGGTGCGGGCGGTGAACTGCTCTATCTGATCATGCCCTCTCCCAGGTTCACCAAAAACGTCGAGCAAGGGGTTCTGGACCGGTTGATCGACCAGGATCCCGACAACCGCCACGAGGCCGCCATGAGCCGGGCAGAGTCGTTGCGGCAATTCCGCCTGTCCGTCAAGCGCGATCTGGAACATCTCCTCAATACCACCCGCCAGCCTATCGAGGTTCCCGAAAGCTGCAAGGAGGTGAATCGCTCAGTGCTGTTTTTCGGCCTTCCGGATGTGGCCAGCGTCTCTGTCCAAGATTTCAGCGACGAACAGAAGCTCCTGCGCGCGCTCGAATCGGCCATCCAGATGTTCGAGCCGCGCCTGGCCCGCGTCCGGGTGACCGGCCGGGACGCCTTCTCCGCCCGGCGGCAATCCATCACCTTTCACGTCGAAGCCATGCTGCTGCTGGAACCCGCCCCGGAGCGCATCTCCTTCGATACCGTGCTGGAAATCAGCAAGGGTTCCTACATCGTGAAGGAAGGCTAGCGTGCGCGACGAGCTGCTGTTCCACTACAATCAGGAACTCACCTACCTTCGCTACCTGGGCGCCGAATTTGCCAATAAGTATCCCAAGGTGGCCAGCCGGCTCCTGCTCGAAGCCGGCAAGTGCGAAGACCCGCACGTCGAGCGCCTGCTCGAAGGGTTCGCCTTTATCGCCGCCCGCATCTATACCAAAATCGACGACGAGTTCCCCGAGGTCGTCGAAGCGCTGCTTTCGATTCTCTACCCCTATTACCTCCGTCCCATTCCGTCGGCTTCCGTGGTGGCGTTCTACCTCGATTCGGGCCAGGGCAAACTCACCACCGGCCTGCCCATCCCCAAGGGTTCGCTGCTCTACTCGGCGCCCGTGCAAGGCACGCGCCTCAAGTTCCGAACCTGCTTCGACACCACTTTGTGGCCGCTGGAAATCAAGGACGCCGATTGGAGATCGGCCGACCGCCTGCAGCCTCCCGTCCCCATGAGCGGCGCGGCCGCGGTGATCCGCATCGAGATTCACGGCTTCCCCGACGTCCGCTTCTCCAAGCTGGAGCTCAAGACCCTGCGCTTCTTCCTGCAAGGGGACGGCACCGTGGTCAACAGCCTGATCGAGTTGCTGTGCAACAATTGCGTCCAGATCATGGCGCGCGACCTGGCGGCGCCGGCTAAAAAGGCCGTGATTTTCCCCCCGGGATCGCTTCGCCAGGTGGGCTTCCGGCCCGACGAAGGTCTGGTTCCCTTCCCCCGCCGCTGTTTCTGGGGCTACCGCCTGCTCCAGGAGTACTTCGCTTTTCCCGAGAAGTTCTGGTTCCTGGATCTGTCCGGCTTCGAAAACCTGGCCGCCGCGGATTTCGGAGACAAGATCGAACTCCTCTTCTTCATTTCCGATTTCGAACGCAGCGACCGCCGCCAGACGCTGGAGTTGGGCGTTCACCGGAGCACCTTTCGCCTGGGCTGCGCCCCCGTGGTCAACCTCTTCGAGCAGGTCGCCGAGCCCATCCTCATGGAGCAGAAGCGCTTCGAATACCGCATCGTTTCGGATGCCCGCCGCGAAGAGGCTATGGACATTTTTTCCATCGATGAGGTAGTGGGCGTGTTGAGCGGGGCCAAAGAGACCTTCCCGTACGAGCCCTTCTACTCCTATCGCCACACCGACAAAGAGGGTTCCAATCAGACCTTCTGGCACAGCACGCGCAAGCTTTCCGGATGGCGTACCAACAAGGCCACGGACGTCTACATCACCTTTGTGGACCTGAGCGGGGCTACCAAAACCCCCGACAAGGACACCGTCACCGTCCGCCTCACCTGCAGCAACGGGGAACTTCCTTCGCGCCTGCCGTTCGGCCACGAAGGGGGCGATTTTCAATTGGAAAAGGGCGGCCCCATCACCCGCATCGTTGCCCTCACCAAGCCCACCGACGCGCTCCAGCCGCCGTCCGACCATGCTCTTCTGTGGCGCCTGGTTTCCAAATTGTCGCTGAATTATCTTTCCCTGGTATCGGAAGGCGCCGATGCCTTCCGCGAAATTCTGCGCCTGCACAATTTCACCGAATCCAAGTCCGCCGAAAAACAGATCGACGGCATCCTCAGCATTCACAGCGAGCCGCATTTCGCCCGCCTGACTTCCACCTACGGCGTCAGCTTCGCCCGCGGCACCCGCGTGGATCTGGAACTCGATGAAGAGCAGTTCGCCGGCACGGGCGTGTACACCTTTGCCGCCGTCATGGACGTTTTCCTGGGGTTGTACACTTCAATGAACAGTTTCAGTCAACTGGTGGTTCGCACACGGCAACGAAAGAGAGCGTTCAAGCAATGGCCTCCGCGGTCGGGACAGAAAATACTGATCTAGCCCTGGCAAAAGTGGAGGAGGAGATCTACCGCGAACCCTACTCCTTCGACTTTTTCCAGGCCATGCGGGTGTTGGGATGGCTCACCCCCAGCCGCTCCCCGGTCGGCCGCCACAGCAATCCCGAGGACGAAGTGGTGCGCCTGGGCGCCAACCCGATTCTGTATTTCCCGCCCAGCGCCATCCACTCGCTCACCCGGCGGCCCGGCGCCTGCCCCACCATGGTGGTGAACTTCATGGGCCTGATCGGCCCGCTGGGCGCCATGCCCAATTACATCACCGAGTTGATCGGGTCCCGGCTGCGCACTAAAGACGCCACCCTGCTGGCCTTCCTCAACATCTTCAACCATCGCCTGATCTCCTTTTTTTACCGGGCCTGGGAGAAGACCCACTTCTGGGCCGGTTACGAGCGCGACCGCAAGGACCTCCTCACCGGCTGCCTGTTTTCCCTGATCGGCTTTGGCACCGCGGGCCTTCGTAGCCGCCAGGCGGTCGAAGATGAATCGTTCATCTATTACGCCGGGCTGTTCGCGCTGTGTCCCAAATCGGCGCTGGCGCTGGAATCCGTGCTGGGCGACTATTTCGACATCCCCGTGGAAGTCGAGCCGTTCATCGGAACCTGGCGCACCCTGGCCGAACCCGACCATTGCGTGTGCGGCAGCGATACGCCCGAATCCAACCAGGTCGGTCTGGGCGCGGTGGTGGGGGAAGAAATCTGGGATGTGGGGTCGCGCGTCCGCCTGAAGGTGGGTCCGCTGACCGCCGCGCGCTACAACGAATTCCTGCCTACCGGTTCCGCCTGGCCTGCGCTGCGCGCCATTTGCCGCAGTTTTTGCGGCAACGATCTGGAGTTCGAAGTTCAGTTGTTTCTCCTCCGGGAGGAGGTTCCGGCCTGCCAGTTACGCAATCCGGGGGAGGATGCTCTGTGCCTGGGTTGGCACACCTGGCTGAAGTCGCACGAGGAATTCGACCGCAACCCCGGTGATGCGCTTCTCTTGACGTGAGAAGCGCCCGGATCGGCGTTCGAAAGTGAGGGCAGCGCAACCCGCCATGCCACCGGTAGCGCGCGGGTGTGACTGCCGCTTAGGTTCAAGGAGGAAACCATGGGAGACGCGCCTCAATTAACGTACTCGCAGGAAGAGCGGCTCTTAACCATCGAAACCACGCTGGGCGAAACCGAGCTCCTGCTGGAAAGGTTTTCCGGTACGGAGTCGATTTCCACGCCCTTCGAGTTCCGGGTCACCCTGTTGTCTCCGAATTTTTCCGTGGACCTTACCTCGCTGTTGCGCACCGCCGCCACCGTCACCGTCTTCCTCCCCGACGGCACTCCACGGTATTTTAATGCCGTCTTCCGCTCCATCACCCAGGCCAAGGAAGGCGCGGAGATCATCGGAGAGCGCTCCGCCATGGCGGTGACCAACCCCGCCACCGACCTGGCGGTTTACGACGCCGTGCTGGTGCCCCAGGTCTGGTTCCTCTCCCTCGACGCCAACTGCAAAATTTTCCAGAACCTGAGCGTGGTGGACATCGTGACCAACGTGCTCCAGGCCTGCAACGTCCCTAACTTCTCCTTCCGCACCACCGGCACCTACCCGGTCCGCGAATACTGCGTGCAATACCGCGAGAGCAGCTTGAATTTCATTTCCCGCCTGTTGGAGGAGGAGGGCATCTTCTATTTCTTCGAGCACACCCAGGACAAACACACCATCGTCTTCGCCGATGCCAGTTCCACGCTGCCGGCCTGTCCCAACCAGGCAACCGCTCAGTATTCCTACTCCGAGGAAGGCTGGGTGGGCGAGGGCCAGCACGGCATTAAGAGCCTGGAACGCGTTCAGGCCGCCTATACCGGACAGGTAGCTTTCACCGACTACAACTTCGAAACCCCTTCCAATAAACTGCTGTCCAATTTGGGGTCGACCTTCGAGGAGGCCTTCGACTATCCCGGCGAGTACCTGACCACCTCCGACGGCGACCGCTATTCCCGGATCCGCCTGGAAGAAAAGGAGGCGTTGCAGTTTGTGGTCAACGGGACCAGCGGCTGCCGCTCGTTCCAGCCGGGCGTCTACTTCGAGTTGGACGGACACTACCGGTCCGACACCAATCAGAATTATTTCCTGACCGGCATCACCCACATGGCTTACGATATGACCTACCGGCAGGAAGCCTTGCAGCGCGCCGGAAAGGCTCAGGCGCCGCCGGCCAAGACCAGCAAAAAGGGAAAGGACGGCGAGGAGGAAGGGGAAGAGGAAGGCCAGGGCGCGCCGGAGCCCCCGGCCAAACCCCACGACTACAACAACAGCTTCACCGCCATTCCGCAATCGGTTTCCTACCGGCCGCCGCGCAAGACCATGCGGCCGACGGTGCATGGCCTGCAGTCCGCGCTGGTGGTCGGCAAGGCAGGCGAGGAAATCTGGGTCGATAACTATGGGCGCGTGAAAGTGCAGTTCTATTGGGACCGGTACGGGAGTGATGACGAGAACAGTTCGTGTTGGATCCGGGTTTCGCAAATCTGGGCCGGCAAAAACTGGGGCTGGATCACCATCCCCCGCATCGGCCAGGAGGTCCTGGTCGATTTCCTGGAAGGCGACCCGGACCGGCCCATCATTGTCGGCCGCGTCTACAACGCCGACCAGATGCCGCCCTACACTCTGAACGCGAACCAGACCCAGTCCGGCATCAAGACCCGCAGCAGCAAGGGCGGCGGCACCTCCAATTTCAACGAGATCCGCTTCGAGGATCTGATGGGATCGGAAATGCTCACCGTCCACGCCGAAAAGGACATGGACACCTCGGTCGAACACGACGACACCCAACTTGTTCAGAACAATCGCACCATTAACGTCAACGGCACCCACACCGAAACCATCGTCAAGGACACCTCCATCACCATCACCCAGGGCAACCATACCCACGATGTCCAACAGGGGAACCAGACCATCCAGGTGGACCAGGGCAATCAGACCATCACCATCAGCAAGGGGAACCAGACCACCACCATCACCATGGGAAATCAGACCACCACGGTCAGCGCGGGCAGCGCCTCCCACACCGCCATGCAATCCATCACCCTCACCGTCGGACCCAGCAGCATCAGCATCACTCCGGAAGGCATCACCCTGGAGGCGCCCATGATTACGCTCAGCGGGGATATGATGATCACCATCGAAAGCGACGGCCTGCTCGATATGTCCGGCGACCTCACGATGATCAATTGCGGTTAATATGACAGTCAAGGAAATCAGCCAAATCGCGCCCCTGAGCGCCGCCGCGCGCGCCCTGGTCAAGGAGGATTCCAATCCTTCCACTTACCTCGACAGCCTCGAAAAGCAGCAACTGTACGAGGACGGCATCCAGTTTCTGGCGTATCACCTGGCTGTGGCCACGGCGGTAAAATGGGCCTGCGCCTGCGTGCGGGACTTGCAGGCGCCTGAAAAGAAGGATCAGAAGAACGAGACGCTGGAGGTTTGCGAGCGGTGGGCCAAGGCGCCCGCCGACCCCACCCGGTGGGAGGCCAAAAAGGCTTCCGACCAGTACAACGCCAAAGGGCCGACCAAGCTGCTGGCGATGGGCGTTTTCCTGAGCGGCGGCAGCATTGCCGGTCCGGGCGCGCCGGAGACCCGCCCGCCCCAGTACGCGGCCCAGAAGATGATCGCGGGCAGTGTCCAGATCGCCGTGATTTCGTACGATCCGCCGAAAGGGCCCGAGCGTTATCAGCGCGCTTTCAAGATGGGAAGAGATTTCGAGCGTGGTAAGGCGTAGGCCGCCGGCCCATCACGCCGCCCGAAGACAACCGTCGCTTTCGAACCCGACCGGATCGGCTTTCAAGCCCTCATCCGCCTGGTGGCTGACGCGCTCGATTTGCCAGGTCCCGAGTTCCTGGCGCATCAGCGGAGCTCGGAACTGCAACCCGATGGCGTAGTTGCGGTCATTGCGCATCGTGCAATGCCGGACCTCCGCAAAACCCATCAGCCAGAAGCATTTCAAGTCCAGGAACAGTACCGTTCCCTGGGCCCAGGCCTGTTTCGAGACGAGCATCGCACCCTGGTCGTGTAAGTCCATCCCCATCGCGTGGAAGCAGCCGTTGCCGCTTTGAATCCGCGCCGGAAACCGTATCTGCCGCCGCGGAACCACGCGTCGCTCCTTAATCGGCGCCGATGGCCGCCGGCAGCCCAGGCGGTTGAGGAGCCAGTCGAGAAGAGCGGAAATGGATAAGCTATCTGCCAACATCTGATTCCATCATCGTCGGCCCCTGCCGATGGCGACAAGTACCGGGATGCTTAACGCCCCTCTAGTAGTTCTAGCTGTCCCAATTCACAGCACTTGCCCGGTTCCAGCGGGCACTCCGCCCGCGCCGTGCGCCTCGCCGCCCTTTCCCACGGGGCATAATAGAACTATGCCCTCGCGGCTCATCCCGCTGTTTCCGTTGAACGTGGTGGTCTTCCCACGCACTCAGTTGCCGCTCCACATCTTCGAAGACCGCTATAAGGAAATGGTGGGCGAAGCCATCCGCGACGGCTCGGAATTCGGCATCGTGCTCGCGAAGGACGATGGCATCGTAAATGCTGGCTGCACTGTCGCCGTGGAAAAAGTACTTCAAATGTACCCCGACGGTAGAATGGACATCCTCGCCCAGGGCAAACGCCGCTTCGAAATTCAATCCCTGAACGAAGACAAATCGTTCTTGCAGGGTGAAGTCACTTTCTTCGATGACGAAGAGTTCGCTCCCGTGCCGGGTGAGGTGCGGCAGTTGGCCCTGGACAACTATCAGGAGTTGAGCCGCCTGTCCAACGCGCGTGAGCATGCTTCGCCCGATCTTTCCGATCCGCAACTGAGCTTCCAGCTCGCCCAAGCCGTTCCAGACCTGGATTTCCTGAACGGATTGCTGCGCCAGCGCTCCGAAAACGGCCGTCTCAAGCAGCTCAACACCTTTCTGGCGGAATACATTCCTCGCCAGCGCACCATCGAGCGCATGCGGCAACTCGCGCCCACCAACGGTTTCGGCGGTAAGCATGTGGAGTTATAACGGGTCATGATCTTCGCCGATGGCGGCCATACCGGGCGCCGCGGGAGCGTGACGGCCTTCGGCTTCTCGGCGTCCGTGCACGCCGTGCTGCTGGCCTGGCTGGTGCTGGCAACACCCGCCGCTCCGGAGCCGGCGAAATCGATCTACGACCAGGAGATCCGCCCGCATGAGGACCACCTGGTCTGGTACAACCTGCACGACAGTTTGCCGGACGTTTCGCCTTCCGCCGCGGAGCGTGCCCGCCGCCCACTCCGCGCCCGGAACCTGTTCCATCAGACGCTGGTGGCGAGCGAAAAGGACCGCCCGCACGATCGCCAGATGATCTTCGCCCCCGAGACCGAGGTCCCCGCACCCAAACTGCCGCCGCTGCCGAACGTGCTGGCGCTCGCCGTCCACCCGCCCGAGCGCCCCTTCACGCCGCCCCCAGCTCCGCGCATCACCGCTCCGGCGCCGCCGCCGGAAGCCCCCAAAGCGCCTGTCCTGGCCATGGACATCCCCGAATTTCATCCCGCGCTCCCCGTGGCGCCTCATCGTACTTTCACGCCGCCGCCCCAGCCCAGGCGCGCGGTGAAAACCGGCGCACCCTTGCCGGATGCGCCCGAGGCGTCCGCGTTGGCCCTCGCCCTCCCGGAATACCACCCTGCGCTTCCCCGCGCGCCCCACCGCACTTTCACGCCGCCGCCCCAGTCCAGGCGCGCGGTGAAAACCGGCGCACCCTTGCCGGATGCGCCCGAAGAGTCCGCGTTGGCCCTCGACCTCCCGGAATACCAGCTTCCGCTGCCCCGGGCGCCCCACCGCACTTTCACGCCACCGCCCGCCAGGCGGGCTTCCGTCCCCGCGCCGGAACTCCCCGCCGCGCCCGACGCCGGTAGTGCTTTGGCGGTGGGAACGCCCGCGTACCATCCTGCTGTGCCGCCCGCGCCGCTGCGCGCCTTCACCCCGCCTGCGGCCAAACCGGCCGCCGCGCCCGCGACCCTGCCGGAGGTTCCCGCGGTACCCTCCGCGCCGGGAAGTCAACCCACGCCGGCGCTGGCCATCGCCGGCCTCGATCCCGCCAAACTGACCGATCTCCCGAAACCGCCCGGCTCCCGCGAAGCCCATTTCTCGGCCGGTCCGGAACTGCGTCCCAAAGGCGGCGCCGAGGCCGAAGCCTCGTCCGGCAACCGCGTGGTGGT
>JASHSS010000818.1 GCA_030038565.1 Bryobacteraceae bacterium
GGCGGGACCGCGCCATGATTTCGCGGAAATAGGATGGTTTGGGAAAGGAAGAGATTTGCGCAAAGGCGTCCGGGATGAGGATGAACAGGGCGGTGACGATTCGCTTCAGCATAAGTTTACTCGCGAAGAAGTGGTGTGGGGCAAACCATTTGACGCACCGGCGGGGCTCGGCGTGCACCGGCGGACCCGACCGATGGTGGCGGAGTGGCGCGTAAGGTATTAGACGCCGGCGAGGAGTGTAAGGTTTGGCCCGGGCAGGGGGATTTCAGGAGCGAAAGATCTCGTTTGCTGAGGCGATTCGCCTGCCGGGCCGTGGCTGCTTTCTCTCTAGACCATCTCTAGACCGTGCGCGCCAGTTCCAGGCGGCGCTCTTTGAGCCAGCGCAGGCGCACCTGGTGCTCCTGGTAGAGGGTGCCGAAGCCCGCCCAGTAATAACCCGCCACAAACAGGGCCAGGAATGGCAGGGACAGGAAATTATAAGTCTGGACGGCAAAGACCATCATGCCGACAAAGTAACTGCCCACCGCGATTTCGGCGTAGGGCAGCCATCCGCTGCGGCGGCGGTATTTCTTCACTTCCAGGTTCACGCGCCGTTCGCCGATGGCGTACTTGGGGGTACGGGCGAAAGCCGTCTGGACTCCGAAAAGCGCCTCCAGCACGGCGCGCGTATTGATGATGGTCAGCCCCACTCCCACGGCCATCAGCATGGGAAGGAGCAGGATCGAGCGCTTCCAGTGCTTGGGATACAACTCGCGCTGGGCAATCACGTAAAACAGCGAGATCGACCAGAAAGAGGCGGCGATCAGGGGCAGATCGAGGAACACCATCTCCATCCAGCCCATGTAAAAGCGCACGATCATCACCGGCAGCATGAGGGCGGCGACCACGATCATGAGCGGGTAGGAGAAATTGGGAGTCAGGTGCAGGAAGGCTTCGATCTTGGTACGCCGCGGGATATCGGATCTCAAAATCGACGGAAGCAGTTTCCACGCCACCTGTGTGAGACCCTTGGCCCAGCGCGATTGCTGCACCTGGAAGCCGTGCATCTCGACGGGAAGCTCGGAGGGGCAATCCAGGCCCGGAAGATACATGAAGCGCCAGCCCTTGAGCTGCGCGCGATAACTGAGGTCGGAATCCTCGGTCAGGGTGTCGTGCTGCCAGCCGCCGGCGTCGTCGATCATGGCCCGGCGCAGAATGCCCGCGGTTCCGTTGAAGTTGAAAAAGTATCCCGCGCGGGACCGCGCCCCGTGCTCCAGGATAAAGTGGCCGTCGAGCAGCATCGACTCCACTTCGGTGAGAAAGTTGTAATCGCGGTTCAGATAGCTCCAGCGGGTCTGCACCACCCCGACTTTGGGATCGGCGAAAAAGTGCACCGTGCGCTGGAGAAAATCGGGGGGTGGGCAGAAGTCCGCGTCGAACACCGCCACCAGCTCGCCACTCGCGGAGTTCAAACCCTCCTGTAGCGCACCGGCTTTGAATCCGTGGCGATTGGTACGGTGGAGGTATTCGATGGGATAGCCCATGTTGCGATACCGCTCCACGAGGGCTTCGGCGAAAGGAGCGGTATCGTCGGTGGAATCGTCCAGGACCTGGATCTGCAGCAGATCCCGCGGGTAATCCATCTTCACCACTTCTTCCACCAGGCGCTCGACCACGTAGCGCTCGTTATACAGAGGGAGCTGGATGGTGACCGGGGGCAGCCGGTCGAACCGCCGGGGAGGCTCGCTAACGGCATTCTTGCGGTATTTGAAGTAGGTGCGGATAATGTCGTAGCGGTGCAGGCCGTAGACCGAGAGGATGATCAGAACCGTGAAGTAGGGGACCAGCATAGCCCAATCGAACCAGGCCAGTTGATGGATTCCCGCGAAGGTATTGTCGAAGTAGCCGCGGAAGAGATGCTGAGCCGCCGATCTTGCGAAGAAAATCGCCAGTGGGGAAGTGCCGGGCATAAAGCCACCCTCCGCCATCGATCAAGTCGGGCAACGGCGGATTCAGGGTCTTTCGTAACGAAACCCATTCTAACAAATGGATAGCTCCCCGGAAATGCGAAAAACACACGGAAACAAGCTCTTATGTGTGGGGCCGGACGGGCGCCGTTGAGGGGTGTTCTTCCCGGAAGCCGTTGAATGGGCCGGCAGTTCCAGGGTCCCGGGCGGATCTCTGGATTCCTAGTACCGGTGATTCACCCCGCCGGCCCGGCCCACGCGGTGATCAGCCGGCCGCCTGCGCGTCGGCGCCGCCGGGTTGCCGACAATGGCTTGTGGTTCCGTTCCGTCGCCGTGGTCCGGCCCGCCCCTGATACCATAAAAGCGTGCCTGAGCGCGTTTTCGAAGGGGTCTTACCCGCCCTGGTAACCCCTTTTCGTCCGGACGAACGTATCGATTTCGGTGCCTGGCAGTCGGTGATCGACACCCAGATCGCGGCCGGAGTTCACGGGATCTTCGCTTGCGGCTCGGCCGGCGAGTTCGCCTCGTTTTCCACCGAGGAGCGGCGCGTGGCGCTGCGCTTCTGCCGCCAGGCGGCCGCCGGACGCGTGCCGGTCTATGGCAACGTCGGCTCCGTTACCACCCGCGAATCCATAGATTTGGCGCAGGCGGCACAATCCGCCGGCGTGGATGTGATTGTCGTGGTCACACCCTATTACCTCAGGCCTTCCCAGGATGAGTTGGCCGAGCACTTCATCGAGGTTTGCCACTCCGTAAACCTGCCGGTGGTGGCTTACAATTTCCCGCCCCACGGCGGAGTAGAACTGGACGCCGGGACTCTGGGCCGGATTACCTCCGTGTGCGAGAACCTGGTGGGTGTGAAAGACTCCAGTGCAAGCCTGGAGCACGCCCTCGCATACCTGGATTGCGCACCCTCGCGGAAGCTGGCGGTCTTCGAAGCCAACGACCACCTTATCCTGCCGGCCCTGGAACGCGGCTGTGCGGGCACCGTAACGGCCTCCGCCAACCTGTGTCCGAAGCTGTTCGTCGATTTATACCGCGCGCAACGCGAGGGACGCCCGGAGGAGGCCGCCCGCCTGGCTCCACTGGCGGCGGAAGTGGGTGAACTGCACGCCCTGCACACCTTCCCGAGCGTAATAAAGGAGGCCATGCGGATGGCCGGAATGCCCGTGGGTACCTGCCGTAAACCGATACTCCCCATACCCGAGCCAGCGCGGCGGCAAGTAGCCGGGCTAATTGAACGGCTGCGCGCGCAAAAGTATCTGCCGGAAACCAGCCGCTTCGCGGCCGCCTGAGCCGGCATCCAATGCTCATGCCTATCAATCGGCTGGAACGCGAAAAAAGTCCATACCTGCTGCAACATTCTCACAATCCCGTGGACTGGTACCCCTGGGGTGAAGAGGCCTTCGCCCGAGCCCGCGGCGAAAACAAGCCGATTTTCCTTTCCATCGGGTATTCCACCTGCCACTGGTGCCACGTCATGGAGCGCGAGTCGTTTGAAAACCAGCCCATCGCGGAGCTGCTGAACCGCAATTACGTGGCCGTCAAAGTGGACCGTGAGGAGCGCCCGGACGTCGATCGCATCTACATGGCTTTCGTGCAGGCCACCACCGGCGGGGGCGGCTGGCCGATGTCCGTGTGGCTTACGCCGGAGTTGCAGCCCTTCTTCGGCGGCACGTATTTTCCACCCGAGAACCGTTATGGGCATCCAGGCTTTCGCTCGGTGCTGACGCAGATCGCCGAGGCCTGGCGCACCGACCGCGAGCGCATTCTGGACTCCGCGCGCGAGGTGGTGGCGCAATTGGAACAACAGGCGGCCGTGGAACCGGGGCACTCGGGTCCCGTCGATCAAGCCCTTCTGGAGCATGGCTTCTTCGTCTTCCGCCGCACCTTCGACACCCAGATGGGCGGCTTTGGCGGCGCGCCGAAGTTTCCCCGGCCGGCGGTCTTCAATTTCCTGCTGCGCTACTGGGACCGAACCCGCAACCGCGAAGCCCTCGATATGACGCTCCTGACCCTCCGCGAAATGGCCAAGGGCGGCATGCACGATCAACTCGGCGGCGGCTTTCACCGCTATTCCGTGGATGAGCGCTGGTTCGTTCCGCATTTCGAAAAGATGCTCTACGACCAGGCCCAGCTCGCCATCTCATACCTGGAGGCCTTTCAGATCACCGGCGAGGCCCAGTACGCCGAAACCGCCCGCCGCACGCTGGATTACGTGCTGCGCGACATGACCGGCCCGGAGGGCGCCTTTTACTCCGCCGAGGATGCCGACAGCGTCATCGACCCTGAGGATCCCACCGTCAAGGGCGAGGGCGCGTTCTACATCTGGACGGCAGAAGAGATCCGCGACCTCTTGGAAGAGCCGGTGGCGGAGTGGTTTTGCTTCCGCTACGGCGTGGCCGACGGTGGAAACGTGGCCCACGATCCGCATCAGGAGTTTTCCGGCCGCAACATCCTGTATCAGGCGGTCACCCTGGAAGAGACCGCCCGCCAGTTTGGCCGCCCCCAGGCGGAGGTTCGAGAGGCCTTGGAGCGCGCCTCCGGAATCCTTCTGGAGGCGCGCGCCAGGCGCGTCCGGCCCCACCTCGACGACAAGGTTCTGACCGCCTGGAACGGCCTCATGATTTCGGCCCTGGCTCTGGCCGGAGCGGTTCTGGATGAGCCGCGCTACGCCGCCGCCGCGCGCCGGGCGGCCGACTTCCTGTCGGTGCGCCAGTTCGACCCGGAAACCGGCATCCTGCTGCGTCGCTATCGGCAGGGCGATTCGGCCATCCCCGGTTTCCTGGACGATTATGCCCTATTCGCCCAGGCGCTTCTGGATCTCTATGAGCGCCAATTCGACCGGCGGCACCTGGATCTCGCCCTGCGCCTGACGGCAGAGCAGCGCCAGCGTTTCGAAGACGGCTCCCACGGCGGGTTCTTCAGCTCTGCCGAAGGCGACTCCAGCCTGGTGATGCGATTGAAGGAGGACTACGACGGCGCCGAGCCTTCGGGTAATTCCGTGGCCGCCTTGAACCTGCTGCGCCTGGCCGGTCTCACCAACCGCGCCGATCTGCGGGAAGCCGCCCGCCGCACCCTGGCCGCCTTCACCCCTCGCCTGCTGGCCGCGCCGGCAGCCCTGCCGCAGATGCTGTGCGCCGGCGAACGGGTGCTGGCCGGCGGGCGCCAGATTGTCATCGTAGGAGGACCGAACTCGCCAGCCACCCACGCGTTACTTCACGCGGTACAGGTCCACTTTCTGCCCCACGCGTCCGTGCTGCTGCTGGACGGCCCGGAAAGCCGCGCGTTTTTCGCCGCCGGCGCGCCGGCCATCGCCGCCATGGAAACCGTGGACGGGCAGCCAGCCGCCTATGTCTGCCGGGACTATACCTGCCAGTTGCCGGTTACCACTGCCGCCGGGCTGGAAAAGTTGCTATAGCTTGGGCAGGCCCTCGCCGGACGGAACAGGCTGAAGCTCGTCCCACCCAAGAGTGCGCTGGGCCGCAGCAGGTGAGATCGGGCGCGCCCGGCAGCGCTGTCCAGGCGTGTTGAACGCGGGAAGTTGGACGGACCGAATCGTACAGCAGGCGCTTTGGGCCGCGGCAGGTGGTATCGGGCACGCCCGGCAACGCTGTCCGGGGTGCATCCTCGGACGCGGGGGTGGGAGGCCGAATCCGGTTACCATCGCAGGGGTCCGCTGGCGCGGCGGGGAGGTGAGCGGCGGGCGCTCCTCGTCGCACGCGCGGGGGTTGAACGGGCTATAAGCCCGTCCCACCAACCCTGAGTTGCTACAATAAAGCTTCACCCGAACAAAACAGGAGGAGTAATGGAAAGACCAGGAGCGACAACCCTGAGAGGCAACCCCTTGACCTTGATCGGCCCGGAATTGCACGCCGGCGACGAAGCCCCCGATTTCCAACTGGTGGACAACGGCCTGAAGTCCGTTACGCTCAAAGACACCGGCAGCCAGGTGCGTATCATCAGCGTGGTGCCTTCGCTCGATACGCCGGTTTGCGACGCCCAGACCAAGCGCTTCAACGAAGAAGCCGCCAAGCTGACGGGCGTCGAAATCTTCACCGTCAGCATGGATCTGCCGTTCGCCCAGAAGCGCTGGTGCGGAGCTTTCGGAGTGGATAAGGTGAAAATGCTCTCCGACCACCGGGAGGGCTCGTTCGGCTCCAATTACGGCACGCTGATCAAAGAACTGCGGATTGAGAGCCGGGCGATTTTCGTGCTCGACCCGCAAAATAAGATTCGCTACGCCGAGTACGTCAAGGAAGTCGCCGACCACCCCGATTATGAAGCCGCGCTCGAAGCCGCGCGGGGAGCCGGCGCCCTTACGGCTTAGGCCTTGGCCCGAGTCACCGAGGTTCGACTGAACAACCCGCACCCAGCCGCGGCCCTGGCCGGAAACGCTTCGCGGCTGTACCTGCGCATCTCGGGCAGCCCGCTGGTCCGCGGCGGCCTGGTCATCGTGGTGGGAGTGCTGGTGGGCAATCTGCTGGGTTTCGCCCGCGTGGCTGTCACGGCTTATCTGTTGGGCACCCATAGCCTGGCGGATTCGCTGGCGGTGGCCATCGGCCCGGTGGACACGCTGAACCCCGTGCTGCTCAACAGCGTGGTGTTTGCGTTCGTACCCCTGCTGACTGCCCTTCACGGCAGCCGCCGCACGGCGCTGTTCCTGAAATTGCGCAGTTGCCTGTTGTGGTTGTTCTCGGCCATCGGCGTCGGCCTGATTGTCGCCGCGCCCTGGCTGATGCACCTTCTGGCGCCGGGCCTGGATCCGGCCTGGTTTCCGGCGGCCGTGACGAATCTGCGGATCCTGGCATTCTCTGCGGTAGCCACGGGTACCTCGGCCATTTACTGTGCGCTGCTCTACACCGAGCGCCGCTTCGGCCCCACGGCGTACTACGGAGCGGCCCTGAATCTCTTTACCGTGCTGGCCGCCCTGACCCTGTGGCGCCTCCTGGGAGTCTACGCCTTCTCGCTCGGCTACACCGCAGGAGCCTGCGCGCAACTGGTAGTGGTGTGGACAGCCTCGCGCTCCAGCCTGACGCCAGTGGAGGAGGGCGACCGGCCGGAAGTTCACTGGCGCGAGATCCTCACGCGTCCCGCGTTTTTCGGGATGTACGCGATGGGACTCGGATTAAACACCGTCTTCACCCGCGCCTATGCCACCCACACCGGCCCTGGTATGGCGGCGGCGTTGGATTATTGCATGCGCGGCGTGTCGGTGCCCATGGCCCTGCTGGTGAATCCCATTACTAACTCGCTCCTGCCGGAGATCGCGCGGCTGCGCAGTGTCTTCCGGCTGCGCCAGGCCTTCCGGCTGATCGACCGCACCGTGGCGGTGGCGGCCTTGGCGGTGGTGGCCGGCTGCGCATTTGCGCTGGCCTTCCGGCGGCCGGCTATCGCGCTGCTTTTTCAACACGGCAACTTCACCGCCGATTCCACGCGTCTGGTTTCGGCCGTGTTTCTGGGAATGGGGCCGGCAGTGGTGGGATGGACGCTTCTGGAGATCGCCTCCCGCTCCCTGTTCGCCCTGGATCGCCGCTGGCCGCCCCTGTTGGCCGCATTTCTCCCGCTGCTGGTGAACTGCCTGATCACACTGCGCTACGCCTCGGTGCAACCCGAGCGTCTCGGATTGGGAGCGTCGGTGGGCCTGGCAGCCGGGTTCGCGGTCCTCTTCGTCGCCATGCGGCTCAGGCGCCGCGCCTGGTTGCAGCAGGGGTAGCCGTCCGCGCGGCCCGGACGGCCTTACCCTACGGTTTGCTGGCGCGCCTCCGCCACCAGCCCCATGAAGCGCCGCGCCAGCTCGCGAATCCAGTTCCGCTCGCGGTGCTCAATGGCCCTGTGTGGGATCAGTTCGCCGCCCACTCCCAAAGCCGCCGCCCCCGAGAGGATGAACTCCGCAGCGGTGGTCTGGTTGACCCCTCCCGAGGCGATAAAGCGCATGTTTGGAAAAGGCGCCCGCAACGCGCGGATATAACTGGCCCCACCCACCTGCGAGCAGGGAAAAATCTTCACCATGTCGCAGCCCGTCTTCCCCGCGGACAGAACCTCCGTAGGCGTGAGGACTCCGGGGAAGACCAGCACCTTGGCTTTCAGGGCGAACTCGACAATAGCCCGGTCCAGCCCGGTGCTGGTTAGAAACTGCGCCCCGGCATCCAGACACCGGCCGGCCGTATCGAGGTCGTGAACCGTACCGGCGCCCACGATAACATCCGGATACTGCCGCCTGAGGCAGGCGATGACATCGATGGCTCCCGGCACGGTCATGGTCAGTTCCACAATTGGGATGCCGGCGGCGGCGATGGCCTCGGCCGCGAACAGCGCGTCATCCGGCGAGGACACCCGAATCGCCGGAACAATCCCGATTTCCTCGATGCGAGCGCGAACTTCAGTATTGGTCATGACGCTTGTAACTCTGGAGTCTACAACAAATCGCGCGGATATGTCAGACTGGGGCAGGAGATTGCCGGTCATGCCTCACCACGACCCCCTGCGCGAGCACCTGGTCCAATTGTTGGAGGGCGGTCACGCCCACGCCACCTTCGACCAGGCCACCCGCTCCCTCCCTTTCAGCCGCGCCGGCGAGCGCCCCTCCGGCGCGCCGCACTCCGCGTGGGAACTCCTGGAGCACATGCGCATCGCGCAGAACGACATCCTGCGTTTCTGCCAGTCGGCGGACTACAAATCGCCCGATTGGCCGTCGGGCTACTGGCCCGCATCGCCCGCTCCGGAAGGGGAAGCCCAATGGCGCGCCTCGCTGCGCGCCTTCCACGACGACCTGGCCGAGTTTCTCGCCATGGTGCGCGATCCCGCGGCCGATCTCTACCGCAAATTTCCCTGGGGCGACGGCCAGACCCTTCTGCGCGAAGCCTTGCTGATCGCCGACCACAACTCCTACCACCTCGGGCAACTGGTGCTCGTGGGCCGCTTGTTAGGCACGTGGAGGGAATAGACTGACCCGGTAGTTAGTCGCGGCGAGGCCCGAGGGCCCTGTGCGCCGGCTGCCCGATTTAGGATAAGGCCTTCGCGCGAACGCCCTTTGGACCTCACCGGTCGTCCCCCGCGTCAGAGTGCCTCCGGGTCAATCGCCTGCCGGTACGGCCGCCGGCGAGCCTGCGGTTTCCGGCGCCGGCTTCCAGAAGACCGCCGCCAGAACGATGGTGGTCAGCTGCACGGCTATGATCAGGGTCACGCAGGCCGGCCATCCTCCACGGCTCCAGAACGGACCCGGCGCGGCCGAGCCGAAACTGCCGCCAGTGTAATAGAAGGTCACATACAGGCCCACCGCCGCGGCCCGCGCCTCACGCGCCACCTTGCCCACGTAACTCGCCCCCGCCGCATTGCCGATGAACACTCCCGTGCAGCAGAGCGCCAGCCCGGCCATCACCACGGGCATGCGGTGTACCAACGTCAGGACGATTCCCAGGATGCCGCCCGCGAACGCCAGCAGCACCGCCGCGCGATGGCCCAGGCGGTCGATCGACCTCCCCGCCACCGGCGTGATCACCGCGCCCACCAGGTACACCACGAATAACAGCGCCAGTGCTTGCGTCGTGAGGCGGAACGGCGGTGCGGCCAGGTAGAAATTGATGTAGGTGAATGTGGCCAGCAGGGTGAACATCACGCAAAAGGCTACCGCGTAAGTAGCCAGCAATTGCGGATTGCGGAGGTGCCGCAGCATGGGCCGGAAGGTGGACGAGCCGCGGCGCGCGCGCACGAACCGCCGTCCCGCCGGAAGCCACGCCCAGATCGCGACGCCGCCCAGCGCGTTCAGCAGCCCCAGCGCCACGAACGACCACCGCCAGGAGGAGTGCGCGGCCACCGTTCCGGCCACCATGCGGCCGCAGAATCCCCCCACCACCGTGCCGGTCACATAGGCCGCCACGGCCGCGCCGCCGCCGCTTTCCCACTCCTCATTGATATAGGCGATGGTGATCACGAAAATCCCGGGCGTAAATACGCCCTGCCAGAAGCGCCAGAAGATTAACTGCGCGAGGTTTTGCGAAGTGGCTGCCAGCACCGTGGGCAGGACTAACAAAAAGGCCGCCGGCACGATCACGCGCTTGCGCCCCAGGCGGTCGCCCAGCATCCCGGCGAGCGGCCCGGCCAGCGCCACCGCCACGGTGGAGGCCGTTACCACCAGGCTGACCCTGGCCGCCGAAGCGGCAAACTGCGTCGCCAGCAGCGGCAACAGAGGCTGTGGTGCGAAGAGCGTCAGAAAGGCGCAGAAGCCGGCACACACCACCGCGGCCGTGCGGGCTGTGGAGTGCCTGTCGTGTTTCGGCTCGTGAACCTCCGCGGCAGTAAGCAATTACCTTTCATTATCGGCGTAAGCCGCCGATCGGCCTGGCACAACCCGCCCGCGATCCGCCGGCGGAGCCCGCCCGCGATTCGCACCCTTCGCGCTATGCTTGTGGGAAATGGAGGATTTGTGAACTACTCCACTGGGGTCCGCTTCTCTGGCGCGCTGGTCTGGCTCTGTGCGTCCGTCCTGGGCTCTCCGGCCGCGGCTTCCGCCGCCGATAAAGACGTCATTGAGTTGCAGCGGCAGGTCGCCGTACTCGCCGACCAGTTGCGTACTTTGCAAACTGCGCTAACCACCTGGCAATCCGCCGTGGATCAGAAACTGGGCGCCCAAGGAGCGCTCTTGCAGCAGGCTCTGGACACGGTTACCCAGATTCGCGCCGATAACGCGGTGGCCACCAAGACCATGGCCGGCCAACTCAGCCAGGAGGAACAGAAGGTGGCCGTACCGGTGGCCGCTCTGAATGCCAAGATTGACCAGATGATCGCGTCGTTTTCGGCCGCCCAGGAGAACATCGGCGACATGAACTCCCGGCTGGGCCGCCTGGAGCAGCAACTGGTGGATCTGGCCAACGTGGTCAAAGTTCTCCAGGCAGGCCCCCCGCCGCCGCCCGGCTCCCAAACTGCCGGCGGGCCCCCTCCGGGCGTAACCGCGCAGGGTCTCTACCAAAACGCCACCAACGATCAGGTTTCGGGCAAGCTCGACCTGGCCCTCCAGGAGTACAGTGATTATCTGAAGTTTTTTGGAGACACGGAAACGGCAGCCGGCGCGCAATTTCACATCGGCGAAATCATGCTCCAGCAAGGCAACACAGATCACGCCATCCAGGCCTTTGACACCGTGGCCACCCAGTATCCCCAGAGCGCCAAAGCGCCGGATGCCCTGTACCTCAAAGCCCAGGCCTTGAAGAAGGAGGGCCAGCGCGCGCAATCCACCCAGGTGCTGCGCGACCTGGTCCGTTTGTATCCGGATTCGGACGCCGCCGGCCGCGCCAAAACCGACCTGGCGCCGCGGTCCCCCAAGAAGTAGCCTTTATGCCGGCGCCGCGCCCCAGACCCTCGACACCGCGTGCCCTGCCCCGCCAACCCGGCCATCGATGGCGCGCCGCACGCCCTTACCCTTCACTCGGAGACTCCCCCTTATGACAGACGCCTTACTGGTCGTCCTTGCGATCGTTACCGTGGGCTATGCCCTGATTTGGATTCTGGCGATCGCCCGCGAGCGGCGCAACCGGCTGCCGGCGGAGGGAGTTGCGCCGCGAACCTGGCCCAGCCTGCTGGAAATCGCCATCGGTTTCGGCACTAATTTCCTCGATACCCTCGGCATCGGTTCCTTCGCCACCACCAGTTCGGCATTCAAGCTCGCGGGCCTGGTTCCCGACGAGCAGATCCCCGGCACCATGAACGTGGGCCACACGGCGCCCACGGTGGTCGAAGCATTTATCTACATCGCGGTGGTTCAGGTGGATGCTCTCACGCTGGTGCTGATGCTGGCGGCTTCGGCCCTCGGCGCGTGGCTGGGCGCGGGAGTCGTCAGCCACTGGCCCCGCCGCAAAATACAGATCGGCATGGGCTCGGTATTGATTGCCGCCGCCATTCTGATGACCCTCTCCCAACTCCAGTGGCTTCCCGGCGGAGGCAATGCCCTGGGCCTGACGGGCCTGAAGCTTATCATCGCGGTGGCCGGCAACGCCGTTCTGGGCGCCCTGATGACCCTCGGCATTGGCCTGTATGCGCCTTGCATGGTGCTGATCGCCCTGATGGGGATGAATCCGAAGGCCGCCTTCCCCATCATGATGGGATCGTGCGCCTTTCTCATGCCGGTGGGCAGCGCGCGCTTTATCCGCACGCGCCGCTACAACCTGAAGGCCGCTTTGGGCCTGAGCCTGGGCGGCGTTCCGGGCGTCCTGCTGGCGGCCTACCTGGTGAAATCGCTACCGCTCGAGTACGTACGATGGCTGGTGGTGGTGGTGGTGCTCTATACCGCCGCGATGCTCATACGCTCGGCGCGCACGGAGCGGCGCCGGGTGCAGCGGGAATCATCGGTAGGAGGCATCGGGCCGGTCAATCCGGCCCTGGAGTGTCCCGGCGGGGACGAGGACTGAGGCATTCGAGAGACCGGTTTGGGTCGGCTTACCGGTTCTCCTCGAGTTTGCGGAGCCGCTCCGAAAGATTCGCAATCTGACGGTCCTTCTCCGCCAGCGCGCGGTCGATCTTTTCGGCCCACTCGTTGGTTCTGGCCGTCCAGCGGCTTCCGGTCTGCAAGAGACCTGCGTGGCGTTCCAGGCGGGCTTGTTGCGAATCGAAACGCATATTCACTTCGTCAAACCGTTGCTCAATCCTGGCGAGATTGTCCTGCATCAGCGTAATCAAGCGCTCGATATCATCCTTGGTGGCTGGCTCGGACATTGGCTATTTCCTATGATCGCATGATCGCACTACCCGATCGACACCACCGGCTTTCCCAGCACCTCCCAGCGAGGCTCAATCCCCAGCCCGGGGGCCTTCCCCGCGGTCATCCGGCCGTCCTTACGGCGCGGCGCCCCTTCCGCGATGCTGACCGTCACATAACTGTTGAAGTCCGTGGTGGTGAAGAGATAATCGGGCGGGGTGCTGTGGGCCAGGTGCGCGATGGCCGCCGTGGCGATATCCCCGCCCCAGGTATCTTCGATGGTCAGGGCAATCCCCATCGACACGCAGAAATCGCGGATCTGCCGCGCCTTCGTGAGGCCCCCGACTTTCGAAATCTTCAGGTTAATGACATCCATGGCCTGATCCCGGATTCCCTCGGCAACCATCCCCAGGCTATCCACGACTTCATCCAGGACAAACGGCCGGTTGGTGTGCCGCCGGACGGCCAGGCATTCCTGGTAGCTGGCGCAGGGCTGCTCGATATATACATCCACGTCGCGCACCGCGTCCGCCACGCGCAGGGCCTGGTGCTGGGTCCATCCGGTGTTGGCGTCCGCGACGAGCACGTCCCCTCTTTCGAGCTTCCGGGCGGCTTCCCGAATGCGCTCGATATCGGTATCTGGATCGCCCCCCACCTTGAGCTGGAACTTGCTATACCCTTCGGAGCGGTAATGCGCCACCTTCTCCGCCATGCGCTGCGGAAGGTCCTGCGAAATCGCCCGGTACAACGGGAACGAGTCTCCGTAGCATCCGCCCAGCAGGGTGGCCGCCGGCAATCCTGCCACCTTCCCCAGGATGTCCCAACACGCCACATCCAGCGCCGATTTCACATACGGGTGGCCTCGAAGCGCCGCGTCCATACGGCCATTCAGCACCCCGAGTTCGGTGGCATCGCACCCGATCAGATGCGGCGCAAGCCGTGCGATCCCCGTCCGCGCGCCTTCCGCGTAAGCCGGCAGGTACGCCGGCCCCAGCGGGCAGATTTCGCCGTAGCCGCTGATCCCCTCCGCCGTGTGGACCGCCACCACCGTGGAATCAAAGACCTCTACGGAATTGCCGCCGGACCACCGGTAACTGCCTTCGTGCAAGGGCAGGTCCACCTGGAAGGCCTCGATTCTGGTGATCTTGGGCATAGGTTCATGATAGCCTTGCCCGCTGGATTGGCTGGATGCCCGCCCGGTTGACAAATCCGGCCCTGGGACGCCACCCTGAACTTTGATACGCCCATTCTTCCCCGCCCTCGTCGCGGCGGCAGCCCTGGGGACCGGCGCCTGCGGCCACGTGGGCGACCCGATGCCTCCGCGAGCCAACCTTCCCTCGCGGATTAACGATCTCGCGGCCGTCCAGCGCGGTTCCACCATCATCGCGCAATTCGCCGTGCCCACCCGCACTACCGAGGGAATCCCCATCACCACGGCGCTCCGGTTCGAACTGCATGCCGGCCCCTCGATCGACCCGTTCGACCGCGAGAAATGGCTGGCCCAGACCACGGAGTTCCCGCCCAGGAACGTGCAGGGCGGCTACGCCCGGTACGAGATTCCGGCGGCTGCCTGGGCGGGCAAGGAAATCCTGCTGGCCGCGCGCGCCATCGGGGCTAACGGCAAAGATGCCGGCTGGTCGAACTTCGCGACGGTCAACGTGGCGCCACCGCCGGAGCCGCCTCAACTCGAAAAACCCGTAGCCACCGCCAAGGGTGTGCGCGTCACGTGGACCGGCCCGCCGGGCGATTTTCGCGTCTGGCGCCAGGGCCCCGGCGAATCCGGATTCGCCCGCATGGCGGATGTGCAGGATGAGTCCTGGATCGACACCACCGCCGAATTCGGTAAACGCTACGTTTGGGAGGTGCAGCGGATCGTCAAACTGGCGGGCGGCAAGGAAGCCGAAAGCGAACCCTCCAACCAACAGGACCTCACGCCCAAGGATGAATTCCCACCGGCCGCGCCCACCGGCCTGCTGGTCACCCTGGCGCCCGGCTCGGTTGAAATCACCTGGCAGCCGAACACCGAGCCCGACCTCGCGGGCTATCGCCTGTATCGCGCCGTGGGCACGGGCCCGTTCGAGCGCATCGCCGAAATCTCCGGAATTCCCAGCTATTCCGACCACGCTGTGGAAGCCGGCCGGACCTACCGCTACGCCGTCAGCGCCATCGATCAATCGGGCAATGAGAGCGACCGCTCTGCCGCTGTCGGGGTGACCATGCCATAACCGAAAAGCGTTCACCAACGGAACGTCAGAAGGGGTCGCGCCTGCGCTCGCCTACG
>JASHSS010000819.1 GCA_030038565.1 Bryobacteraceae bacterium
AAAAGGACGGCGTGGACGCCACCTCGCTGAGGGAAGCTCCGGCGGCCTGGCCGGTGAAGAAACCGCGCCTCGCGATCTACGAACCCTGGAGCGGCAACATCGACGAGGGCTGGACGCGCTGGCTCCTGGAACAATTCCGCTTCCCCCACACCCGGCTGCACAATTCCGATATCCAGGCCGGCCACCTGCGCGAACACTATGACACCATCATCTTCGCCGAAGCCGCCGCGCGCCAGATCATGGATGGAATGGCGCCCGGCAGCGTTCCCGGCCAGTATGCCGGCGGCATCGGCGAAACCGGCGCCGATGCGCTGCGTGAATTCGTCACCCAGGGGGGCACCCTGGTCGCACTAGGAAATGCCAGCCTGTTCGCTATCGAGCAATTCAACCTGGCGGTCACCAACGCCGTGGCCGGATTGAACTCCAACCAGTTTTTCTGCTCCGGCTCGCTGCTGAAAGTCGAGTTGCAGAATCCCAACCACCCCGTGAACGCGGGCCTGCCGGCCACCCCGGCAGTCATGTTCGAGCGCAACCCGGTCTTCGAGACCCGCCCGAATTTCCGCGGCCGGATACTGGCCATTTATCCCCGCGACCGCAATCCCCTGCTGAGCGGCTTTCTGCTCGGCGCCGACCGCATCGAGGGAAAGGCCGCCGCCCTGGATGCCGATTACGGCCAGGGCCACATCATCTTACTCGGATTCCGGCCGCAATGGCGCGGCCAATCGCACGGCACTTATAAATTCCTGTTCAACGCGCTGTATTACTCATCCGCCATGGCAGAACCTTCCGAAGGCGGCACAGGCCGCGGGGGGCGCGGCGGCAGAGGCGGCGGCGGGGGCGGCAATGCGCAGCAGGCCGCCTGGCGCAGGGAGGCTGAATCGGTTCGGAGCCAGCTGGGCGCACTCCTGGACCGCAACCGCGCCTACTTTACGGCTCGCGGTCCCGCGGCTGCCGAACAGGGCAAGACCCTGGAAGCCGCTCTGGACGCCTTCCAGCGCGATCGCCTGCCGCTCCTCGACGATCTCCGCGCGCAGGTGGAAGACGCCGCCCTGGCCCGCAACGACGCCGCCTGGTCGGCGCAGTTGCTCCGCTTCGCGGTGGATCTCCGCACGCGCGATTTCAGCGCCGCTCGGATCGACGACCTGCTGGACCAATACAAACTGGCGGTGCTGCCGTGAGAAAATCCTTGAGACTAACCCTCCTCTTACTAACTGCCGCGGCCGCCTGGGCCCAGATTCCTACTCCCGAATCGGTTCTGGGTTACAAGCCGGGCGCCGATTTCCACCTCGCCAATTACGAGGAATCGCTGGCTTACTTCCGCAAGTTAGCGGCGGCCTCCAACCGCATCAAGCTGGTGGACGTGGGCAAGACCAGCGACGGCCGCGAGTTCTGGATGTGCTTCATCTCCAATCCCGAGAACCTGGCGCAACTGGAGCATTACAAAGAAGTCTCGCGTCGCCTGGCGCTGGCCCGCGGCGTCAGCGAGGAGCAGGCCCGCACGCTGGCCCACGATCTCAAGCCGTTCATCCACATCGATGGCGGCCTGCACGCCAGTGAAGTGGCCAACCACCAGCACACCATCCAACTGGGCTACGACCTCGTCGCCAGCGAGGACCCGGAGTTCAAAGCCATCCGCCAGAACCTGATCGTCGAACTGTGGTTTTCCATTAACCCGGATGGCCAGAGCATGGTCGCCAACTGGTACCGCGATAATCTCGGAACAGCTTACGAAGTCAGCCCGCTGCCGTTCCTGTGGCAGAAGTACGTCGGGCACGATAACAACCGCGATGGCTACATGCTCAACATGCTGGAGAGCCGCGAGATCATCAAGGCCACGCTCGAAACCGAGCCGCTGATTTTCTACACCCAGCACCAGACCGCGCCGTTCCCGGGGCGCATCTATCTGCCGCCTTTCGCCGATCCGATTTCCGGCAACATGCACCCGCTGATGCTGCGCTGGCTCAGCCTTATCGGCACCACCATCGCCGAATACCTGGACGACCACGGGCTGCCCGGCTCCATGCACCAGGAAACCTTCGACGTGTGGTACCCCGGCTATCTCGATAACGTCGGCAACTTCCGCCACACCATTTCCTTCTTCACCGAAACCGCCCTCTACCGCTACGCCACGCCGCACTTCTACACGGTGGACGAATTCCCCGCCGTGCGCCAGGGCCTGGGTACCGAGATGCTCTATGCCAGTCCCTGGAAGGGCGGCTGGTGGCGGCTTTCGGATGCCTGCAAATACATGTACGGCGCCGATATGGCGGTGCTGGATCTCTCGGTGAAATATCGCGAGCAGATGATCTACAACAAGTACCGCGCGGCCCGCGACACCATCGAGAAGTTCGAAAAGGAGCCTCCTTACGCTTACGAGATTCCGCGCCAGCAGCACGACGCTCCCACCGCCGCGGTGCTGCTGGAGAAACTGATGTTGCAGGGCATTGAGGTGCACCAGGCGTCTGACCCGGATGCCTGGGTGATTCTCATGAACCAGCCGTTCGCCGGCCTGGTGAAAGAACTCTTCGAACCGCAAGTCTACCCCACGCTAACCCAGCGCCCTTACGATGTTACCGGTTGGACCCTGCCCTACCAGATGGGCGTGGAAGTCCGCGCGGTGACCACGCCGCCCAGCAAGCAGTACCTCGATTCCCTGCGTTCGGTGAAGGAGATTACCGGCTTGGCCGCGCCCTTCGACCTAAGCGCCAATGCCAGCTACCGGGCCATCAACCAGATTCTGGCGGCCAAGGGAACGGTGTCGCTTTCGGGCGATGCCGTGGCCGTTACGGGACTGGATAAGGGCCGCCTGGATGGAATCCTGCGCGAGAACCGACTCCGCGCGGTGGAAGGAGCGCCCGCCGGGAGCGAAGGCGCGAAACCGATCAAAGCCCGCCGCATCGGCCTGTACCGCCCGTGGGTGGCCTCGATCGACGAAGGCTGGACGCGCTGGATTCTGGAGCAGTACCACTACCCGTTCGCCAATCTCTACAATGCCGATATCCTGGCCGGCCACCTGACGGAACATTATGACGCTATCGTGATTCCGGATATGTCGGAGGGGCAGATCCTCAACGGCCACCGTCCCGGCACTATTCCCGAACGCTACGCCGGAGGTTTGGGCGACGAAGGCGTCCAGGCGCTGGTGGATTTCGTCAACCAGGGCGGCACTCTGATTACGTTCAACAACGCCAGCATGTTCGCCATCAACCAGTTCAAGCTGCCGGTGACCAACGCCCTGGCGGGCCTCTCGGCCACCCAGTTCTTCTGTTCGGGCGCGCTGCTGAAGGTACACATCGAGGACTCCAAGAACGCCCTTACCGCCGGACTGCTGCCCGACACCACGGTGATGTTCGAACGCGGCCCGGCCTTCGATACGCGACCGGAGTTCAAGGGCACCGTGCTGGCGCGTTACAATCGCGACCGCTCGCCGCTCGAGAGCGGTTATCTGGCCGGTCCCGACCGGATCCAGGGCAAAGCCGCTGCCATCGACGCCGTTTACGGCAAGGGCCACGTGATCCTGCTCGGCTTCAAGCCCCAGTGGCGCGGCCAGTCGCACGGCTCGTATAAGTTCTTCTTCAACGCGTTTTATGAGGCGCGGTAGAGCGCCGACGGAACACCGGTGATACGGGGCGCCGACCGAATGGCGTCAGAATCCCAACCTTAACCGTTTCCATATAGCGTACTCAGCACCCATTCTGGCGGCTGACTGCCGCGGCCCTCGAACGCCTTGTGAAAGATCGCCCGCGTTCCGCCCATGTGCCACAAAGCACACCGTATACGCAGTTGGCCCGGCTTCGCCGCGCACCGCTTAACCCGCCGAATCCCCCATTCCGCCACATGAGACGCCGTTCGATGAAATCCTATTTCTTTCAATCGGTTAACCGGAGAAGATACCCTCAAACCGGGAAAGAGGGAGAAGTATGAGCACTCAGACTATCGAACCGAAGCCTACCCCTACCGGGGGCCTTGTACAGATCGGATCTTCGCCCGCCGCCGCGCTGGAAGATGTGATCCAGCAACGGCTTGCTGAAGAGCGCGCGCGCCTGGAACGGGAGGTGGGCTTCGTGCGGCGCGAATCGCACGCCTTCAAGAAACCGGTGGAGAAGCCTTTCACCAGGGAACAACGGGCTTCCACCACGCTGCTGTTCGGTGGTCTCACCTGGAAACACGAAAAGCTGGTGCACGGCGCGCTGGAAGGCTTGGGTTACCTCGCCGAAGCCGTGCCCACTCCCAATGTGAAGGCCTTCCAGACGGGCAAGGAATTCGGAAACAACGGCCAGTGCAACCCGACTTACTTCACCGTCGGCAACCTGGTGCAGTACCTGCAAAACCTGGAAGAGCAGGGGTTGACCAAGCAGGAAATCATCGACCGCTACGTGTTCTTCACCGCCGGCGCCTGCGGTCCGTGCCGCTTCGGGATGTACGAGGCCGAATACCGGCTGGCGCTGCGCAACGCCGGGTTCGACGGTTTCCGCGTGCTGCTATTCCAGCAATCCGGCGGACTGAGCCAATCCGACGCCGAAGCCGGCCTGGAAATGAACCTGGATTTCTTCCTGGGCATTCTCAACGCGCTGAATTGCGGCGACGTGATGAACGAGGTGGCCTACGCGCTGCGCCCCTACGAAGTGAACCCGGGCGAAACCGACCGCGTGCTGGACGCGGAGATGGATTACCTGCACGAAGTGTTCCGCAAGAAGCGGCCGTGGAAGCTGGACGAGGGCATGGGGAAGTACCTGGGCGGCTTCTCGGATACCGCCGAATACATCGGCAAGTTCGTCCACCAGCTTAAAGGCGACGATTATGTGCCCGCCCTGGAGCGCTGCCGCGACCGGTTCGACTCGATCGACATCGACCGCCTGCGGGTGAAACCGATCGTTAAAATCACCGGCGAGTTCTGGGCCCAGACCACCGAAGGCGACGGCAACTTCAACATGTTCGAGTTCCTGCAGCGCGAGGGCGCGCAGGTGCTGGTAGAGGCGATCGGCACCTGGATCATGTACATGATTCACCAGGTGGTGCAGAAGTACAAGGACTTCAAGGGACTCGAAGACGGCGCCGTGCTGCCGCCGCTGTGGAAGCTGGGAACCCGCGCCAGAATCGAGATCGGCTACCGCCAGAAAGTGGCCAAGCTGAAACTGGCGGAGGCCATTTTCAAGGGCGAGTACCACAAAATCGTGAACGCCCTGGGCGGCATCGCGCATCACCTGGCCGACCAATACGAGTTGCAGCGCCTGGGCCATCCCTTCTACAACAGCCGCGCCGGCGGCGGCGAAGGGCACCTGGAAGTGGCCAAGAACATCTACTACTCGAACAAGGACCTGGCTCACATGGTGCTGTCGGTGAAGCCTTTCGGATGCATGCCGTCCACGCAGTCGGATGGCGCCCAATCGGCGGTGGTCTCGAATTACAAAGACATGATCTACCTGCCCATCGAGACCTCCGGCGAGGGCGAGATCAACGCCCACAGCCGCGTGCAGATGGCGCT
>JASHSS010000820.1 GCA_030038565.1 Bryobacteraceae bacterium
GCAGGCCATTGCGGCGGAGCATCGCGCGGGCGTGGTGGTGGGGCATTACAATCCGCGCAACGCCGGCAAAGGGACGGCGATCCGGGCCGGGATCGAGCTGGCGTCGGGCGACATTGTGGTGATTCAGGATGGCGACCTGGAGTACGATCCCGGCGATTATCCGGCCATTCTGGCGCCCATTGTGCGGGGCGAGGCGGACGTGGTTTACGGCTCGCGCTTCCTCGGGCAGCCCACCGGCATGGCGCTCGCCAACCGTATCGCCAACTGGATTTTGACCGCCGCCGCCAACCTGCTCTACGGCGCCCGCATCTCGGATGAGGCCACCGCCTACAAGGCCTTCCGCATGTCCGCGCTCGGGCGGCTGCGCCTGGAATGCCGCCGCTTCGAGTTCTGCCCCGAAGTGACGGCCAAGCTGTGCCGCCTGGGCTACCGCATCCACGAGGTCCCCATCAGCTACAACGCCCGCGGCATCGCCGAGGGTAAGAAAATCCGCGCCAGCGATGGCTTCCAGGCGCTCTGGACGCTGGCCCGCTACCGCTTCACCGCGCGGCGCAAGCTGCTGCGCGCCTCGCCGCTTGCCGCGCCGGAAAGCGCGGAGAGCCGAACCCGAGGCGCGTAAGAGGCATCAACATGACGGGCGATCCTTACCAGCTCGAACGCTTCGTGGAAGCCCAGAATCCCATTTACGACGAGGTGTGCGCGGAGCTTCGCAAAGGCGAAAAGCGCAGCCACTGGATGTGGTTTATCTTCCCGCAGATTCGCGGCTTGGGCAACAGTCCTACAGCCGTCGAATTTGCTATTTCCGGTCGCGACGAAGCCATAGCCTACCTCGCCCATCCCATCCTGGGGCCGAGGCTGAGGGAGTGCACGGGCCTGGTAAATTCGGTGGAAGGCCGCCCGATCCGGCGGATCTTCCCCTACCCCGATGACCTGAAGTTCCGATCCTCGATGACCCTGTTCGCCCACGCAGCGTCCGATGACCGGATCTTCCTGGAGGCGCTCCGGAAATATTTCGGCGGCGAGTTTGACCCCCTGACTCTGGGGCGGCTCTGAGTGCGCGGTCCGGTCGCGGCGGGAGGCAATTCGCAGGCGATTGGGCGCATTTCGGGCGGCTGGGCATGGACCATCCCCGCGCCATTTTGGGCATTTTGCCCCAAAAACCGATGCTAACTTCTTTGTTTTCAGTAAAAACCTTGGGCATTTTGCCCAAAAAGGACGGATTCGCAGTGCGTCCGCAGCAATTCCAGCAGTTCCCGCGCGACGGGCTCCGGCAGATCTTCGTGGGTCAGGCTTTCGCAGATGGCGGCCAGGGACAACAGTTGCGCGAGCGGCCGCCAGGCTTCCGGCAGCGCGCCGCCGGCTGCGCGGTAACCCTCCGAGAAGCACGGCTCGACCAGCGGCGCGTGGGCCTTCTCATAGCGCAGGAAGCTGCCCACGTCGGCCAGGGGCGAGCCGGCAACCGCGAACTCCCAGTCCAGGACACAGACCACCTGCCAGCGGCCGGCCACGCTCCGCACCAGCAGATTGCGGCGGTTGAAATCGCCATGCACCAGGCGCGGGTCGTCATCCAGGGCGGCCAACCGCGGCGCCCAGCGCCAGAGCGCCTCGTGGACGCGGGCGCGCCACTCCGCCGGGACACGCCGCTCGAGCGGCGGCTGTTCCAGGCAACTGTCCACGAAGCGCGGCATGGGGTCCCGGCCTTCCATGAGGGGATCCCCGACGGCAGGCCCCGGCCCCAACCAGCCCGCCTTCGGAAACCGGATGCGACCGATCGCGGCCAGGGTTTCACCCGCCGAGCGCGCCGCCTGCGCGATGGCCTCGCGATTGCCAGTCTGCTTCAGGTCGTGGAACGTGACAGCATCCACGAAGCGGGCCAGGGTGAACGGCGGAAGTCCTTCAGATTCATGGTGTTTCACGTGAAACAAATGGGGCATGGGGACTCCGCCGCCGGCTAGCAGCCGGAAAATGTCGGCTTCCTTCCGGGCCAGCGACGGATGGTGCTCGTAAAGCCGCAGCACCACCACGCCCGGCGCGCCGTCCAGCGCAACTTTGAAATTGGCGTTGCGCAGTCCGCCCGTGAGGGCTTCCGCGGACACCGCGCGGCGCCCGGGAAAGGCTGTCCGGATGATGCGCTCCAGGGTTTCGGCGGGCAGCGTGCGGCGGGGCGCCGGCCGGCTCCAGCGGGCTTCCCTGGGTGCGCCTGGGATCATTCGCCTGATGCCATTGATCACTCCACTACCATCGACTCACTCCACGATCAGCTCATCCACGTCCACATAATTGCCCGACGAGCGCGGGTCCGGCCGGTTGAGGACACGCACTTCGAACCGGTGTTCGCCGGAGCCGCCGGCCTGGAAAACGCTGCGCGATTGCCACGCGGTTTGGGGCGCGTAGAGGTCCACTTCACCCGCCGGCCGGCCGTCCAGCAGCACCTCGGCGACCCCGCGGTTCAGCGCCTTGGTATAGACCCAGGTGATGGCGGTGCCGCGGAACGTGAACTGGAAACTCGCGCCGGGCGCATCCGCGTAGGTGAGCGAGCGGTTGGCGGTCTGGGGAAACTGGGGGTCGTGCGACCAGGGGCCGAAAAAGGCGATGCGCGGGTCCAGGTCATCGTAAGCGCCCGGCCCCGGCACTTCCGCCGCCGGAACCGCGCAGGGCCGCAGGTTGGCCAGCCGGAAGCCTCCGATGGCGGTTTCGGTGTCTGAGCATTGCTCGATCAGGGTCTTCCACATGGCTTCGCGCACCGGCGGCCCGCTCGACGGATCGGGGTAAATGAAATGCCGGATGGCCAGTTGGCGCGCCAGATTCAACGCGTCAAAGGGCGTCCCGAGAGCCATGGTCTGCCGAAGGAAGCGGTACGAGTGCCAACCGTCGGTGTAGGCCTGGGCGCGCAGTTGGGCGATATCGCCGGTTTCCAGGAACAGCACGTTCTCTCCCGCGTAGCGCTGGTTCAGGCGGTCCACCAACAGGCGCACGGGGGCTTCCGCGGCCAGGTATTGGCCGGCCGCGCCGCGTTCCAAGGGATTGAGGCAGAAGGTTTTGTCATACCACGAGGAAGCGGGCAGGAACCACAGGTTCAGCCCCAGGCAGGCGAGGGCCGCGCCCGCCAGGACCTTCCCCGGCAACTGGCGCCACCCCGCGCCCTGCGCGAGCGCCAGCGCCAGGGTGAGCAGCGGAAAGGCCGGATAGAGGTAGCGCACATTCGGCCGCAGCGCCAGGGCCAGCGCTGTGCCGCCGAAAGCCGCCCAGACCAGGGTCCACTCGCGGAATTTCCACCACCCGCCAGCCGCCAGCAGCACCAGGGGGGCGAGCAGCAGAAGGTGGAAGCCGATGGAGCCATCCTGCCCTTCCCAGTAGCGGTGGGTTTCGAAGGTGATGTCGAAGGGCGTGCGCCAGGTGAGCGGTTCGCTGAAACGGCTGTCGGGCGACATCACCGGGGCATAATACGGCGAGCGGAACACCTGGTTGGCAAACGGGAAGATGGGGTTGCCGGTCACCCGCCAGGCGTAGG
>JASHSS010000821.1 GCA_030038565.1 Bryobacteraceae bacterium
GCCGTCGGCTATGATGGGTGAGACATGGTTCTGGACAGCCGGACGCTGGCATTTATGGCCATGCTGGCGGCTCTCATGGTCAGCCTATTGGGCATACTGATCTGGGGGACGCGGCGGACTTATCCGGGATTCGCTCACTGGACCTTCGCCAATATGGCCCGGGCGGTCAGCCTGCTGCTATTCGGGCTGCGCGGGGAAATCTCCGACCTGATGACGTTAGTCGCGGCCAACGCGGTGGCCGATCTGGCTGCGGTCCTGTACCTGGACGGCATCCGCGCTTTTCGCGGGTGGAAACCGTTCTGGCCGCTGCGGTGGGCCGCCATGCTGGAGTTGGTGGCGGTGCTGTATTTCCGTTACGGAATGGACAATTTGAACGCCCGCGTGGCCATTGCCTGCCTGTTCTGGGGAACCTGCGCCACTTTGTGCACCATCAGCCTGCTGAGAGAAATGCCGCGCGGCCGCAGGTTCGGCCTGGTGTTCACGTCCGCCACTTTCGCCCTGGGCGCCACGGCGCAACTGGTGCGGGGCATCCAGGCCGTGACCGGGCCGCCGGTCATGGGTCTCTTCGCCACCACCCCCATCAACACTTTCTATTACCTGGTCATGGTGCTGGCGCTGGTTTCCTGGTCGTTCGGCTTCCTGCTGATGACCAACGAGCGGCTGGTGGCGGAACTGAAGGACGCGCAGAAGTCCTCCGCCGAAGTGAACCGGGAACTGCTGATGGCGGCCGAGCTGGCCGGATCGATGGCCTCGCAGGCGGCCTCGGCGGATGCCGCCAAAACCCAGTTTCTGGCGTCGATGAGCCACGAGATCCGCACCCCGCTCAGCGGCGTGATCGGAATGACCAGCCTGCTGCTCGAAACCGCCCTGTCCAAGGAACAGCACGAGTTCGTCGAAGCCATCCGGACCTCCGGCGAAGGGTTGCTGGGGTTGATCAACGACATCCTCGATTTTTCGAAAATCGAGAGCGGCCAGATGGACCTGGAAGCCATCGAATTCGACCTCACCGCGCTGGTGGACGAATCGGTGGACTTGATTGCCGGGGCGGCCCGCGGTAAGCGGTTGGAGGTGCTGGTGCTGCTGGACGAGGAGGTGCCCGAGCGCCTGGTGGGCGACCCCGGGCGGTTGCGCCAGATCATCCTGAACCTGCTCTCGAACGCCGTCAAATTCACCGAACAGGGCAGCGTGACCCTGCGGGTGGATCCCCAGGGAGACGAGGAAGGCCGGGTGCGGCTGCGATTCACCGTCACGGACACCGGGATCGGAATCTCGCAGGAGGCGCTGCCCCGCCTGTTCCAGCGCTTCTCGCAGGCCGATTCTTCCATCACCCGGAGATACGGCGGCAGCGGGCTGGGCCTGGCGATTTCCAAGCGCCTGGCGGAACTGATGGCGGGCGAAATCGGCGTGAGCAGCCAGGCGGGCGAGGGCAGCGTTTTCTGGTTCACCGTGCGGCTCCCGCTCCCCGCAGGCCCGCCGGCGATCCCGGTCTCCTCCGCGCTGAATGGCAAAACCGTCCTGGTGGTGGACCCCCAGGCGGCCAACCGCGAAGTCTTGCGGCGCTATTTGCGGCGCAGCGGCATCCAGGTGACGGAAGCCGGCTCGGCCCCCGAGGCGCTTGAAATGGTGCGGCGGGCCGGCGCCGAAGGCCGTCCGTTCCACCTGGCGATCCTGGATTCCTACCTGCCGGAGGTGAATGGATGGGGCCTGGTCCGCGGGTTGCACGCGGCCGGAGCCGACCCGGCTTTGCCGTTGATCCTGCTGGCGCCGGACCGCAATCGGGCCCTCGCGGCGCGGGCCGGCGCCGGTGTAGCCGCGGTACTGGTGAAGCCGGTGCGCCGCCAGGCGCTGTTGGATGCCCTCGAGCAGGCCCTCGAGGCCGGGGAGCGCGAGCCGCCGCGGTGGGCCGAGGCCGGTGCGGCATTCGAGCGGGCCACCCGCCCCATCGTGCTGGTGGCCGAGGATAACCCCACCAACCGCAAGGTGACCACCCTGATCCTGAGGCGCATGGGCTGCCTGGCGGATGTCGCGGCGAATGGCCTGGAAGCCGTCGAGCTGGTGCGCAAAGTGCGCTATGACGCGGTGCTGATGGATTGCCAGATGCCCGAAATGGACGGCCTCACGGCTTCCCGGCGGATTCGCGAAATGGAGGGCGCCGACCAGCATACCCCCATCCTCGGAGTGACCGCCAACGCGCTGCCCGGCGACCGGGAGGCCTGCCTGGAAGCGGGCATGGACGACTACCTCACCAAGCCGTTCACGGCCGAAGCCATGGCCGCCAAGCTCGACCGCTGGCTGCCTAAGTCCACCTCCCAGCCGCCCGCTCCCATCCATGCGGAAACGCCCGACCTGGAGTTCCGCGCCTTCGTGCAGCAGTTGCGGGAACAGGGTCTGCCAAGCGAAGACTTGGGGGACCTGATCGAGACCTTTCTGACCGATACTACCCGCCTGCTGGACCAGGTGGCCGACGGGCTGGCCAATGGCGACCGGACCGCCGCGGCGCGCACCGCCCACGCGCTGCGCGGCAGCCTGGCGGGAATGGGAGTGGCCAGCCTGGCGAAGACCGTCCAGATGGTGGAGCGCGAGTGCCGCCAGGGATCGGCCGAGGAAGCCGGGCGCCTGCTCAACCTGGTGCGCCGCGATTTCGGCCAGGCGTTCGGGGCGGCCGCCGCGCGGAACGGCGACTGAGCGCCGCGTTACCATGAAGGGATGGCAAGGATTCGGTCTGTGTGGGAAAGTGGAAACCGGTCTCGATTCGGGCTTCTGGCGGGTTGCTTCTGGCTGGTGCTCCTGGCGCTGCCGGCGGGCGCTCAGCAGGCTCGATCCGTGGACGACCTGGTGAGCTTCATCAAGACCGCCATTTCGAGCCACTATCCCGACAAGCAGGTGGCTCAGGAGGTCTCCCGGATCAAGCTCGCCAGCCGCCTGGACGAGGCCACGGTGGCGGAACTGCAACACATGGGCGCGCAGCCCAAGACCGTGGCGGCGCTCAAGGAATTGGCCGCGGCGTCCGCCAGCCTGCCCGCCGCCCCCGTGAAGATCCAGACGACCGTGGGTCCGCCGCCGGCGCCTTCGCAGGAAGACCAGGCCCGTATTCTGGACGAGATCCGCGAACACGCGCTCGATTACAGCAAGAACCTGCCCAATTATATCTGCCTCCAGCAGACCAAGCGGCACGTGGACCCCACCGGCAACGGAAACTGGCAGATGGCCGACCGCGTGGTAGAGCGCCTGACCTACTACGAGCAGAAGGAGAATTACAAGGTAGAGACCATCAACGATGCCCCGGTAACCAAGGAGATCGCGCACGACAAACTACCCGGCGCCAAGTCGTCCGGCGAATTCGGCAGCATCCTGCGGGAGATCTTCGAGCCGGATACCCAGACCGAGTTCCAGTGGGAGCGCTGGACGCGCCTGGGATCGCGGGTGATGTACGTGTTCGCGTACCGCATCAGCCAGCACCGCTATGGCATCCGCGAGGAGGAAGCCAAGCAGGAAATCCACGTGGGATATCACGGGCTGGTGTATGCCGACCGCGACACCAAGAACGTCATGCGGATCACCCTGATCTGCGACGATATCCCGCCCGATTTTCCGATCCGCGATGTCTCGCTGCGGCTGGATTACGATTTCACGGAAATTTCGGGGCAGCAGTTCCTGTTGCCGTATCATTCCGAGCTGCACTCGCGGGAGGGCCGTTTTGCGGTGTGGAATGAAACCGATTTCCGCGCCTATAACAAGTACAGCGCGGACGCCACCATTTCGTTCGGCGGCGACGCGGACGCGTCCAACGACGACAAGCTGAAAGAGCAGCCTCTTACCGGGGATAAGCCGCCGGTGAAGAAGCAGTAGCCGGCGCGGCGGCCCTGTCCGCCGCTATTTCGAAACGCCGAAGCCATCCACCTGGACTTCCAGCAGGTGGTTGATGCGGATGCCGTAGATGCCGTCGGTCTTGGCCAGGGCGCCGGTCTTCGGCTCGGAGTGCACCACCGTGCCATTGACCACGAAATCCACCTTGTCGGCGCCCACCCGCACTTCCAGGGCGTTGGTGGATTTGCCGGTGGCATCGGGTTTTTTCACCACGTCGTTGGGAGTCTTGTTGGCAATGATCGGAGTGGCGTTGCCGTTGCGGCCCTTGACCAGCCAGGTTCCATTCTGCGCCACCACGAAATAGAGATAGCTCTGGTCGGGCCCGTCCAGTCCGCTTCCGCCAAACACCAGGCCGTAGTAGTTGGTGTGGCCGCTGGGCTTCATCAGGGTGAAGGCGCCTTTGAGGGTGTAATTGCCGGACGCGGTATTGGCGGGGTTCCAATAGACCGCGGCCTGCGGATTGGTGGCGTGGAAGCCCGATCCGCTGGTGACGAACTTGATGTCGCCCGAGGCATCAGGGTCGGACGCGGAGTCGCTGTGGTCCACGCGCATCTTCCAGCCCGCCGGGGCTTGGGCGGCCAGCGGAACCAGGGTGGCTAGCGCTAGCATGGCGATAGGAAAGTGACGTTTCATGGTGGTCCTCCAGATCGAACCTTATTATAGACGGACTTCCCCCGGCGGCGTGGGCGCCGGTGCGGACTGCCCCCGGCGGCGCGTGGGGGCGGGCGGGGATTCCTTCCGGCGGCGCGTTGGCGCGCGGGCTTCCCCCAAGGCGCGTGGGCAAGGGCGCGGACTTCTTCCGCCGGCGTCTGGGCGCGCCCAGGCGCGGACTTCCCCCGTGCGGCGTGTGGCCGCGCGGACTTCTTCCGGCGGCCCGGGCGTGGGCAGGGCGCGAATCGACGCGCCAGCGGGGATCCGGCCGCTCGCCGTTCCGCGCCGTTTGGGCTGGGCCCCAAGGCGGGGCCAGCGGACTGACGCCGCGCCGGCGCTATAAGCGCATGCCGCATGTAACCATTTGCGTTACACTAGCGGCGTGGCGATCGAGTCCTTCCGGCATAAAGGACTCGAAAAGTTCTTTACGACCGGATCAAGGTCGGGGATTCAGTCCAAGCACGCCGACCGCCTGCGGCTGATTCCCGGCAGGCTGAATGTATCCACGGGCCCCCGCGACATGGACCTTCGTGGCTTGGACCTTCATGAGCTCAGCGGTAAGAGAAAAGGTACTTGGGCGGTGAAAGTGAGCGGCAACCGGCGAGTCACATTCATTTGCGTTGGCAAGGATATTGAACCCGTGGACTATGAGGACTACCACTGAAGTGACGATGAAAATGCACAATCCTCCACACCCTGGCGAGGTGCTCCGGAAACTGTGCCTCGATGCAATGGGCCTGAGCGTGACCGAGGCCTCGCGGTCGCTCGGGGTGAGCCGCAAGACGCTTTCCGCCATTCTCAACGGACGAGCAGGCATCGGCCCGGAAATGGCGGTTCGGCTTTCGATCGCCTTTGGCACCAGTGCGGAAAGCTGGCTCAACCAGCAACTTCAGTATGACCTGTGGCACGCCGAGAAAGGCCGGAAGCGGCTTCGCGTGACAAGGCTGACCGCCGCTTGATGCGGTTACAGTTACGCGGCCGTGTGGCCATCAGCCCCACATGGCTTTAGCACGCCCCACGATGAGACGCGCCCGCCGGGGGATTGGTCCACCCTGCGCGGATTCCCCACGTTTCTACACTACGGCCACGCCTGAAGACGGCGGCCCGCGCGGCGCCACGACCGCGCCGCATCGGCCGCAGCCGGGGCGTGGCGGATGGGATCTCGACAGAGCGAGCGACGCGCACTGGTTTCGGGCGATCGCGATCACCGCGCCCGAGGATGCGGAAGCCCGGCGCGGCGGTGCATCGTTTGGCTCGCCGCGCAGGCCTCGCCGGCGCGTTTCGTTCGCCTCCGGCGGCACGGGCGCGCGGACCCGGCGCCGACTTCTCCCGGCGGCCGCGCGTGCGCGCCGCGCGGATTTCGCCTTCCCGTCAACGCGCTATTCTGGAGCAGTGGCATATCAACTGACCCGCCGCGGGTTCGCTGGAACGGTGGCGGCGTTGGCTTTGTCGGCCGCCGATGACGGCTGGACGGAGCTGTTTGACGGGCACAGCCTGAACGGCTGGCGGCCCAGCGAGAATAAGGAATCCTGGAAGGCGGCCGATGGGGCCCTCTCCGCCGACGGCAAACGCTCGCACCTGTTTTACAACGGGCCGTTTCACGGCGCCGATTTCCGCAATTTCGAATTGGAAGTGGAGCTGATGACGCGGCCCGGGTGCAATTCCGGGGTCTACTTCCACACGGCTTACCAGGAGAACGGCTTCCCCACCAAGGGCTTCGAAGTGCAGGTGGATAACAGCTATGTGGGCGAGGGCGCCTACCGCGAACACAAGCTGGGCGGGTCACTCTACGGGCTGCGCAACATCTACAAGCCGTTCGCCCGGGACAACCAGTGGTTCAAGCTGGCGGTGGCGGTGCGCGGCAAGAACGTGCAAATCCGGCAGAACGGCATGCTGCTGGTGGATTATACCGAGCCGACTCCGCCGGTGATCCCGGACGGGCCGGAAACCGGACGCTTCCTGGACCACGGCACCTTCGCCCTGCAATGCCACAACGAGGGATCGCGAGTACTCTACCGCAGCGTGCGGGTGCGTCCCCTGCCGGACGACGCCGCCACGCCCGGCGGACCGGCGCCGGTGGCCGACGAGCTGTTCCGCAAAATTATCGACGATGGCCGCCACAACATCCCCATGGTGGATTACCACACCCACATCAAAGGCGGGCTGACCGTGGACCAGATGCTGGACCGCTCGCGGCGCGACGGCATCATGTACGGCATCGCCATCAACGCCGGGCTGGGGCAACCGGCGCCCACCGACGAGGCGCTGGCCCAATACGCCGACAGCCTGGCCGGGAAGCCGTGCTTCATCGCCATGCAGGCTGAGGGCCGTGAGTGGACCGGGATGTTCTCGCGGAAAGCCGTGGCGCGCTTCGATTACGTGTTCAGCGACTCGATGACCTGGACCGATAACCACGGCAAGCGCCAGCGGTTGTGGATCCCGGCGGAAGTCGGCACGATTACCGATGTGGAGGAGTTCATGGAGACGCTGGTGGACCGCACGGTGGGGATTCTGGAGCACGAGCCGATCGATATCTACGCCAACCCGACCTATCTGCCGGACCAGCTTGCCCGGGATTACGAGAGTCTGTGGACCGAGGCGCGGCGCCAGCGCGTGATCCAGGCGGCTGTGCGCAACCACGTCGCCATCGAGCTGAACAACCGCTATAAGCTGCCCAGCGCAAGTTTCGTCCGGATGGCCCAGGCGGCCGGGTGCAAATTCAGTTTCGGATCGAACAACAGCGCGCCGGAGAACCTGACGCGCTCCGAGCACGGGATCCGCATGATTGACGAATGCAAGCTGGTGTGGCAGGATTTCTTCGTACCGGGCCAGTGGGCGCCGCGGGCCATCGAGCGCAAGGGCGAGGTCCTCAAGGCGTGATCCCCAGGTGGAAAATGCCTTCAGCCAGCCCGGGCCTTTTGTGGAAGTGATATGCAACTACCTTTCCAGCAAGTCTTTACCGTGATCATGGATTTCGACGGAACCAGTTGCGCAACCCAGTTCCTGACCGGATCGGCGCAACTGGCGCTGAAGCTCTGGCTGGACGATCTGAGCCTCGGGGGCATGTACGGGCTGACGGACGAACAGCGGGAGGAACTGCTCCAATCCGTCGAGGCGTCCCAATACAGACTGTCGCCATTGGGGGATCTGACGAATGTCTGGTGGGCGACGGTGGGACCCGAGAATGGCCGCGTGGCGCTGCTGCACATCGTCCAGAGCTTCCTGCCGTTCGCGGCCATGGCGGCGGCGGGCGGGCAAGGCGTCACGGTTGCGGGCGTCGCCATCCAGGCGGGCAGGGGCGTCACCGATCCGGGGGTGTACCTGCAGCCGGGCAAGAGCTTCATCGGTCCGGCGGCCGCCATCGATGCAGGCAAGACCGTTACCATCAGCCCGGCCGCGACCGTTGAGGCGGGCAAGAGCGTCGCTCCTCCGGCCGCGCCCGTCGAAGCGGCTAAGGGCGTCGCCAACGAACCGGCGGCGTTCCTGCAGCCGGGCAAGAGCTTCTCCGGTCCGGCGGCGTTCATTGAGGCGAGCATGTGCTTCACCGGCCCCGCGGCGAATCTGGACTCGAAAGATATCGTCGTCGATCCGGCCGTGGATATCGACCTGGAAAACTTTGTGTTCCCGTTTCCGCCCGATAGCGACCCGCCGAAATAACTTCTTCTCCAACTCCTCAAGCCTTCGCCTTTCCGGGCGATACGAGTTAGTGGAGCGGGTCACTCCCTCCTACCAACGGCCGGAGGTCCTCCGGCTGGTGCCCCCGGAGGCGTATCCATGTTTCAACGCAATTGGGCGCGGCGGGCCAGCCGCGGCCTGATCCTGGTTCTTTCCTGCGCGTGGATCGGCGGAATCACCGCCCAGGTCCGCTCGCGCATCACGCAACCTGTCGATCCGCGGGATATGCTCCGTCTGGCCGGCACGGTGCATCCGCGGGTAGCGGCATCCACCGATGCGGGCCGCGTGGCGGGCGATCTGCGGATGGATCGGGCGCTGCTCCACCTCACCGCTTCCCCGGAACAGGAGGCGGCGCTCGAACAACTTCTGGCGGCGCAACAGGACCCCGGCGCGGCCGAATACCACCAATGGCTGACGCCGGCCGAGTTCGGAGAGCGGTTCGGCGCATCCGACGAGGATCTGGCGGCCATCACGGCGTGGCTCGAGAGCCAGGGGCTCGAAGTGACGGCGGTGGCGCCCAACCGGCGGACGATCGAATTTGGCGGCACGGCGCGCCGGATGGAGCAGGCCTTCCACACCGAAATCCACGCTTACCAGGCGGGCGGCGAGCGGCGGGTGGCCAATGCCACGGAGCTTTCCATTCCGCGGGCGCTGGCGCCGGTGGTGGCGGGGGTGGTGTCGCTGAATAATTTTCCGCGCCGGCCTCTGCACCGCGTGATGGGAGCCGGGCGTCGGCGGCGGGGAGGCGTGGGCGATCTTCCGATCACCGATTTGACGGGCGGCGGGCACGGCTTGTCGCCCTACGATTTCGCGACCATCTACGACGTGGCCGGGCTGTGGAACAACAACTTCGACGGCACGGAACAGACCATCGGGATCGCCGGGCGGACCAACCTCAAGCTGTCGGATGTGGCCTCTTTCCGGTCGCAGTTCGGGTTGCCGGCCAAGGCGCCGCAGGTGATCGTCAACGGAACGGACCCGGGCATCATCAGTTCCGACGAAGAGACCGAGGCGGACCTGGACGTGGAATGGTCGGGCGGGGTGGCCAAGGGCGCCAACATCGCTTTCGTGGTCAGCGCCAGCACCACCGCCACCGACGGCATCGATCTTTCCAGCGCCTTCCTGGTGAATAACAACATCGCCGGCGTCATCAGCGTCAGCTTCGGCGAATGCGAAGCGGAGATGGGAACGGCCGGCAACGATTTTTATAAAAGCCTGTGGGAGCAGGCGGCGGCCCAGGGGATCTCGGTGTTTGTGGCAGCCGGCGACAGCGGCTCGGCGGGGTGCGACGCGCCGGAATCGAGCAGCGGGAGCCGCAACACCACCGCGCCGGCCAGCCACGGGTTCGCGGTCAGCGGGTTGGCCTCCACGCCCTACAATGTGGCGGTGGGCGGCACCGAATTCAACGACGCCAGCGCCGCGACTTACTGGAACAGCACGAACAACGCGCAGGAAGCTTCGGCCAAAGGCTATATACCGGAAGTGGCCTGGAATGAGAGCAGCTACACCACGGCGGGGGCTTCGGGCAACGGGTTGTGGGCGGGCGCCGGAGGCGTGAGCACGCTGTACGCCACGCCCTCCTGGCAGACCGGCACGGGAGTGCCCACGGTGGACCCCGGTTCCACCGGGCGCCACCGCTACCTGCCGGACGTGGCTTTGAGCGCGGCCGGGCACGATGGCTACCTGATCGTGCAGGAAGGCGGTCTGTACCTGGTGGGTGGCACGTCGGCCGCAGCGCCTTCGTTCGCCGCAATCCTGGCCATGATCGATCAGTATTCGGGAGGCCGCAACGGCAACCCGGACGTCAAATTCTATCCGCTGTCGGCGGCGCCCTCGGTATATCACGACGTGACGGCGGGAACGAATGAAGTGCCCTGCGCGGGCGGATCGCCGGATTGCTCGGCGGCCGGCGCGGCGGCTGCCGAGATCGGGCATATGAATGGCTACGCGGCGGGGGCCGGTTACGATCTGGCGACCGGCTGGGGTTCGGTGGACGGGTATGAACTGGCGCTCAACTGGGGCGCCGGCGCGGTGGCCGCGGGCCCGGCGATCACCGTCCTGAGCCCCAATCCGATGACCAGTTCGGCATCTGCTCAAACCCTGACCATCGCGGGCAGCGGCTTCACCGGGGGCGCGCAGTTGAAGGTGGTGCTGACCAGCGGCGCCCAGGCGGCCACCTATCAGGGCGCGCAGATTACCTCGGTGAGCGCCACCCAGATTCAGGTGCTGGTGAACCCGGGGACGGCGGCGCAGAACTGGACCGTGGAGGTGGTGAACCCCGACGGAAAGGTCTCCAACGGGGCCGTTCTGCAAGTGGCGGCGCCGGCGGCGTCCTCAGCCGCGCCGGCGATTACTTCCCTGAGTCCCAATCCCATGACCGGCTCCAACAGTTATCAGATCCTGACCATCACGGGGTCGGGTTTTCAGCCGGGCGCGGGCTGGAAGGTGCTGCTGAACGGGGGGGCGGCCACGGTGAGCCTGCCGGCATCGCAGTTCGCCATCACCAGCGCGACCCAGATACTGGCGCAGATCAACGTGGGAACCAACGCGCAGAGCTGGTCGGTCCAGGTGATCAATCCCGCGGGCGTGGCGTCGAATCAGGCCAGCCTGCAGGTGACCGCGCCGGCAGCGGCTCCGGCGATTACTTCGCTCGCGCCCAATCCGATGACCGGATCGGCCGCCGCCCAGACGTTGACCATCAACGGCAGCGGGTTCGTGAGCGGAAGCGGGCTGACGGTGCGGCTGACATCGGGAGGCGTGCTGATCACCGTTTCGGGATCGGCGATTACGTTCGTCAACAGCGGGCAGATCAAAATCGCGGTGAACGTGGGAGCTTACGCGCGCACTTACAGCGTGGTGGTCCAGAACGCCTCGGGTTCGGTTTCCAATGCCGCAAGCCTGACGGTACAGTAGAGAGATGCGCCCCGCGACGCTCCAACGGCTGGCTTTTGCGGTGATGGCGTTGACGGCCGCGGCTGTAATTTACCTGGTTTTCGGCTGGCATCCGCGGTAGCCGGCGGAGCCGTAAGGAGAGCCGCTCACAGCACCGGGCCGATGCGCCAGGGCACGAATTCCTGGTGTCCCAGGCGCTCGGCGGCGGTACGGCTTCCGGAGGCCACTTCGAGCAGGCGGTCGAAGATTTCCCGGCCCACTTCGGCGACGCTGCGCTCGCCCTCGGCGATGCGGCCGGCGTTGATGTCCATGTTGTCGGTCATGCGCCGGTAGGTGTCGCTGTTGGTCGAGATCTTCAGGACCGGGATGGTGGGGAATCCGATGGCGCTGCCCCGCCCGGTAGTGAAGGCGATCAGATTGCAACCGCCGGCCGCGAGACCGGTGAGCGAGACAGGGTCGTAGCCCGGGGTATTCATGAAGGCGAAGCCGGGGGTGGAGATACGCTGGGCGTACTCGTAGACCTCGATGAGCCGCGAGGTGCCGCCCTTGGCGACGGCGCCGAGAGACTTTTCGAGGATGTTGGTCAAGCCGCCGGCCTTGTTTCCAGGGCTGGGGTTGTCGTCGAAGGAGGAGCCTTCGAAGCGATTCAGGTAGCGCTTGTATTCGCGGATCGAGCTCAATAATTTTTCGGCCACCTGGCGGTTGCGCGCGCGCTTCACCAGCAGGTGCTCGGCGCCGAAAATCTCGGGGGTTTCGGCCAGCACGGGGGTACCACCCAACTCGCTGAGCAGGTCGGAACAGTAACCCAGCGCGGGGTTGGCGGTGATGCCGGAAAAGGAATCCGAGCCGCCGCAATTGAGGCCCAGGACGATTCGGGAGGCCGGCACGGAGGTGCGGCGCGCGCCTGCGGCGCGCTCGATGAACTGCCCGATCTGGCGCCGGGCGAGGGTGATGGCGCCGCGCGTGCCGCCGCTCGATTGGAGGGTGAGGCCGGCCAGGTTGCCTGTGGGCGCCTCGCCGGCGGGGGCGCCGGAGCCCAGGTAATGGTCGATCTGGTTGACCTCGCAGCCCAGCCCGAGAATCACCGCGGCGAAGACATTGGGGTGGGCCAGGACGCCGCTCAGGGTGCGGCGAAGTTGATCGACATCCGGACCCATGGAGTGGCCGCAGCCTTCGCCGTGCGGGAAGGAGACCACCCCATCCACGTTCTCCGGGAGGGCTTCGTCGCGGTAGCTGCGGGCGATCTCTTCGGCGGTGTGGGCGGCGCAATTGCTGGCGGCCACCACGGCGACATAGTTGCGGGTGCCCACGCGGCCATCCGGGCGGAGGTAGCCGAAGAAGCTGGGTCCCTCCGGGCGAGGCTCGGGCAAGGAGGCTTCGGTGAGGGGAAATTCGTACTCCAGCCGTAGCTCCTCGAAGGAGAGGTTGTGGGTGTGGACGTGCTCGCCGGGAGAGATGGGCCCGCGCGCGCGGCCGATGGCCTGTCCGTAGCGCAGCACCATCTGGCCGGGCTGGATTTCCGCCAGCGCCACTTTGTGCCCCGCAGGAATATCCTGGCGGGTTTCCAGGCGCAGGCCGCCCACAAGCAACCCGGTCCCCTTGGCCAGCGCTACCCGCGCGATGGCCACGTTATCGCTGGGGTGGAGGCGGATGGCGGAATTCTCCGCGGTGGGGAGTTTGGCGATTTCCAGCAGCATCGGTAGTTCTATTGTCGCTTATGCGCGGGAGGGGCGGCGGGTTCACACGGAGCCACGGAGGACACGGAGAAAGCACGGAGAAAAACCAAGCGACGAGGCCGCGGAGGCGAAATCCGCGCTCACCGCCGAGACGTGGGCGCGCGGAGAGAAAACGCGGAGAGCGGCGGGTTCACACGGAGCCGCGGAGGACACGGAGGAAGCACGGAGAAAAACCAGGCGACGAGGGCGCGGCGGAGAAATCCGCGGTCACCGCTGAGACGCGGAGGCGCGGGGAAAACGCGCGGGGAGGCGAGTTCACACGGATCCGCGGAGGGCACCGAGAAAGCACGGAGAAAAGCCGGGCGACGAGGGCGCGGACACCAAATCCGCGCTCACCGCCGAGACGGGGAGGCGCGGAGAGAAACGCGCGGGGGTGGCGGCGGGTTCACACGGAGCCGCGGAGGACACGGGGAAAACACGGAGAAAAACCAGGCGACGAGGGCGCGGAGAGAAAACGCGGAGAGGATACGGTATTCCAGTCCGTCTTTTCTGCGCTCCTCCGTTTGAACACGCTCTCCGCCCGCTACAGCCAGCGGGTCATGAGATCCCGGTCGTGGGCGTGGAAGCCGGAACGGGCGTAGAGGGCTTGCGCGCGGGGATTGTCGCGGCCTACTTCCAGGCGTAAGGCTTGGAGGCCGCGCAGGCGGCATACCTCGACGGCGAAGGCCAGGGCTTGGGCGCCGACGCCCTGGCCGCGGAAGGCTTCCTCCACGTAGAGTTCGTCCAGCAAACCGTAGCGGCCGTGAAACTCCAGGCTGTAACCGATGGTCAGCACCAGGTATCCGGCGATCTGGCCGCCCGATTGGATGAACCACGCGGCGCCGCAGGCATCGTTGTCGATCAACCATTGGATGGCCTGGCGCGCGTGCGCCTCGTCGTAGGGGATGGCGCCGGCGTAGAGCCGGGCCATCATTTCCAGCGCGCGATCCACGCCGGCAGCGGTGAGCGGGAGGAAGGCGACATCCACCACTATATGATAATGGGAGAAAATGCCTCGACGAGTTCCGCGATGGTTCTGGCTCGCGCCGATCGCGGTGTACGTGCTGTACATTCAAGGGCTGAGCACGGCGGGGCTGATGGGGCCGGACGAGCCGCGCTATGCGGCCATCGCGCGGGAGATGGCGTGGTCGGGGGATTGGGTGACGCCGCGGCTTTGGGGGCGGCCGTGGTTTGAGAAATCGCCGCTGTTGTACTGGATGAGTGCGGCGGGCTTTCGGCTGGGCGCTGGTCCGGAGATGGCGCCGCGGCTGCCGGTGGCGCTGCTGGCGGTGGTCTTCCTGGCGTTCTACTGGTGGATTCTGAATCGCGAGTTCGGCTGCCTGGCGGCCAGCATGGCCACCTGGATTCTGGGGACCGGCGCCGCCTGGGTGGGCTTCGGCTACGCCGGCGTGACCGATATTCCGCTGGCCGCCACGTTCTCCGCCGCCATGCTGCTGGCGCTGCCCTGGATCGGCCGCGGCGACCGCCGGTGGCTGCCGCTGGCCGCCGCGTTCCTGGGCCTGGCGGTGCTGGCCAAGTACGCCGTGGCGGCAGTGCTGGCAGCGCCGCTGGCGCTTCGCTGGCGGAGTTTTCTGGATCTGCTGCGCGCCCGCGTGTTGGGAGTGTTTGTGCTGGTGGCGGCGCCGTGGTACCTGCTGTGCTACGACCGCAACGGCGCGGCCTTCGTGAAGGTGGCCTGGGCGCACCAGTTCGGCCGCTTCACCACCAATGCCCTGGGGCATCCCCAGCCGTGGTGGTTTTACCTGCCGGTGTTGGCGGGGCTGCTGCTGCCATGGACGCCGCTGGCGGGCCTGTTGGCGCACCGGTCCGGCTGGGGCGATTTGCGGCGCGTATTTCTGCTGGCTTGGGCGGCCTTCGGGCTGGCGTTCTTTTCCCTCTCCGTGAACAAGCTGCCGGGGTACGTGCTGCCGTTGTGCCCGCCGCTGGCGGCCCTGATGGGGATTCGGCTGGCGGAGGCGCGCCGCGCGCGCGGCTGGCTGGTGGCCTGCGCCCTGTTGCTGGTAGTGCTACCGATGGCCGTGCCGCTGATTCCGGCGGCGCTCGAGGAAGGCTTGCGGCGGGCGCCGCGGCCGTCGTTTCACTGGTCCTGGCTGTTACCGGCGGCGCTGGCACTGCCGGTGTGGATTCTGGAGATGCGCAAGCGGCGGCTGGCGGCGACCGCCGTGGTGGCGCTGGGGGCCATCGCGGGGGCGGCTTACGTGAAGCTGGCGGCTTTGCCGGAAGCCGACCGGATGGCCTCGGCGCGGCCGGTGTGGCGCGCCATCGAAAGTCGCGCGGGCGAGGTTTGCGTGGAGGGCCTGAAGAGCGACTTCGTTTACGGGCTGGGCTATTACGCGGGACAACCGCTGCCGGCGTGCTCCGTCGAGGAGCGGCCCATTCACGTGGTCGAGACGCCCGGGGAACCGCCGCGGGTGGAAGCCGCCTCGCCGTAACGCTCGCGGGCGCGGGACCAGCGCCTTCCCAGCGCCTTTCCAACGCCTCGGAAGGGTTGACCCGCGGTCGCGCAGCATTGTACGCTCACCTTTCCGGGACGAAACCGAAATGATACTCCCACAAACCCACGCGGCAGCGTACATCCTGATGATCGCCAGTATTCTGTGTTGGGGATTATGGGCCAACACCATGAGGATGGGTGGCAAGTGGCGCTTCGAGCTGTACTACTTCGATTTCGCGATCGGCCTGGGACTGGCGGCTTTGGTATTGGGACTCACGGTGGGCAATCTCGGATTCGACGGCTTCTCGATTGAAGACGACCTGATGCATGCCGGAAAGCGGGAATGGCTGTACGCGTTCGGCGCGGGGGTTCTGTTCAATTTCGCCAATGAGCTTCTGGTGGCCTCCATTTCGGTGGCGGGCATGGCGTTGGCTTTTCCGGTGGGCATCGGGCTGGCGCTGGTAATCGGGGCCCTGCTTGGCCAGGTGGGCAGACCTGTCGGCGGCATGGCGCTGCTGATCATGGGCTGCGCCCTGGTGCTGGGAGCGGTGGCGCTGGCGGCGATGGCTTACGCGACTATGGCGTCCCTGCGCCGCGAGCAGCAGGCGCGAGCCGGCAAAACCAGGGATACGCGGCGGCGGCTCCCGCTGAAGGGCGTCGTTCTGGCGATCGTCAGCGGCGTGTTCATGGCAGCCTTTTTCCCGCTGGTCCAGAAGGCGCAGGATCCGGACGTGGGCTTGGGGCCGTACGCCACCACCATGGTACTGGCGGTGGGGGTGGTGTTTTCGACGTGCGTGTTTAACATATTCCTGCTCAACCTGCCTGTGGAAGGGCAGGCCCTGGAGATCTGGGATTACTTCAAAATAGCACCCAAAACGCATTTGCTCGGGATGCTGGGCGGAGCCCTGTGGGCCTCCGGCGCGGTGGCCAATTTCGTGGCTTCCTCGTCCAGCTCGGATGTGCCGGTTGCGCCCGCCGTGGCCTTCACCGCCGTGCAGGGATGCGCGCTGCTGGCGGCCTTCTGCGGCCTGGCGATCTGGAAGGAACACCGAGGAGCGGACATTCGCGTGAGACTCATGACCCTGCTGATGTTTCTCCTCTACGGCGGCGGACTGGCTCTGATTCTGCTGGCGGGCGGGCACGGGGCGCCCACGCAGTAGGGCGGGGCGCAGCGCGGGCCTTCGGCGCGATTTTGCGGGAACACCGCGGGCCGCAGCATGGCTGCGTAAAACTATTGACAAACTTATTTGTCAATGGTCTAATCGAGAGCGTGCTTGCGGTAGAAGTGATTGACGACCCAGCGGCGGCGGTGGTGGCCCTGGACCCGGTTCGCAGCCGCCTGCTCTCGGAACTCGCCGAACCAGCTTCCGCGTCGACCTTGTCCGCGCGACTCGGAATCGCCCGCCAGAAAATCAATTACCATTTGCGGACGCTCGAGTCGCACGGCCTCGTCCGCATGGCTGAGGAACGGCAGTGGGGCGGGCTCACAGAGCGGCGGCTGGTGGCTACGGCCGCGTCGTATGTGGTGTCACCGCGGGCGCTCGGACCCGCCGGCGCCGACCCCGACCGCACGGTGGACCGCCTCTCCGGCAGCTACCTGATCGCGCTGGCCGCGCGCATCGTGCGCGAGGTGAAGGACCTGCTGGGCGCCGCCGAACGCACGGGCAAGCGGCTGGCCACCCTTTCCATCGACACCACTATCCGATTCCGGTCGGCGGCCGACCGCGCCGCCTTCACCAGCGAGCTCGCCGACGTCGTAGCGAAGCTAGCCGCGCGGTACCATGACGAGGCCGCCCCTGCAGGCCGCGACCACCGCCTGGTGATCGTGGCGCACCCGCTGCTTCAAAAACCCCCATCCCAAACCAAGGAGGCATCATGAGCATAAAGAAGGAAGCGTCCGGACGCCGCTCGATCGCGGTCGAAGTGGAGGTTCCGGGCACACCAGAAGAGGTCTGGAAGGCGATCGCCACCGGGCCGGGAGTCTCGTCGTGGTTCGTGCCGACCCGCTCGGACGAAGCCGCCGGCGGGACGATCGTGTCGACTTTCGGCCCGGGCATGGACTCGGTCGCCAAGGTGACGGCCTGGGATCCGCCGCGTCGATTCGCGGCGGAGAGCGAGGGTCTGGGGCCGAACGCTCCGCCCATGGCGACGGAATGGACGGTCGAGGCGCGGTCCGGCGGTACGTGCGTGGTACGTGTAGTGCACAGTCTTTTCGCGGCGACCGACGATTGGGACGATCAGCTCACCGGCATGGAGTCCGGCTGGCCGGCGTTCTTCCGGATTCTCCGGCTGTACCTCTCCCGTTTTCGGGGCCAGCCCTGCTCGATCGTGCAACTGGCGGCGCTCAGCAGCGGACCGGTTGCCGAGCGCTGGGATACGCTCACCTCTGCGATGGGTGTGCGCGGGGCGGCTGCGGGACAGCCTGCGGCCAAAAATCCGGACCTGCCTCCTTTAGCCGGCGTGGTCGAGGGCGCCAGCCACGAAGCCCATCCCTGGGAACTGGTGTTGCTGGAGGAGCCGGCCCCCGGCGCCATGGTTCTGAATGCCTGTCCTATGGGCGAGCAGGTATACCTGTCGGTCAGTTTTTACCTTTACGGAGAGAGAGCGGCCGCGGCGGCCGAACGCGACCGGGAGGCCTGGAACGCCTGGCTGCAGTGGTGTTTCCCGCCCCCCGCGGCTGCCGAAACGGGCGCCTGACCGGCGAGCGTTCACTGTTGCCAGAGTCGTCTTGTGACCGCCCGCGTGGCGGGTGGTGGTTGGGTTTTCATGAGACGCCTCGCTCTGGCCGCGGCGGCTGATACCATTGTCAGTGGCGCAGCCGCCTGACGGTTAGCGGCTGGCAACCTGGCGTCAAATGCTTTCGATCGGAGAATCCTATGCGGAAGAACAATATCGAGACCGCCGCAGTGGCGATGGTTATTTCGATTCTTTTCCTTGGGCCGGCCTGCACAACAGCGCAAGCTGCGAAAGTTCCCTATCCGGCCATGGCGCCTCTCGATCAATACCTGATTTCGGACCAGAAGGCTGAGATCGCGCTGGCGCGGAGTGCCGCTCCGGCCTCGATTTCGGATGCAGCCGAAGTGATGGTGCTGCGACGGGATGGCTACGCTACCGCCGTGACGGGTTCGAATGGATTCGTCTGCATCGTCGAGAGATCCTGGGCCAAGCCGACCGATGACGCGGAATTCTGGAACTCCAGGATCCGCGCCCCGCATTGCTTCAATCCGGCAGCCGCGAGGACCTTTCTGCCCATCTTTCTAAAGAAGACCAAACTGGTGCTGGCGGGAAAATCCAGGGCCCAGATTCTGGCCGATATTACGTCCGCATTGGAAAAGAAGGAACTACCCGCGCTGGCCCCGGGTGCGATGGTCTACATGATGGGGAAGCAGCAATATTTGAGCGACGACGACAAGAGCTGGCACCCGCATGTGATGTTTTACGTTTCGGGCGATGCCGCGAAAAGCTGGGGAGCCAACCTGCCTGGCTCTCCGGTAATAGCGGCGAGCGATCCGCAAGAACGGGTGACCATTTTCATGGTGGTGGCCGGCGCCTGGTCCGACGGCACGCCGGGACCGTCGATGCAGCACTGACGCCAAATCGTCGCGAGCCTAACCCTTTGGAGCGGCCTTCTTTTCCGCCATGCGGGTGGCGAAACGGGCTACGTTGACGATGAAGCGTTCGTGAGTGCCTTCGCCGATCTTCTCTCTTTCGTCGCGGGCTTCCACGCGGAACTGAATACGCCGCTCGTTGACGGCGGTCACCTCGCAGGAGAATGTCACCATCATGCCAAGCGGCGTGGCGGCGAGGTGCGAAACGTTGACCTGGGTGCCCACGGTATCGTGACCGCGCTCGAGCAGGGGAAGCACGGTGTCGCGGCAGGTGCGTTCCATGAACATGATCATGTGCGGCGTGGCGAGCACGCGCGCGCCCTCCACGCCCATGAAACTGATGGCCACTTCGCTGGTGACCAGGACCTGGCGCTCCCCTTTTGTGCCTACCGGAATGTCCGCCATCGCGCTACGCCGCCGCCAGTCCGGCCAGCACGCCGCGCATGTAGCTGAAGGAGCGCTGCATGCCGGGCAGCGGATCGTCGGCGTGGATTTCGTATTCCAGGTTGACGCAGCCCTGGTAACCCATTTTCTTGAGCTGCTTGAAGATCTGGGGAAACGGCATGATGCCGTCGCCCACGTCGCACTGGCTGTCGCGGTTGGTGAAGTTGGCCAGGTCTTTGCAGTGCATGTCGAGCAGCCGGGGTCCGGCTTCGGCGATGCTTTCGACCACATCCTTGCCGGTACGCGCGGTGTGGCCGATATCGATGCACAGGCCGCAGCGGGGATCGAGGCCCTTGACCACCTCCAGCACGGATTGGGGCGTGGGGAAGTCCTTCTCCTCCGGTCCATGGTTGTGGATGGCCACCTTGATGTTGTACTCCTTCACCAGCGGCTCCAGGAGTTTGACGGTCTGGTGGGAGGGGATGCAGACCATCATGGGGGCGCCGAAATTTTTGGCCCATTCGAAGATCGTGCGCATGGCCTCGGGGGTAGTGGCCTGCTTCATATCCACGTTGCCCACGCTCATCACCTTGAGGCCGGCATCGTCGAATTGTTTGCGCGCCTGGCGCAATTCCTCGGGAGAACTCTTGTGGGAGAGTTGCCGGTCGACATCCTTCACGCTGATCCAGGGGGTTTGCAAGGTCTTGACCATTTCGATGGTCTTGGTGCGATCGAAGTTGCGGAAGGAGTAGGTGGCGACTCCCAGCTTGATCCCCCAGGGCTCCGGCACGATGGTCGCCCGCGAAGACCGCAAAGATACGGAACCTAATCCGGCGATTCCGGCCGCGGTACCCAGAAAGGCGCGGCGCGAGGTTTGGATGGACATGGGAATTTCTCCTGTGAACTCCAATTCTATCAATTCCGCAAGGGCTTTCCGGTCTTCAGCATGTGCTCCATGCGCTGCTGGGTTTTGGGCTGCCCGCAGAGGCTCAGAAAAGCCTCCCGCTCCAGGTCCAGCAGAAATTGTTCCGAAACCGCCGGGCGGCCCGGGGGTCGCCCGCCGCTCAGCACGTAGGCCAGTTTCTCTCCCACCACCGTGTCGTACTCGGTAATGTAGGCGGCTTCGCGCGCCATATACAGGCCCAGTTTCAGAACGGCGTACCCGGCTTCGCCTTCCACCACGATGTCCTGGCGGGGCGCGCCGGGGGTGTAGGACGGGGCCATCGCCAGCACGGCGGCCTTGGCGTCCGCCAGAAGCCGCTCGGGATTCATCGAGATGCCATCGGTGGCACGCAGGAGACCCAACTCGCGCGCATCGGCCGCGCTGGACGACATCTTGCCGTAAGCGATCAATTCGAAAGCGCGCTTGGCCTCGCCCAGCCGCAACAACAGTTCCTTCGAGCCACCGCCGGCCGGTACCAGCCCTACGCCGGTTTCCACGAGCCCCATATATGTTTCCGCGGAGGCTTGCGCGCGCGCGGACGAAAGAGCCATCTCGCAACCGCCGCCCAGGGTCATGCCGAACGGCGCGGCTACCACCGGTTTGGGCGCGTACTTCAAGGCCATGCCGGCCTGCTGGAAGCGGCGCACGGCGGCCTCCAGTTCGTTCCAACGGCATTCGCGCGAGGCCGCCAGCAGCCGGGTAAGGTTAGCCCCCACGCTGAAATTCTCGCCCTGGTTGCCGATCACCAGGCCTTCCCACCCGCCTTCCAGCGAGGCTACCGCTTCCATGGCCATGCGGACCGTGTATTCGCCCAGCGCGTTCATCTTGCTGTGGAATTCCAGGCAGAGCACGCCGTCTCCCAGGTCCACCAGCGAAGCCGCCGGGTTGCTCTTCACCACTCCGCGGGCGCGCTTGATTTCCGCCAGAGACAGCACGCCGGGCCGCGCTTCCAGGTCGCGCCACGCGCCCGCGGCGAGGTCGAAGTAGCGGTTTCCGGGAACGCCGTCGCGGTCGGCCGTCTGGTAAAAAGAGGTTACCCCTTCCACCGCCGCGGGTACCGTACACCCCTCCCGCTTCATACGGGCGACGGTTTGCGGAACGCCCAAGGCGTCCCACATTTCGAACGGCCCCATCTGGAAAGCGAAGCCCCAGCGCATGGCCCGGTCGATCTCCACCAGGCGATCGGCGATTTCCGGCGCCACCGCCGCCGAGTATAAGAAAAGATCGCGCAGGAGCGGCCAGAGAAATTGCGCGGCACGATTATCTCCGGCCACCAGGGCGCGGAGGCGCAGGCCGAGGTCTTCGATGGGCTCTCCGGCGGCGTCCGTCAACGAAATCGTGGTCTTCTCCGCCGGATGGTACTCCAGGGTCTTCAGATCGATGGCGTGGATTTCCCGTTCCGCGCCCTTCCCCACGCGCTTGTAAAAGCCTTGCCCGCGCTTTTCGCCCAGCCAGCCGCGCTCGATCATGCGCTCCATGAACTCCGGCACCCGGTACAGGCCGCGGGCAGGATCGTGCGGAACCAGTTCGTAGAGATTACGCAGGACGTGGGCCCACACATCCAGGCCGATGATGTCCACCAGCCGGAAACTGGCGCTGCGGGGAAGGCCGATCAGCGGTCCGGTGAGCGCATCGACTTCCTCCACCGTGTAGCCGCCTTCCATGGTGAGCTTGTGGATGGTGGCGCCGAAGAAGCACCCGATCCGGTTGGCGATGAAGTTGGGCGTATCCTTGCACGGGACGACGCCCTTGCCCAGGTGAAGATCGCAGAAACGCGACACCCAGGCCAGCACTTCGGGCACGGTTTCCGCGCCGGGAATGATTTCCACCAGGTGGAGGTAGCGCGGCGGGTTGAAAAAGTGGGCGCCCAGAAAATGGCCGCGGAACTCGGCCGGGAAGCCCTCGGCAATGTGGGCCAGGGGAATGCCGCTGGTATTGGTGGAGACGATGGCGCCGGGCGTGCGCGCCTCGGCCACCCGCCCCAGCAGGCTGCGCTTGACCTCCAGGTTTTCGCTAACCGCCTCGACAATCCACTGGCACGCCGCCACGCGCGAGAGGTGCTGATCGAAGTTTCCGGGAGTGATGCGGCCCCGCGCCGCGGCCGTGAAAAACGCCCCGGGCTTCTGGGAGGCGGCCGCCTCGATGCCGGCCAGGGCGGCGGCGTTCGGAGACTGGCCCGGAAGGGCCAGGTCCAAAAGATCCACAGGGTATCCGGCATTGGCGAAGTGGGCCGCGATGCGCGACCCCATGGTTCCCGCTCCGAGAACCGCGACACGCGAGAGTGGCTTCATCAGTTGCTAGGGTACCGCGCCCCGGCGGGGGCCGGAAATCAGATTATCTTCAGGTTGTCATGCTCTTATCTTCAGGTTGTCATCCCCCCGTAATATGCGTTTCGTAACGTGTCAGTTTCGGCTAAACAAGGCGGCGCTACGGCGGGGATGGGCAAATCCCGTACATGCCCGGTTTGTAAGGGAGGAGCAGGAATGGACATCTTAGGAGAACACCTATCGATTGCCAGCGCCATGTTCTTGTTGCTGGCGTTAGGGTTGGCGCTGAGCTTCGAATTCGTAAACGGCTTTCACGACACCGCCAACGCCGTGGCCACGGTAATTTACACACACACGCTGAAACCCATGATCGCGGTGGTCTGGTCCGGGTGTTGGAACCTGATCGGCGTTCTGCACTCCACCGGCGGAGTGGCCTTCGGAGTCGTGGCCCTGTTACCGGTGGAGCTGGTGATTCACGTCGGTTCGGCGGCCGGGTTCGCGATGGTGTTCGCGCTGCTGATTTCGGCTATCCTCTGGAACCTGGGCACCTGGTATTTCGGCCTGCCGGCTTCCAGCTCCCATACCCTGATCGGCTCGATTATGGGGGTGGGGTTGGCCAATTCCATGATGGCGGCCGGGCATGTCTTCGGGGAAGGGGTGAACTGGGCCAAGGCTTCCGAAGTCGGGATGTCGCTGCTGGTCTCGCCGATTGTCGGCTTCACCTGCTCGGCCCTGTTGCTGATGCTTTCGAAGGCGCTCATCAAGCGCGAAGATCTGTACCGCGCGCCCGACAAGGAAAAAGCGCCGCCTCTGTGGATCCGGGGGCTGCTGGTGCTCACCTGCACCGGCGTGAGCTACGCGCACGGCTCCAACGACGGGCAGAAAGGCATGGGCCTGGTGATGCTCATCCTCATCGGCATCCTGCCGGCCACCTACGCGGTAGACCTCGGCACCAGCCAGGCCTCGGTGCAGCAGATCGCCGAAAGCGCGGTGACGATTTCTTCCCGCATGGACCAGGACGCCCCGGGTATCGCTCTGGCCGGATTGCAGACCTCCTCCGACGAGTTGTCCCAATACCTGAAAACCACGGGCGTGGCGAGCGACCTGACCTATGCGGCCATCGGCAACAAGTGCCGCGAGATTTCCTCGATGTTGCAGGGCAAGGCCAGCCTGACCGAACTCACCGAGGACCAGCGCCGCCTGCTCCGCACCAACCTGTACCTGGTCTCCGAATCGCTCGGCAAACTGCTCAAGCAGAAGAAGCTCACCGACAGCGCGGATATCGCTGCCGCGGCCACGCTGCACACCCGCATGGACAAGGTCACCAAGTTCATCCCGCTGTGGGTGAAGGTGGCGGTGGCCATTGCCCTGGGCCTCGGCACCATGATCGGCTGGAAGCGCATCGTGGTGACGGTGGGGGAGAAGATCGGCAAGACACACCTGACTTACGCGCAGGGCGCCGCGGCCGAGTTAGTCGCGGCCGGAACCATCCTGGCCGCCGACCACATGAATCTCCCGGTGAGCACCACCCACGTATTGTCCTCAGGAATTGCCGGGACTATGGCCGCCAACCGTTCCGGCTTGCAGATGGACACCCTGCGCAACCTGCTGCTGGCCTGGGTGCTGACACTGCCGGTGAGCGTGCTGCTGGGCGCCGGAATTTTCGCTTTCGGCCTGAACGTGGTGTTGCGGCTGGGGCTGAAATAGCTTCGCCAGGGCGCTGTTTTCTTCGATATTCAGATCGATTCGTTTTTACGGCGCTTTTCGCGCCCGGACATTGGGAACCGGTTCCGTACTCCCCTCAACGGGGAGCGCTCCCCGCAGGGAACGTGCCTCTAAGGGCAGGTGGTAACGCCCCTCGGCGGGTCATATAGGAAGCGTTGTATGCCTGTGCTCCGGATTTACGGTGGCCCCCATGGTTGGGCTCCGGCAGGCAATTCCGCGAGGACTGCTCCCACCAGGAGCAGTTCCATCTTCAATTTCACGCTAGCACGGGGGGTCCGCGATCCCGGAAGGGGGGCGTCCCTAAATGGTTGGATCGATTGGGACGAAAAGTTGCAGACCTTTGTCACCGGTTACCCGAGGGGCGCCGGGAAGGCCGCAGGGGCGCGCCGGGCATCCTTCGCGTTAGGATGGACTCCAGCCATGCTTAAGACGCTGCTTGCAACCCTCCTTCTGGCCGCCACGGCCGTCGCTCAGCGTGACCCATCTGCCGGGTCGCTCAATAAGCCAGAGCGGCTGGAGTGGTTCCGCGATCTGGGATTCGGCCTGTTCATCCACTGGTCGGTCGATTCGCAAACCGGCGTGGTCATCTCTCATTCGCTGGTTGGCGCCGACGAGGCCTACACCAACCGCTTCTTCAACGATCTGCCGAAGACCTTCAACCCGCGCAAGTTCTACCCGCAGGATTGGGCGGCTCTCGCCAAACTGGCCGGTATCCGATACGTGGTCTTCACCACCAAGCACCACTCCGGCTTCGCAATGTGGGATACCGCGACCACTGACTTCGGCGTCAGGAACACGCCATTCAAAAGAGATATCACGCGTGAAATCCTGGAAGCTTTCAAGGCTCAGGGCATCCGGCCGGGAATCTATTTTTCACCCGATGACTTCCGGTGGCTGTGGAAGAACCGGATCGACGTGCAGCGCGGTATCCCGAACGTCCAGCCCCGGAACAATCCCGGCCTCATGAAACTGGACCTGGACCAGATTCGCGAGCTGATGACAAACTATGGTCCCATCGACATTGTTTTCTTAGACGGCGAGCCGGACCAGCTGCGCGAATTGGCATGGAAGCTCCAGCCCGACACGATCGTCACTCGCGGCGCGATCCAGACACCGGAGCTGTATGTACCAGGCATCCCTCTGGAAGGCGCTTGGGAAGCGAACTTCACCATGGGTACAGCCTGGCAGTATCAGCCGCAGAATGAAAGCTACAAGACAGGCGGCCAGGTAATCGATATTCTGGTCGAAACTCGCGCCAAGGGCGGAAACCTGCTGCTGAATATCGGACCCAAGCCCGACGGCGAACTGCCGATCGAGCAGGAGGAGCGGCTGCGAGAGGTAGCGCTCTGGATGCAGGTCAACCAGGAGTGCATCTACGGCGTGCGGCCGTGGGTGATCACCAATGAGCAGAACATCTGGTTCACGAAGGCGGCAAAGGGAAACGCGCTCTATGCGATTGTGAAGCAGGAGCCGCGATGGACGCGCGGCCAGTGGCGCGATTTCGTGCTGAAAAGCGTCGCCGCTACCGCCCAGACGCAGGTGAGCGTCCTGGGACAGAACGGCCGGGTACTGGAATATCGGCCCGAAGTGAATCCGGCGCCCAGCTTTAAGCAGGAAGCCGACGGCCTGCACATTCGCGCCATGTTTACCCAACGGTTGCAGGATAATAGCCGCTGGCCGAATCCGATCGTCCTGAAGATTACCAACGTAGCCCCGGCGTTTTTTCCGCCAAAGGTTGAAACCGCCGGCGCCAGGTTGGACCGCTCAGGGCATACCGCAGAGTTGCAAGGCGTCCTGATCGAGATGGGTAAGGCCAGCAGTCTGGAAGTAGGATTCGAGTACCGCAGCATCGTTGGACTCGACGCCAGCGACCGCTCGATCCCGTGGCGGCAGGGGCCATCCACCACGCTGACCGCTCCCGGCCCTTTCAACCTTACACTGCCAAACCTGGACCTTGACGGGATCTACGAATACCGCGCATGGGTGAAACACCCGCTGCTGACGGTGTTCGGAGCCGAGAAGCGCCTGTCGGGCAGGTGAAGATCTTCGCCGCGGGCGGACGGGTCCCTAAGCCGAGTTCAAGCCGCCGGGTTACTCGTGTAAGATGGCTGGTGACGTTTGGTTTGAAGCTGAACTATGCCAGTACCTGTACCCGTTGTTACGCCCTTTGTTGATTGCCACGCCCAGGCGGAGATCGACCGAAACGCGCCGCACCCTAATAAAAAGAAGATCTTCATCTTCTGCGACGGAACGGGTAACGAATTTACGAACACGCGCGATAGCAAAGACCGGAACGGGAACTCAAACGTCGTTAAGCTCTACACGGCGCTGCGCGTCACCGACAAGCAGGTCGCCTACTACCACCCGGGTGTCGGTACCATGGGTGATCCCAACATCCGGAACGGCATATTCCGCTACTGGTCTAAAGTCAAAGGCCTGGCCTTCGGCGCCGGATTCAAGGCTAATGTGCTGGATGCTTACCGGTACCTGATGGAGGTTTACAACGACGGCGATGAGATCTACGTATTGGGCTTCTCGCGCGGAGCTTATACGGCGCGCGCGCTGACCGGGTTGATTTATGGATATGGCCTGCTGTGCCGAGGCAATGAGGGGCACCTGCTCTACGCATGGAATATGTTTGTTCATGCCGTACAGAGCCAGCGCGCAAGGCTTAAGAAACAGCGCAATCAACGGGGACCCAAATCTCCGCATACCATCGACCGTAATAGCGCGTTCGCCGAAACTTACTCCCGTCACGTCACCATCCGCTTCATGGGCCTCTGGGACACCGTTTCGTCGGTAGGGTGGATTTACAAGCCAATCCGCCTGTTGGACATGGCGCGCAATCCCATCATTCAGGTGGGCCGTCATGCCGTGAGCATTGATGAGCGGCGCGCCTACTATCGCGACAACCTTTGGGGTCCGCCTGTCGACTTCCACGATCCCGAATGGCCCCCAGAGTTGCGCGGCCATGGAAGCCGGCAGGACATTGCACAGGTTTGGTTTCCAGGTGTGCACTCGGACGTGGGCGGTAGTTACCCGCAGACGGAAGCGGCTCCGGCTAACGAAGCGCTTGTCTGGATGATTGGCGAACTCCAAAGACACGGGGCCGAACTTTGCCAGGAGCGGGTGGATATGCTGCTTGGAAAGCCGAGTGGAGTCTATAGCGCCGACGCCATCTACACGCCTGCCCCGGCGCCGGACCACTGCATCCATGATTCACTGAAAGGCCTTTGGTGGGTGCTGCAGTTGTTTCCGCAGCAACACTACGACAAGGAAGACGAGAAGATCCAGTGGCGGGTTCCGTACGGCGTGCCCCGGCACATTCCCAGGCACGCGATTATTCATCCCTCGGCCGTGCGGCGGCTGGAGCGCACCGTTCCAGGCGAGAAGCCGTACCGCCCGCGAAACCTCCAGCCCGAAGACCTGCAACCATTGCATTCGCCGATACCAGGGACAACGGCCGACCTGACCGGCTGCTTCGTGTACGCTCCCAAAGACCCGCAGTCTGCCGCATCGGACACCACAGCCGTCCGGCTCGCCAAACTTGTTCTGGGATGGATCAGCTTCGTCCTGTTCTGGATCATCGTCGCAACGGTGGCCTGGTACGTTCTAGGCGTGATCATCCTCGTCCTGCTTCGTGGGCTGGCGGCGGTGGCGGCGCACACGCCCGGGTTGAGGGATCTGCTTCGGTGGGTCTAGGTCTTCGACCGCGTGATTTAGTTCTTCCGCTTGGTAGGACAGGCTGAAGGCCTGTCCCACCAATGCCTCACGCATCATGGTGTGACGCGCGTCTTCAGGGAAGCGAATCATGCGGTCGGGACCTGGCATCCCACGCGCGTCACGAGCGAGCGCCGCCGTCGGCCAACCGAACCGTGGCGTGCGCGCACAAGGCATTCCGCCGTGTTCCGATTCGTCAGAACTTCTTCAAAAACTCCAGGAGGGCGGATTTCTGATCTTCGGGCAGGGTGGTGCCGAATGCATCCCCGCTGTGGCCGATGTTGCTGTTGCCGGGTTGGCTCGTGTCAAAGATCCAAACGTTCGGTCCGGTGGTGTCCAAATCGGCGCGATAGCCGATTTTCACGGGATCGAATTCGCGGTTTCCGACCGCAAACCTGGCGGGGCGCCCATCCGGATGCAGCAAATCGTAGAGCGTAGGCACAGAACCGTTGTGGAGGTAAGGGGCCGTGGCCCAGGCACCGTTCAGAGGCCGTGCCAGATAGCGGGCCGTGGCGCGCCAGACCACCGGATTGGCATCCATGCCTGCCTGTTCTGCCGGGCTTATGCCGTCGTCCGCAAAGGCCTTCATCTTCAAGCCATCCAGAATCGGGGCAACCGCTTTGGGGAAGGGTATGGTTCCGACCGCTTGGCCGAAGCTGTTGGCGCGATTCGGGTCCGTACCTATTTGCATTTGCGCGAACATCTTGTCCTGGTGGCAGCCGGCGCATTTCTGATTGAAGATCTGTTCCCCTTTTTTCGCCTGGGCTTCATCGATCGCGCCCAGCACGTCCGCCGGCCATTTGGGAGGCTGGAGTTTGTGAGTCAGCAATTCCAACTGGTGCAGGTTGCCGATCCGCAACGTGGATTCGTAGGTCTTAGGGTCGAACACGGCGCCCATCCCCAAGGATTGGCCGATGTTTCGCTCCAGGATGGAATTCGTATTGCCGTCATAGTGAATCCACTGGAAGTCCGCGGCCTTCCGCCCGATATTATCGGGAACGTTCCAGATAAACGGGAAACTCACGGGCGATTGCATCTTCAGGGCGTATGCCGGGAACAGCAGATTGCGGGCGGCACCGAATGCGTCCACACGTCCGGGGCCCGGTGCGGTTCCATCGATCAGGAGCTTTCCGTTCTCGAGATAAGCCAGCTTGGCTTTCAGAAGCGCGATGTCGCCCTGGAGCCGCTCCTGGAAGCTTGACGCGGGCGCAGGGCGTGACGCATCCGCGACAACCGAAGAGACGGAATGAAAGGAGGCATCCGCGGTGGGTGCAGCCTGCACTTCGCCAGCGCTTTGAACCGACGGTTCACCGGCGTATTTGCCCGCATCCTGATCCGGTGGAGTGCCGGGCGTGTTGCGCTGCTTTTCGATGGCGACGATCAGAGCCAGCAGCTTGGGGGGGCTTTTCAGCGCCGCATCCAGCGAGTCCTTCAACTCAATTTGGTAGTCCTGAAGGTTCAGCAGAGCCGGAGCACCGTCGATGCGCACATGCTTGCCACGGTAGGTTATCTCGGCGACATGGCATGCCGCACAATTGAAGCCGAGGCTCTCCATCCCGACGGTGCCGGCGTTCCTAGACCGCGATACGGTGACACCGACGGGGAGGCCATACGGGTTGGCCGGATTGGCATGATCCGGTAGAAAACCAAAGCGCTCCATCCCCTGGAGAAACGGCTTATCGGTCTTAAGGCTCTTCAGATTCGCGAGCAATGCGTACGGCATGAGCTCGCTGCCTTCCGCCAAGTGATAGTATTGGTCGCGTTCGGACTGCGTCCAGCCGTTTGCGCTGTAAATGATCGCGGTGGTTTCCGCCGCTTCCGGGGAGGGCTGCTGCGCTTTACGGCCACAGGCGGCCAGGAGTGCCAGGGCGGCGAAAATGAGAGGTCTGTGTGGGGCGCGCATTGGGTGATTATATGCCTTCCGCACTGGCGCGAACTCACGGCGGCATCTAAGTGGCACTTGCGCCGGCGGCACCGGGGAACTTCGCCACCTCTAGGTCTTCGACCGCGTGATTTAGTTCTTCCGCCTGGTGGGGCAGGGCTTCAGTCTGCCCCGGACAGGCTGAAGGCCTGTCCCACCAATGCCTCACGCATCATGGTGTGACAGGCGCGTCTTCAGGGAAGCGAATCATGCGGTCGGGGACCTAGTTTGCAAACAGCGCTTGGAATTCCGGACTGCCGATAAAGCCCTGCCCCGCTGTGCCCGGCCCCAGAATTTGAATCCGCGTCGGGTAACCCGCCGACCCCTGAAACAGAAGGCCGGGACCGCCGCTGTTCGCAACACCGAGCCAGAAGGAGAATCCGTTCGGGTCGGGATCCCGGCTCAGCGTCACGTAATAGACCAACTGCACGTAGAGCGCGTTCGAGTGATCGGGCGCGGTAGAGTAGGCGCCGGTGTTCTGAAATTCCTGGTTGGCGGCGCCGACGGGCGTCGTGCTTGAGGGGTATCCGATGATCGTTTGGAAGCACTGGCTTAAACTCGCCGCGTAGCACGACGAATCCGCCGAACCCGGCGCGCGCCCGAGAAGATTCCGGTAAAGGTTGCTCGCCCCATAGCCTACGCCCGTCAAGGAATTGAACAGCCCCGCCACGGTCTGCGTCCCGGTCCGCAGGCTCGCTACCGCCGCGGTGTACTGCGCGAAGGCCGGCGGACCGCCGGTGGCGGCTTGATATGCGGCCATAACTGCGAAATCGCTGTTGAAGGATTCGGGGCTGATTAGAAAGTCGTCGGCCATCTGCCCCAGGCCGGCGCCGCCCGTCCCGCTCCAGAACGCAAATCCGCCGGCATCCGGATCGCGGCCGAGAAGTTGCTCGTAAAGCGCATAAACCTGCCGGTAAGCTTCGCTGTCTGGGTTGCCGGCCTCGCTGATGGAGTAAGTCGCCGAGGCCGCGCCGCTCGCCACGGTAATCGAGTAACTCTGCGCCCCGTTGTGGGTATTCGTCAGCAGCGCGTAACTTACCGTCCCGCTGCCGCTTCCGCCGGCGCCGGAAGTTAATTGCAGAAACTCGGGATTGGAAGAGGTAGCCGTCCAGGCTCCGCAGGCCGCGCCCGGCGTCACAGTGAAAGACTGCGGGATTTCCGGGAGCACGCCGCAATCAGGCTGGCTGGAGCCAGGACAGGATTCCACCGTGGAGGTCCCGGTGGATGGCAGGCTGGCCGGCGACGGGGCGATCGCGAGCGAGCACCCGGTGGCGAGGTTGTCGGTGTCGGTGGCCCCGGCGGTGGGAGCGCCGCCGCCCGAAACCGTCACCGCATTGGCGACCTGCGAAGGGGCATTGGCGGCCACATTCACCGTCACGGTGATGGCTGGGTAGGCGGCGCCCGGCTCGAGCGCATCGCTGCGGGTACACAGGTTGCTGGAACAACTCCAGCCGGCGCCGGACATCGATGAGAGGGTCAAGCCCGAAGGCAGGGTTTCGGTGACCGTCACCGCGCTCGTGGGGACAAACCAGGCTAACGTGGGATTGGCGACGGTCACGGTGTACGTGGCGCCCTGCTGGCCCGCGCTGAATGTCCCTGCATGGCCCAGGGCGATGCTCAACAAAGCCGGTCCGTCTTCGCTGATCGCCAGCAGATTCTGGCTCGCAAGGTTGAGCAGTTGCTGCGCGGTAATGGAGATGGTGGTGTCATCGGTCTGGATGACCTGGGCGGGATTGTTGACGTGGTTCGCGGCATATTGGAAGTCGGCGCCGTAGATCTGCAGGAAGTTCTCGGGCTTGTCGCCCGGGGTACCACCAAAGGACGAGGCAGCGGATGTGTCGTTGAAGTAGTTGCGGAGCACGTTGTAGGCAGCCTGTTCGGGCGAGATGACATCCTTGGCGGGAATGTCGATGATGAGCGGGTAGCTGGCCACATCCGCCTGCGTGAGGCCGGGCGCCAGACAGACCAGCGGAATGCAAACGGCGGGGAGGCAATCGAGGGTGGTGCAGCCCGAAGGAACGGTACAGCCCGCGGGCGGGTTGACTAAGGCGTTATCCAGTGGAACGGTGCATCCTTCTCCCGCCGGGTCGCGCGAGAAGCTCGTGCCGAACTGCTGGCCACCCAGGATCTGCTGCGCGGGCGAGGTGAACTGAACGGTGGCGAGCGAGAGATTTTTGGCGGAGGATTCGCCCAAGTTAAAACCGGCGGACGGGGGAATGACACCGTTATTTCCCGCTTCGCCGGTGGATTTGGCGTTGTTCCCGCCGACGCTCGATTCCACGAAGTAGCTCAGGATGGTGGTTTCGGCGGCGCAGTCCATATTCACAACCGGGCAGTCGGATTTGAAGGCGGCCGGAACGGAAAATCCGGTACCGCTCAGGTTTAGCAGGCCGTCGCCGGTCCAGGCCATCAGGGTGAGGCCGCTGAAAGTCTGCCCGAACACGTCGATGGCATCGTCCCAGGCATCGATGAACGCCTGATCCGATTCCCAGTAGGCCGGCTGGTTCGGATAGGCGAACTGCAGGAGCTGCTGCCACATGGCTCCCGGCTGAATGGTTCCGTTGAATTGTGCGGGGGTGTTGTTATCGTTGGGCACGATCATCTCCGTGGAGGCCGCGGTGGGTCCGCCGACGTCCATGGAGACGAACAAGGGGTTCGAGCCGTAGCGCGCGGCGAAGGCGATCAGGAAGGTCTGGTAGGAACTCTGATACAGAGGATTCCACGGCATCGGAAGGACGGAGAGATTGTCGTGCGGTTCGCCGAACCCGGCGAAGGTGGCCTCCCCGCAGTTGCTTGGAGGGGTCACGGGCGGGGATTGAAACAGTCCATCGCAACTGGGGATCTGGTTGAGCAGCCACGACGGAGTGAAATAGCCGGGGAACAGCGATACCTGGATGGTCTTGGGCGGCGCGGTGGGATTTTGCGAATTCCACGCGGTGGTGGTGGAGAAGGCGTCGTCCAGCCAGCTCCAATCGTAGGGCGTGGAGCTGGTGGCCGGCGAATCGGGGTTCAGGCGCGCCCAGCCTACCTGGATGGCCAGCCCGGAGGTTGCCGGGTTCGCCAGAAGCTGGTTGTAGTAGTTAATGAAGTAAGTGTGCAGTTCGGCAGTGGTGATGGATGGATTCGAGGACTGCTGGTCTTCCGCGCTCGTGTCGATGTCCACCACGGCGTAGATGCCGCGCGGGCGGCGGGGGGACGTCTGCGCGGAGGTGAACCCCGCGCCGAGCGTCAGGACGAGCACGCAGACCCACAGTCCCTTCATGGAGTCCCTCCTTCGGCTGGCGCCCCTCCGGGGCCAGCGTAAGGCGATTCTAAGACGACCGCCCACGGCCAACAACCCACACGTTCGTGCAGTGAATCTTTTCGGACGCGTGGCTGCGCCCTGGGGCTGGTTCTTCCGGGTTGCCGGAACACCGTCCAGACGCCGCGTGACGGGCCAGCAGGCGAGGGTAGAATAACTGGATCACGGAGGTCGCATGCGATGGCTCGCATTCCTGGTGCTCTGGGCAGTGGCCCGGCCGCTGAACGCCGAGCTGCTGCCGATCAAAACCTACACCACCGCCGACGGCCTGGCATCCGACCGGATCTACAGCATTGCCGCCGATTCCCGCGGATTTCTGTGGTTCTGCACGCCGGAAGGCCTTTCCCGCTTCGATGGCACCCGGTTTGTCACCTATGGAGTCGAGGATGGGCTGCCGCACCAGGCGGTGTTCGCCTGGCGGGAATCCCACTCGGGCGACCGCTGGATCGGCACCGCGCGGGGGCTTGGACGGATCGCGGCCGGGGGCGCGACCAACCGGTTCGCGGCTTACAGGCCCGGCCCGCAGAACGGCGCCAACGATATCGGCGCCCTGCTGGAGTCGCGGTCGGGGCGCATGTTGGCCGCCTCCGGCACGGAAATCTTCGCATGGACCGATCCACGGAATTTCGTCCGACGCGCTTTCTCCCCGCCGCCTCGCGCCACCATCGCTGACCTTGCCGAGGATCCGGGCGGCAACCTCTGGGTAGGAACAACGGCCGGCATCGTGGTGCTGGGAGCGAGCGGCGTGCTGCAGACCTTTACGGTGCGGGATGGTCTTCCTGGAAACTGGGTTGAGATGCTGTTGTGCGATTCGAAGGGTGAGATTTGGGCTGCCCTTCGCGGCGGGCTGGTCCGGTTCCGTCCAGGCGCCGAAGGCAGGTGGAGTGTGGCCGCCGTTTATACGGCCCAGTCGGGGATCATTGGCAAGGACGTCAAAGCTCTCGCCGAAGCCCGCGACGGAACCCTTTGGGTCGGGACAACCATGGGGATCAGCCGGTTGCAGCGCGACAGCGGCCGCCTGGCGATGGAGAATTTCAGCCGCGCGCAGGGACTGAGCGACCGCAGCATTACCGCGCTGGCCGAAGATCAGGCCGGCAACCTGTGGGCGGGAACGGAATCGGCGGGGGTGATGAGAATCGGCCGCCTGGGCTTCGTTACCTATCGTGAACCGGACGGTTTGCGGTCCGACCGGGTGTGGTCGTTGGCCGAAGGACAGGCGGGAGAACTGCTCGCCGTGACCATCCCGGAATCCAAACACGATGCGCGTTCGGTGGACCGGTTCGATGGGACGCGCTTCCACCGGATGACGCCGGGGGCATTTGCCGACCATCCCCCGTGGGGCTGGAACCAGGTGCTGCTCCAAAGCCGCGCGGGAGAATGGTGGGCCGCAACCGCCGTGGGTCTGTGCCGGTTTGGCGCGGTGAAGACGGCAGACCTCGACCGCCGGAATCCTGAGGCATGTTACGCGGCGGGTTCCGGGATTTTCAGCATTTTCGAGGACTCGCGGGGAGGCATCTGGGCTTCGGCGCAATCCAAACAGGGCGACCGCCTCATGCGATGGGACCCGGCGACCCGCGCCGTGGCCGATTTTCCGGCCCCCCGAGTTCCGGGCGGCGCTGCCGATGACCTGGTGAGCGCGTTCGCCGAAGACCCGCAGGGCAATATCTGGATGGGGATCTACAAAGGCGGACTTTACCGGTACAACGGCCGCGGGTTCGAGTACTTTCAACGCAGCGACGGGGCGCCCGGCGGCCCGGTGGTGGCGCTTCTGGCAAGCCGGAGCGGATTGTGGATCGCGTCTCGGGGTGGGGGCCTGGGCCGGATCGAGCACCCCACCGACCAAAAACCCGCGATAGACACCTACACGACCGGCCAGGGAATGGCCAGCAATCTTGTCCAGTGCCTGGTGGAGGACCAGGCAGGCCGCATCTATGCGGCCACATCCAAAGGGGTGGATCGCCTGGACCCGCGCACCGGCTACATCCGGCATTTTTCAGCGGCCGATGGGCTGGCGCATGGCACCTGCCACGGAGCCGTGCGCGACCGCTCGGGCTCGCTGTGGTTCGCCACCACGCAGGGCCTTTCGCGCCTCACTCCGACGGCGGATCCTCCAGGCGTCAAGCCGGCGATCCTGATCACGGATATCCGCGTTGGGGGCGCTCCATATGGGCTCTCACCGCTTGGAGGGACGCGGGTAGGGCCCCTGGCACTGCAGCCTGCGCAGAACCAGCTTCAGGCGGATTTCGTGGGAATCGACTACGAACCGGGGGACGTCATTCGCTATGCCTACAAGCTCGAGGGCGGAGATCCGAAATGGAGTACGCCGCGCAGCCAGGCCAACGTGAATTATGCGGCGCTCGAGCCGGGCAAGTACCGGTTCTTTGTGAAGGCGGTGACTTCGGAAGGCGTCGAGAGCGCGGCCCCCGCGGAGATTGACTTCACCGTACTGCCGCCGGTTTGGAGACGCTGGTGGTTTGAAAGCCTGGCGGCCGGAGCGGCATTGGCGATGGTGTTTGCCGCTCACCGG
>JASHSS010000084.1 GCA_030038565.1 Bryobacteraceae bacterium
GATGAAAAACCGGCGCAGGTTTTCGACCGTGCCCCACCGGCGCGGCAGACGCTTTGGCAGGCTCAAAGCCTGCCCCACCGCGGCAGCCGCCGCGGATCGAGGATTTCTAGCGTGGCGCGGCAGACGTTTTGGCAGCTTTTCGACCGTGCCCCACCTAGCGCCCTTGGTGAGATGGCACGGTGGTTTTATGGCCGTGCCTAATCGGCCTTCAGGGTGGCCGCCGGATCGATGCGCACGGCGCGGATCACCGCCGGCAGCGACGCCAGCAAAGCCGCCGCGCCGATGGCCAGCGATGGCAGGGCCAGCATCTCCAGGCCGGCCGCCTTCACCTGGAAAAGCAGTGCCTCGATGGAGCGGGCGGCCGCCAGTCCGAGTCCCAGACCCGCCACCGCGCCCGCCAGCACCATGGTGAAAATATCCCCAGTCACACGCCGCGCGATATCGGCCGCCTGCGCTCCGATCGCCATGCGAATGCCGATTTCGCGCCGCCGTTCGACCACCGAATAGTCCAGCACTCCGTACAGCCCCACGCCCGCCAGCAGCAGCGCCACGCCGGCGAAGAACATGCCCAGCATCGCCAGCAGGCGCTCGCGCAGCATGTGCGACCCGTCAATTTCCGCCTGCGCGCGGATGCTGGTGACGTGAAATTCCGGCCGGGCGCGCGGAATCGCCTGGCGCAGCGCACCGGCCATGGCCAGCGGGTTCCGGGCGGCGGTGCGGACGACGAACGTGCCCCGCTCGACCGGCGCCACCGCGCCTTTCGGATCGACGCTCTGGAACGGCAGATAGGCCGTGGGACGGATGGGCACCTTCACGTTATCGCGCGAGCGGGCATCCGGAACGAAGCCCACGATGCGGATGGCAACCCGCCTGCCCGGCGCCGAGCCGCTCTCGAACGATTGGCCGAGCGGATTCCGCCCGTTGAAATACTGCCTGGCGAAAGCCGCGTTGACAATCGCCACCGATGGAGCGGCGTCGTCCGGGCGGAAATCCCGGCCATCGAGCAGCGGAATCCGCATCACATCGAACCAGCCGGGCGAAACCCGCAGCAGGTCGCAGAGGGCCGGGTTGGGAGGCCCGCCGTTCACCGAAACGCTGCTCACCGCGCTCTCCCCGCTCATCATCGGCCAAACCGTCAGCGCCACCTTCTCCACGCCGGGCGCGGCACGGAGTTGTTCGGCCACCTGCTCCCAATAGACCGGCGGTTGCGGCCGACGGGTGACCGCTTCCAGGTTGAGAATGCGCTCGGCCGAGAAACCGGTGGGCTGGTGCTCCAGGCGGTCGAAGGTGGCGCCGAACAGGCCGGCCACCAGGTTCACCACGAAGCAGAAGGCCACCTGCAAAGCGATCAGCGCGTGCATCAGGCGGCGGCGGGAGTGTGGATCTTCCCCGCCCCGCAGCACCCGCGCCGGCGTCACCGCGGAAGCCCGCAGCGCCGGGGCGAGGCCGAACAGAAAGGTGACCCCGCAGGCCAGCGCCAGGCCGAATCCCAGAACGCGCCAATCCGCCGGAAGCGCCAGGCGGGCGGGATCGTCCGGCGGGTTGATCCTGGCGAGCACGAAGGGCGCCGACCACCACGCCAGCAGCGCGCCCAGGGCGGTAGCCAGAAACGCCAGGCACGCGCTCTCCACCAGCACCAGTTGCACCAGTCGCGCGCGCCCCGCGCCAATCGAGACGCGCAGAGCCATCTCGCGCGCCCGCGACGCCGCCCGCGCGGTCATCAGGTTGGCGACGTTGGCGCAGGCGATCAGCAGCACCAGCGCCACCAGGATGGCCAGCGCCAGCAGCGCCTGGCGGTAATCTCTTTGCAGGTTGGAGCGGCCGGCGGAGGCGGGTTCCAGCAGCAGCTTTTCCTGGAAGAATTTCTCGAGCTGCTGGGTGGAGAGACCCAACATGCCCTTGGCCCGCTCAATCTGCAGGGACCGGAAAGTGGCGCGCAGCCGCTCGCGGACCGGATCGGCAGCCACGCCCGGCTTCAGTTGGATCAGCGCCCGCAGCCAGAAGTTGTTGTAGCTCTCGAGCGTGCGCGGATTCTTCATCGCCATGGGGAGGAAGATATCCGTCATCGAGCCGGTCTCGGTTCCGGTGAAGCCTTCGCCCGCCACGCCCACGATCTGGTACAGGTCGTCGCCCAGGCGAAAGGTGCGGCCGACCGCCCGCGGATCCCGCGCGAAGCGGCGTGTCCAATAGTCGTAGGACAGGACCGCCACCGGGTGCGCGCCGGGCGCGCCATCGTCGTCATCGGTCAACAGGCGCCCCACCGCGGGCCGCAGCCCGAAAGTGCGGAACATCCAGCCCGAAACGTACTGCTGCCAGGCCTGCTCCATCTCCTGGTCCGATCCGTAGGTCAAGTCGGCGCGGCCCATGTAGGAAACCGCCACGGACTCGGCCTGCTGCGCGATGGCGGCGCGCATCCGCCGGAACATGGGATACGAGCAACTGTCATAGGTCATCAGCTTGCCCTCTACGCCGGTGCCCTGGAAAGCCACCGAATAGAGGCGCTCGGACGCGGCCACTGGCAGCGGCCGCAGCAGCAGCGCGTCGATCAGCCGGAAAGCCGAAGTGCACGCTCCGAGGGCCAGTGCGAGCGAGAGCACGACGGCCGCGGAAGTGGCTTTCTTCTTGAGGATCTGCCGCCAGCCGAAGATCGCATCGGCGCCGAGGGATTCGATCCACGCCACCAGCCGGAGGTCGCGGCTCTTCTCGCGCCACTGGAGCGCAGGGCCAAACGCGCGGCGCGCCTCGGCCGGGTCGCGCCCGCTTTCGACCGCTTCGGCCAGGTGCGACCGGATCTCTTCCTCGATTTCGCGGGACAGGCGCTCTCCGCGAAACGCATTGGCAATGCGCGACCAAAGCGGCATATCCAATCATCCTCCCGGGCCCGGATACTCAGACGTCTCCATATATATACTTGCCGGCATCGGAAAGGTTACCGGGAGAACCCACTGTGATTGGCGATACCCCAAAGCGCTCCAGAACTGCCCTCGATCCGCTTTAGAAATGGACCGCAGGAGCGACCGTAATACAGGCGGATCGTGCGGTCGTCTACCTGCGACGCGCCAGTCTCTCTCCGGCCAGTCGCGACCGCCCGATGGGCCGCGCGTCCCCCTAATCCGCCCGCCCGGCCCGCCATTTTTGGGCATTTTGCCCCAAAAATCGATGCTAACTGCTTTGTTTTCAGTAAATCCTTTGGGCATTTTGCCCAAACGCCGCGCCAGCCATGCTGCGCCTGGGCCAAGAAACGCCGGCTTGGCTGGCCGTCTGATTGGATCGGCTCTACCGGATCGCGCCACCGTTTCCCGGCCTCGGCGCCGCTCGTTTCCCTCCGCCCCCCGAAAATTCCCCGAAATACTCCTTGTTTGCAAGGGTGCACCCAAGTAAAATATTCCGCAAGACATCGTAGAAGGGATTACGATCGCTTCGCCGAGGCTGATGGGTGGTCAGCTTGCGGATTCTCTAAGGCCGGTTGCCAGCCCGAGCCTATAAAATTTCAGCCATACCAGTGGCAGGCTTCCGTCCGTGACGTGGGTTTCTGCCAGATAGGGGTGGGAAGAATGTATCTCCGAAAAACAGGGGTCGTGTTTGGCTTATGTTTGTTTACTGGTGTGCTCTTGTTTGGGCAGACCGACCGGGCGGTGGTGCGTGGCGTTGTCAAGGATGCGTCGGGAGCCTTTGTCCCCGGCGCGCAAATTACCATCACCGAAATTCAAACCAACAATCAAGTTCGCAGTGTAGTAAGCGATACCGATGGAAACTACGAGGCGCCTGAACTTATCCCCACAATTTACCGGGTGAAGGCGGACGCCAAAGGGTTCCGTACCTTCGTCGCCGACAACGTCCTGCTGGAGGCCGGGCAGGTGCGCCGCGTGGATGTAACGCTGGAAGTCGGAGCGTCTGCCGAATCGATCACGGTGCAAGAAGGCGCTGCCCTGATTCAGACCGATAGCGGCACCATCGCCGAGGAGCTGGATACCGCCAAGAAGTATCCTGCCACGCCGTTTGTGGACATCTACCCCTCCCCGTTTGCCTTGATGACCACCATGCCGAACATTCAGGGCAATGGCTGGCAGATGGTGTTTGCCGGCATTTCGGACCGCAACAAGCAGACTTATGCCTACGACGGTGTCCCCAACGACACATCTGGCGATCAGGACGACAACCCGAACTTTTATGAGACGGTTCAGGTAACCACCCAGAATGCCGATGTGGACAGCGGCCGCGCGGGCAGCTACAACATGATCTCCAAGCACGGCGGCAACGAATTCCACGGCGCCGCGTACTACAAGAACGAGAACAGCTTTCTGAACGCCAGTACGGACACCATCCCGGCCACCAGAAAGACCCCCTACCTGTTCCACGAATTCGAGGCCGAGGCCAGCGGCCGCATCATCAAGAACCGTACCTTCTTCTTCGTGGGGTGGATGCACCAGGCGATCCCGCTCGGGGCGAACGAGATCGATACCGTGCCTACCGCCCTCATGCGGCAGGGTAACTTCACCGAGGTCGCCACCATCAAAGATCCCACCACCGGCAATCCATTCCCCGGCAATATCATTCCCGCCAACCGGATCAACCCCGTCGCGACGGCCCTCATCAACACCTACTATGCGCCGCCCACCAACAGCGCGCTCAGCAACAACTACGTCTGGTTCTTCCCTCACAACACGGACCTGTACCGGGGGGATTGGCCGTTCTTCCGCATCGATCACAAATTGACCAATAACAACAACCTGTACGTCCGCTACATGAATCGCATCACGCCGTACCTGTTGCCCGGCGCGATGCCCCTGTTGAACAGCACCTCTTCGCGTAACCAGGGCCAGATGGCGGCGTCCGATACGTGGGTGGCGAGATCCACGCTGGTCAACAGCTTCACCTTCGGCGATCAGTGGGACCACCAACACGCCGGCGAGCCGGAATTGGGTTACCAGCCCCTGACCGGCGATGTGGCGGACCAGAAACTGGGGCTACAGGGAGTACCCACCGGGAGCTTCGTATTCGAAGGATTTCCGACCATGAGCGTTTCGGGTCTTTCGACCTTGTCGCTGGGCGGCGGCGGCGTGAACCACAACATCTCCAATGATAGCGGCATCTACACCTTCAACGACTTGGCCACCTGGTCGAAGGGCAAGCACGTGGTGAAATTCGGCGCCAACGTCATGCACCTGTGGTTCCTCAACAACGCCACCATTTCGACCAGCGTGTATGGAAGCTACACCTTCAACGGTTCCGTTACGGGCAATGCCATCGCCGATATGGAGTTGGGGCTTCCGTATCAATCGAGCCGCCTGGCGAACCCGCTGTTTGACCGCTATTCCACCCAGGATGTAGTAGCTCCCTTCATCAGCGACAGCTTCAAGATCACCCAGAAATTAACCGTCGAATTCGGGCTGCGCTGGGATCTGACAACGGTTCCGCGGTACAAGGACGGCTGGATGTACAATTTCAATCCCGCCACACAACAGGTCGTGGTGACCCAGTCCGGGTTGCAGAAGATCAGCCCGCTGTACCCCACGAATATCACCATCGTGTCGGGCAACCCGATTCCCTCACCCGACATGCATAATTACCGTCCGCGCGCTTCGTTTGCCTACCGCATCAACGATAAGACGGTCATCCGCGGCGGCTACGGCGAGTTCACCGAATCGTTCGCGTACGATTCCTGGTTGAATGGCGGCGGTCCTTTCCAGATTACCCAGACTTATACCCAAGCCTTCACCAACGGTGTGCCGCTGCTTCAGTGGCCCAACGCGTTTCCCAGCAGCCTGTCGCTGGCGGCCATTCCCAACCAGAGCATCACGGCTTACCCCATGCACCAGGATTTCGGCGCTATCCGGCAATTCAACTTTACCCTGGAGCGGGAAGTGCACAACTTTGGTTTGCGGGCTACATACCAGGGGACCCGCGGCTCGGGGCTGAATTACGGCCTCAACGTGGACAAGCCCCAGGCCAGCACCACGCCATTTACCTCGTCCGAATATCCGTTCTTCCCTTTTACGGGCGTGACGGAGTATCTGCAAAACGGCCAGTTGCGCTTTAACTCACTCCAAATGGAAGCCATGCGCCGGTTGGGGGCCCTGGTGTTCGACGCCCACTGGACCTGGTCCAACACCATGTACAACTACGGGAACACCACCAATCCGTATTCCCCGAGTCAGTGGGGGCGCGATCCCTACGCGCGGCGCCAATACATCCCCATCAGCATGACCTGGGCCCTGCCGTTCGGGCACGGCATGAAGTTCCTGACCAACGCCTCGAAGCCGGTCGATGAAGTGCTGGGCGGCTGGAATCTGCAGAGCATCGCGACGTTCGCCTCCGGTACCTACTTCTCGCCGTCTTTCACCGGGACCAATCCGGCCAACACCAACACATCGGGCGGCTTGCCGGACTGCCTGTCCAACGGCAACCTGCCGAACGGAGTGCGCACCTGGAACCAGTGGTTCAATCCAGCGGCCTTCGCCATCCCGCAGCCCGGCCATTACGGCAACTGCGGCATCGATACCCTGGTGGGGCCGGGGATCTACGTGTGGCACGCCAGTATGTCGAAGGACTTCCACTTTACGGAGCGCTTCAAGGCCTCCTTAACCATGCAGGTTTCCAACCTGCTCAACCATCCCAGTATGGGGAACGGTACGCCGCCCACCCCCAACACCGCCATCAACCAAGCGAATCCCGGCCAGTTCACGGCGGAGGAGCCGTATTACAATCCGGAAAGGCAGGGCGCGCGCCAGGTTGGTTTGAAACTTCGACTATCGTGGTGATTCTCCCGGTAGCCTTGATGGCAGGAGCCGTTTCGTGCGGCCCCTGCCATCAGGCCATCCTCGGTTCCTACCTTCGGACGGCCCACTTCCTCAGCTCCGGCCCCGCCAACCAGGATTCCATCCGCGGCAACTTCAGCCCAGGCCACAATCTCCTCCGTACTGCCTCCCCGGATGTGTATTTCCAGATGGACCGGATCGGCGATGCGTTCTACCAGACCGCGTTCGATCATGGCAAAGCCCACCGCGAGCGCTTCGACCTGACCATCGGCTCGGGGCGCCGCGGACAAAGCTATCTTTACTGGAAGAACGGTTTGCTGTTCCAGTTGCCGGTTTCGTACCTGGCGCTGACGGGCGAGTGGATCAACAGCCCCGGCTATCCCGATGGCGAGGTGCACTTCGACCGGATGATTACTCTGCGATGCCTGGAATGCCACGCGACCGAGGGCGCGCGGGCCGGCCAGTTCATGCCGGGAATCACCTGCCAGAAATGCCACGGACAGGCCGAGCAGCATCCCGCCATCGGCAATCCGGGGACGGCGGACCGCGACCGCCAGGTGGCGCTTTGCGCAGCCTGCCATTCCGGTCTTGGCGATGGCGGCGCCGCCGATGTCCATGGCAACCAGGTGGCGCTGCTCCAGCGGAGTGAGTGTTACCGGAACAGTCCGCGGATGTCCTGTTCCACCTGTCACGACATCCATCGCGTGGAGCGCGACCTTTCGGCACTCTCGGCGCGCTGCACCGGTTGCCACGCCGCTTCCCAACACCTCCAACCCGTAACGGCGGACAATTGCATCGACTGTCACATGCCGAAGCAGCCGTCGAAGGTGATCACCTTTCGCACCGCCCTGGCCCAGGTCGCCCAGGTCTACCGCACCCACGATATCGCGGTGTACGACGATCCGGCGCCCCGGCAGGCTCGCGCGCAGCCCCGGGACCGGGCCGCCGGCGACCGCGCCCCCGTCGAGTTCACCGACATCGCGGCCGAGGCCGGCATCACCTTCCGCCACGACAATGGCGCCTCGGCGGAGAAGTACATGTTTGAGACCTTCGGCTCGGGCGTGGGGGTGATTGACTTCGATAACGACGGCTGGCCCGATATCTTC
>JASHSS010000822.1 GCA_030038565.1 Bryobacteraceae bacterium
CGAACACCGCGCCGACAAGCGGCCCGTGTGGATTATGGGTATCGATGGGTCCAACCCGCACGTGATCGAGCTGATGCACTGGGACACCACCATCGACGGTAGCCGCGCTCCGATCACTCTCAAATAGGCCTCCTATGAAATTCGCCGCCAGCGCGCTTTTGTGGACGCCGTTTTTCGGCGAGGAGCATTTCGGGATTCTGCCTCCCTTGCGGGAACACGGCTTCGATGGTTTCGAGGTGGCGTTCTTCGAGCCGGCAAAAGTGCAGAGCGCTGCCATCCGCCGCGCACTGGAGGCCGAAGGCCTGGAGGCCCTGGCCTGCAACCTGCTGCCTGCGGGCCTGAGCCCCATCAGCGACGATCCCGCGATTCGCGCCCGCACCCGCCGGCATTTCGTGGATGCCATTAGCGTCTCGGGGGAGATGGGCGCCAGGCGGCTGGGGGGGCCGATTTACGCTCCGGTCGGCTACCTCCCCGGGCGGCGGCGCACTGCCGACGAATGGAACTGCGCCATCGAATGCTTCCAGTCTCTGGGCGATACGCTCGAAGCACACGATGTTACGCTCGCCATCGAGCCGCTGAATCGCTTCGAAACTTACTTCCTCAATACGGTGGCCGACGCAGTGGCGCTGGCGGAAACGATCGGGCATCCGCGCATCGGGGTTCTGCTCGACACCTTCCACACCAATATCGAAGAGAATGACGTGGCTGCCGCCTTCCGCTCCGCGGGCGCGCAGTTGAAGCACATCCAGGCGTGCGAGAACGATCGCGGGATTCCCGGAACCGGCCACGTGGATTTCCCGGGTTTGGCGCAGGCGCTACGGGAGATCGATTACCAAGGCTGGATCACCATCGAGAGCCTGGGCGCGTGGAGTGAACTGGCCAGCGCAGCCGCCATATGGCGGGATCTCGCGCCATCGCCGGAAGCCATTGCCTTCGAGGGCCTGCGCTATCTGCGCCCGCTATTCGAGGCCGCCGCCGGCCACGCATGACCGTTAGCCGGAAGCCTTTGTTACAATTGTGGCCGAAGTTGCGTCAGGGCTATGCAGCCGCTTTCTCGCATTCACTGGGAAGATGCTTATTCCATCATCGCTCCGCAAATTACGGCCGAAATGGCGCACATCTGGCCGTTCTTCGCCGACTTTCCGATCGATGTGCGATTTCTGAGATTCGGTCCTAAACGCGACATCCGCCTCAACTGGCACGAATACTTCGAAATCCTCTACCTGCAATCCGGCGAAGTGGCCTACGAAGTCCAGGGCAGGCATTTGCCGCTCAAACAGGGCGATCTCTTCATCGTGGGCGGAACGCAGCTCCACCGCATGAGCGCCTACAGGAAATGGCCCGTGAAAGGCGTGGTTCTCTATTTCCTGCCGGACTTGATTCGCGGCGCCCATCAGACCGGAGAGGATTTGGAATACCTGATGCCTTTTCTGGTGCAGTCGGACGGGTTTCCGCATGTGGTATCCGCAGATACGGGGATCCCGGGGCAGATTCTGCAGCTGATGCGGCGCATTGCGGCGGAGTTGCCGGCGCAGTCGCACCGCGGGCGGCTCACGGTGAAGACGTACCTCAAGATGATCCTCGTGCTGCTGGTAAACCACTACGCCGCGTTCCGCGGCAGCGAGGAGGCGTACCTTCGGAAGCAGCGCGACCTCGATCGCTTGGCTCCGCTGTTCGAGTTCATCGAATCGCATTTCAGCCAACCTATCGCCGTGGAGCAGGCGGCCATGCAGGTGGGCATGAGCAAATCGAACTTCATGCGATTCTTCAAGCAAGTGACCGGAGAGCCGTTCGTCGCTTACCTCAACCGCTTCCGCATCGCCAAGGCGGAGGCGTTGTTGAGCGCCGGCGATAAGAGCATCGCCCAGGTGAGTCAGGAGGTGGGTTTCTGCGATCAGAGCTACTTTGGGATGGTGTTCCGCAGCGTCATGGGCGTGCCGCCGCGGGAGTACAGGAGCCGCGGCGCGGCTGTCGCTACACCGCTTTCCCGATAAGCCGGGCGTCGCCGATGCTCGCCATATCGTTCGTTAGGTTTCCGTTGTCGTCCCAATTGCCGGACATGCGGATCACCAACATCTTGGCGTTGCGCACATCCACCTCGATGGCGTGCGCCGGCGTCTCGCGATACGTGGCCCCGCTCGAGAACCGGCAGCGGCCGTCCACAAACACCGTAAGAAATGCGGATGGCTTGGGCGCATCGGAAGCCGGCGCGTCCTGGTCGATTCCGAAAATGCCGGCGAATGTCTGGAATTGGCCATCCAGCCGATAGACGATGACCGTATTCGCCGCGAGGCCGAGTCCCTTGGTGTAAATCTTGCCCTGCAAGGTGATCGGATTTCCGCGGAAGCTGCGATCCTTCTGAAAAGTGGGGGCCGGTAGGCCGATTCCGCGCTGCGCGGCCGTCTCCGGAATATCGCTCAGATAAGTGATGGACGAATCGAAGCGTGGAGCCGCCGGGCGCACGGCCTGTGCCGATTCCTGTGTCACGCGGAGCCGCCGGGTGGAATTGGCGGGCACGGCGATTTCGATTCCGCGGTCCAGGTCGGCCGCGGTCTTCACTCCCAGCGCTTTGCCGTCGAGTTCCAGGCGATACCGGCCGGGGTCGAGGAATCGCACTTGCACGGTGGTGGCACCGGCGGCCGTCGTCCCGTTGGCCAGGATCATATCGCGGCGCGCGCGGATGCCGCGGTCGCGCCGCGGCGCGAGGCGTTCGTAGACCGAAACCCGCGAATCGCTGCCGCGATTGAGCGCGAACGCCAGGTTCGCCATCGCGCGGGCGTAGTTATCGTAGTTGGTGCGCAGGTTCAGCCCGCGCTGCTCCTGTACGCGAAAGGCGGCTTCCCAACTGTCGCGCGGCAGAACGAGCTTCTGCATCGCCAGGAATTTTGCATATCCCGGGCCGCCGGCGTGGGCCAGCAGCACGCCCATGATCTCCAGGAAGGCCAGGTCTTTTTCATGGCACAGGTTGGGCGTGCAATCGTAATCCACGCAGCCACGGACACCTACGCAGGTGACGCCCGCGAGCGGCCGCCCGTTGCTATCCTTATGATTGGTGACGCACAGCGTCAGGATCATCACCCACGCCAGGTCCTGCGCGATGTCGAGGAACCTGCGAAATTTGCTGCGCTCGTAACGGTGCACCAGCGCGCGCACCAGCGGCCCCATCCAGCAATGGATGGTGTTCACCTTGGGATGCAGCCGGTTCATCTTGGTTTCGGGACCCCACTGCGCGGCCAACCAATCGGTGATGCGGTCGGCGATGGCCAGGAATTTCGGGTCCTTGGTCTCGGGATACAGAATCTCGGAGCTGATTTCGGCGCAGTAGCCCAGAGCGGAGGTGATCTCCCAATCGTCGCGATGGTCCTGAAGCTTGCCACTCAGCGGATTCCAGCACGGCGGAAAGGTCATCTTCTCCAGGTCGAGCTTCACCTCGACATCGTGGCGCATGAGGCCGAGCGCACGCTCCCTCAGTTCGGCATCATCGAACATCACCGCCAGGTGGTAAAGGTGCTCGGAATCGGTCCAACTGCCGCCTTCCATCAGCGGAAACGGAGTGACGTAGTCAGTGTTATAGGCCCAACGGACCCAGCCGCCCGGCCGCTTGGTGAAAAACCCTTTGCCGTCCGCTTCGCCCCACAGCGGCATCTGACCGATCACCCACTGGCCGAAAAACTTCTCCCAATCGCGGCCGGTGGCGTGGCCTTCGTAGGCGAGCAGAGCGGCGGTCTGAATGCCGGAGTCTTCGCCGAACGGGTACGACGCTTTGGCGTACCCCGGAAAATACTCTTCCATGTGCCAGCCGTAGTTGGGAATCAGGGATTCCGGGCAGGAAAGCCGCAGCGGCATCAGTTCCAGCGCGCGATACGGGTCGTAGGAATCCGCAATGGACCCGATGTCCACCTGTGAGTCCACCGCATCGGCGTAGTATTTCTCGCAGACATCGTGTAAGCGGTCGCCGAGGTCCCGGTCGAAGACGATGGCGAACTGCTTCGGCTGTTTCGCGCTCATGCGGATCTGCCAGTAACCGAAGAAGCCGCCGGGGGCTTCTGTGCGGCCGCTCTTGATGAAGGTGTCTGAGGGCTGCATGGATTTTCCGCGGCGGTTGATGTTGTCGAGTACTTCGGCCTGAATCACGTAGGTCGCATCGACGCCGCCGGCGAGGCTGTGCCCGAACACCAGTCGGCCGGAGCCGTCGATGAAGACTTCGCGGCCTTCGGCATCGGATGCGGTTTCGCCGCGCGTGGCCCAGGCGCCGCGCTGATCCGGGGCCGCGGCGACGGTTCGCCACGCGCAGGTGGCCGCATCGGTGCCGAAGAATTGCACGGCGATGCGGGGTAGGCGATCGGCGGCGGCGACGGTGAAAAGCGCTTCGACACCGCCGATGCCCGTGAAGCGGATCGACTTCGACTCCGAAGTGTCCGCTTCCACCTGGTAGTCCGCGGCCTCGCCCGCCCCGACGCAGAAGCTGTCGGCCCGCGAGAGCGGAATCGCGGTTTTCTTCCCGCGCACCCAAACGGAATCGAAGGCCCAGCGTCCGCCCTCCTTCGTGAAGCGATAGCTGACGTCGCCGGTTTCGAGCCGCACCTCCGCAGCCTGCCGCGTGAGCGCGATGCGGCGGGGCACGGCCGCAGCGGCCCAAGGAGCGGCGGCCAGCAGCCCGCACAACTCTCGCCGGCTAAGCAATCTCTTGCGCATGATGTTATCTCCCCGGCAGCCGCCGCCAACACGGCCGGCTGCCATCAATGGCGATCTGATAGTGCAGCGGCTCGATGACGCGCGGATTCGCCCCGTCGGCATCCATCAGCCATACGGGCCGCTTGTCGGCGCGCCTCTCGCGATAGGCGCGCTCGCTCAACTGCGGGTCACGCCAGAAGATCTCGTCGCAAAGGCGGAAGGCGATCCAGCGCATGTCGGGCGATGCGGCAGGCGAGGTAGCGGCGAAGCCGCGGCCGAAATTGGTGAGTTGCACCGCGCCGGCACCATCCGGGTGGCAGCGGAACAATCCCAGCGAATCGCCCGTGCTATCGGCGTATAAGATGCCGTTCCCGTCCGGCGTCCACGAGCAGTGCACTCCGGCCCAGGGATTGGGACGATGCGTCAACTGCCGCAGACCGCTCCCATCGGTTTCCATGCGGAACAGGCAGTGCCCGCCTTCGAGCGCGCGCGCGAACGCGATGGCGCGGCCGTCGGGCGACACCGCCGGATCGATGCCGGTGCCGATGGTGGAAAACCCGCCGCCATCAGGAGCGATGCGGCACATCAGGGGATCGGGTTTGCCGAAAAGGCCGAAGTAGATCCAGGCGCCGTCGGCGGTCCAGCTCTGCATGCCCGCGATCATGCCCGCGGGCTCATGGGTAAGCTGGCGCAGTCCGCCGCCGCCGGCATCCATGAGGTACAGGTTGTAGGCGCCATCCCGGTCGGAGGTGAACGCAACCAGCGACCCGTCCGGCGACCAGGATGGATAGCGCTCGCTCGACCCGCAATTCCGCGACAGGTTGCGCGCGTCGCCCGTTCCCGGATTCACCGCGAAGACTTCGTTCTCGCCGGTTCGGGCGCCGATCACCAGCAATTCGTAATCGCACAATTCACTCATAAATCAGTACGCGGTCGCCGGCGCCGTCGAGTGAAGCGGAGGCGGCGGTAGCGGCATCCAGGCAGCGGCGCGGCAAATCGAGATGCGGCGGCATGGCGCGCCCGTCCGACACGTAGACCAGCCCCAAGTCGCGCTCCGGGGAGATCGCCGCGGGCAGGCCCAAATCCGGCCACGGCCGCAGCCGATGCCACGGAATCGATTCGACGATATCGCGCAGGCTTTTCATCGAGAAACTGCCGGGCAGATCGAGGGCATCGCGCCACGCGGGCGCGGGGCCGGTGCGCGGATGGTTCATCGGTTCGTTCGGCTGCGCTTCCCAACTCCAGATTCCGTGCGCGCCATAGGTGAATCCCGCGGGGGGAGCGGCCAGCAGGGTGGTCCACGCGGCCCGCCTCACGTCCGCGGCGCTGAAGGGCCGCCGCTCGCCGAAATCCTGGTGCGCTTCGTAGCAGATCTCGAGATCCACGTGCGGCATCGGCCGGACCGCATTCCAGCAGCGTGAAGGTTCGTCTTGCGTAATCCAATCGAGCGACGGCTCGCGCCAATGTCCGCTTTGGTAGCCGTTGAAGCCGAACCACGGTTCGCCCGCGAACTCGTTGGCCACCCAGATGCGTCCACCCGGATGCATGGTGGCCGGCGCGGCGCCGTGGCCGAATACCTCGCGGCCGATCCGGCGCCACCGCTCCGCCGCTTCGCCGCGATAATCGGCGTCGCCCGCCAGAATCCACGCTGTGTGATGTGCGCCGTATCGCGCCACGATGTAGCGCGCCAGGGCGATGAGGTCGCTTTCGGTGAGCGAGGTGCCGGGGTCGAGATCGAGGGCAGCGGCATTCCATGGCGCGGACCACGCGAGCACCGGCGCGGCGAGCATGCCGTGGGTGTTGATGGCGTCCACGCGGCGGTCGAGGCGGCGAAAGAAAACCGGGTCGATGACGATCGGCTCCCGCCCGTTATAGGCGCGCCGGCCCTCCTCATCCCCGGCCGCGGCCAGCCACTGTGTGGCCACAAATTGAATCACCGAGAATCGCTTGCGTTCGCGGTCGGCCAGATACATTTCCCAATCTTCCGCGCGAGATTTCAGCGGTCCGTTCCAGGCGGTATCGCCGAGCCAAAAGAAAGGAGACCCATCGGCGTGCTCGAAGTGGGTGCCCGAAGGCGCAACGCGCACGGCGCCATGCCGGTACAGGCTGTGCGGCGATTCCGCGGGCACGCATTCGAACTCGCCCGAGGCTTCGAGTGCGGAGTCGGCCTTGCAGTGCGAGGTCCACGTCCACCGGCCCGGCAGGCCAGGCGAGAAGCGCAGGCACCAATCGAAGCCGCCATCCCAAAAACCATC
>JASHSS010000823.1 GCA_030038565.1 Bryobacteraceae bacterium
CATCCAGGCGTCCGACATCACCAACACGCCGCATTTTACGATTCCGCAGAACAACCTCTCGAATCCGGGCGCGGGGATGTTCACCGCGGCCTCGAACGTGGACGCCACCTACCCGGACCGGGACGGATACCGGCAGATCGACGTGAAGATGCGGCTGGTGTGGTAGGAAAACCGCGGATCGGCCGGAAGCCCGGCTTAGACAGCGCTTGCCCGTGCCGCCGGCGACAAGCTGCTCGACTCCTTCCGTCGGCGTGCTGAGATGGGTGTGCCCGGTTCCGTAGGCCGGCCGGGCATGATCTTGCGGAGCGCCCAGCCGGCTCCCAGCAGCTCGCGGACGCGGCCAGCGCCGCGCGCCGCTTTTCCGGTAGAATTGAAGCATTGCCCCCGAAGCCTCCGAAAGTCATCGCGATTTACCCCGGATCGTTCGACCCGATTACCAACGGGCATCTCGACCTGATCCAGCGGGGATCGCGGCTGTTTGACCGGTTGATCGTATCGATCCTGCGAAATGAGAGCAAGCAGCCGCTCTTTTCGGTGGAAGAACGGATGGAAATGCTGCGCGAGGTGGTTCAGGCTTATGCCAACGTGCAGGTGGATTGCTTCGACGGCCTGCTGGTGGATCATGCGGCCGCGCACTCGGCTACCGTCCTGCTGCGCGGGATTCGGGCCATCTCGGATTACGAATTCGAGCTGCAGATGGCGCTCATGAACCGCAGGCTGCGGCCGGGAGTGGAAACGGTTTTTCTGATGTCCAATGAAGCGTATTCGTTCATCAGCTCACGGCTGGTCAAGGAAGTCTTCGGGCTGGGGGGCAATATCAGCGGGCTGGTGCCGGCCACGGTGGAAGCCCGGCTGCGCCGGCGGCTCTCTCAACGTCAAACTAAAGGGGCGTAGTTTTCGAATTATGCAGGCAGCGGCAAACCCAATCGCGGAACGTATATCGACCATCAGCGTCAGCTCCACATCGAAGGTCTCGGCGGAAGCCGAGCGGCTGCGTTCGGCCGGCGCCGACGTGGTGGATTTCGGAGCCGGGGAACCCGACTTCCCCACCCCGGACAATATCAAGCAGGCGGCCGTCCGCGCGCTGGAACAAAACTTTACCAAGTACACGGCTACTGGCGGCACCGCCGAGTTGAAGAAGGCCGTGTGTGAGCGGCACCGGCTGGATTTCGGCACGGACTACAAACCCGCCGAGTGCCTGGTTACGGTGGGCGGCAAGCACGCCATTTTCAACCTCACGCAGGCCCTGGTGAATGCCGGCGACGAGGTGATCATTCCGGCGCCGTATTGGGTGACCTACAAGGACGTGGTGAACTTCGCGGGCGGACGGTGCGTGTTCGCGGAAACCGACGAGGATGCGGGTTTCTCGGTGACTGCCGGGCTGGTGGAACGGCACCTGACCGCACGCACCCGCATGGTGATCGTCAACTCGCCCTCGAACCCTTCCGGCGCCGTGGTGGAGCGGGGAGAGTTCGAGAAGATCTTCCGGCTGACCAGCGAGCGCGGCATTTACCTGCTCACCGACGAATGCTATTCGAAGTTCCTCTACGGCAGCCAGCCGTTCTCCATCGCGTCGCTGGCGGGGGCGAGGGATACCGTGGCGGTGGCGGGATCGCTCTCCAAGACTTATGCCATGACGGGATGGCGCATCGGGTACGCGCTGGCGCCCGAGGCGGTGGTAGGCGCGATGCTGAAATTGCAGAGCCATTCCACCTCCAATCCGGCTTCCATCTCCCAGAAGGCCGCCGTGGAAGCTCTGCGCGGCCCCCAGGACTCGGTGACGGCAATGCTGGCCGAGTACCGGCGCCGGCGCGATTTCGTGGTGGCGCGCCTGCGGCAGATTCCCGGCGTCCGCTGTGCGGAACCGGAGGGGGCTTTCTACGCTTACCCGAACGTGTCGGTGGCCATAGGCGCAAACGGCATCCGCAACACCCTGCAGTTTTCCGAGCGCCTGCTGGCGGAAGCGCAGGTGGCGGTGGTGCCCGGTGAGGCGTTCGGCACGAACCGGCACGTACGCATCTCCTACGCCACCTCCATGAAAGAGCTGGAACGCGGGTTGGAGCGCATTCACCAGTTCGTGGCGCGGCATTCCTAGCCCATGGCGAACGCCATCCGGCTCACACCTTCGTTGCGCGAGCGCGTGTGGGGCCGTACCCGCCTGGAGCCGTGGTTTGCGAATGCCGCCAGGCCCATCGGCGAAGCCTGGTTTCTGTCCGATCGCGAGCTGCCGCTGTTGGTCAAGCTGATCTTCACGTCCGAGCGCCTGTCGGTGCAGGTGCATCCCGAAGACGGCGAAGATGGGCCGCGCGGCAAGAGCGAGATGTGGCACATCCTGGAAGCCTCTCCGGACGCCGTCATCGCGCTGGGATTCCGCCAACCGATCACCCGCGAACGCCTGTGGGAAGCCACCCGCACGGGCGAAGTGGAGCACCTGCTGCGCTGGGTTCCGGTCAAGCCCGGGGAAACCTATTACACGCCCGCGCATACCGTGCACGCCATCGGGGCGGGGATTGTGCTGTGCGAGATCCAGCAGAATTCGGATGTGACATACCGTCTGTGGGATTACGGCCGGCCGAGGGAAATTCACGTGGACAAGGCCGTGCCGATCGCCGAACTGGGGGTGCATCCAGGCGCGGCCGTAAGTGTACCGCTGGCGGACGGACGCGAGGAACTGGTGAGATCGAAACATTTCATTACCGAACTGGTTCCGCTGGTGGCCGGAGAACGGCGCACGCCGCGCGCCGAAAGGTGCCAGTTGTGGATTGCGATCGCCGGCAGCGGCTGGATCGGCGAGGAGCCCTTCCGGGCGGGTGAGGTGTGGCTGATGCCGGAGGAGGGACCGCAGCCTTCGGTGGCCTCGAAGAGCGGCGCGCGGCTGTTG
>JASHSS010000824.1 GCA_030038565.1 Bryobacteraceae bacterium
CGGCGGCTTCCCGTTCCTGGGGAGTCGGAGTCAGAAGCCGGCCGAACTCGTCCTGGCTCTTCAGAGCGGAGAGCCAGGTTTCGACGGCGGGATCGGGAATCGCCATTTCGGTAACGCCCTGATGCTAACACCGAAGGGAAAGCGATCGCAAGCCCAAAGCCTTCGTTTGTTTGCGTTAGAAGATAAAAAACAAAGAAATCAGACGTTTAACGAAAGCAAAGGGTTACCGATGGGACTTCCGAATCCAGCGGAAGTTCCGATGGCGGTAGTGGGGGCTGGCGGCGCAGTACGCCTGGTTCACTTTGATTTCCGTGGCGCCTGTTCCCTGGTCTTGTCGTCGGGCAGCGGAGGAAGTTCCTGGCCGTCAAATTTGATCACGGCGTCGGCGGAAAACTTCTGGTAGAGCCGGAATTCCTTCACGTTTTTCGTCCACATGTCGCCGCGGCTATGCATTTCCAAGGTGGCCACCAGCGGCAGAAAGAACTCGCCATCGCCGATTTTGGTGAAGTCGTAGTCCAGGGTTTCCTGGGCTTGCTTGATGGGAAATGAAGGCGGAATGTTGACGGCTTCCTGGTCGATCCGCACGATCGTGTTCAAATCTTTGTCCACGAAGATCGATCCGCGATATCCCACCTTGATTCTCTGCACATCAGACTCGCGCTCGCCCCACTCCAGGGTATACTTCGAGAACTCGAGCGGGATTCGGTAAGAGAAGACGTGCGCCAAGCGGCCACGTAGCGTGGTCCATCTCTTCCACACAAACGTGGCATGGCTGGCAGGGTCAAAGATCTCGTACATGGAGGAGCCGAAATCGCCCGTGGAAACAGCCCCGTCCATTGAGATGTACGACTGATCTTTGACTGCCCGGCCGTTTTGCGAAATCAGCCTGTATTCTTCCTGCCGGTTGAAGAAGCTGAGCCTGGCCGTGAGGACATCCACCAGCCGCCACGCTTCCATGCCGGTGGTGTCGGCATAGCGCCGGTTCTGCTCCAGGCAGATGAAGTCAGGAAGCCTACGCGTATAGTTGAGAGCGTACTCTCGCACATGGTCGATCAGCGTCGCCTGCTCTTTGGGCGACGGTGGCGCCGGGGCCACCAGCAATGATTGGCGGGCCGCCGGCCGCGCTGCCTGTACAGCAGCCGCGTCCCCGTTGTTGGGCCCAGCCGTAGCCGGCCCACTCAGGCACATCCCACCCGCGGCGGCCACCACGGAGGCAGCGATAACCTTCCAATTCGACCGGGAAGTCAGTCCTCTGGACCGGAATTTCCATCTCGGAGCCAAGTTCGATCCAGTATACTCCTGGGCACCTTTCCTGGTCTGCCGGCTATCCGCTTTCGCCGCTTTCGGCGACTTTCGGGCGGTGGGCTGGACTCGAAAAAGCCTGCCCCACGCTTGTTCGGGCGGGACAGGCTTTTTGGCAGCGGGTTACGCGCGTCTACACCGCCAGCAATCGCTGGAAGAAGGCGCGATACTTCCTCAGGGCCACGCGCAGGTCTTCGGTAGAGACGCCGTCGCCCTGGTCCCACTGTTTCTCCAAGCCGCTGCGCGCCGAGGCAAAGTTTTCCGCGAGCCGCTGAATCGCCTGGGCCACCAGTTCGTCCGCCTCTTGCACGGCGGTTCGCGGTTCGTCCACAAAGCCGGCCTGAACCTGGTCCCAGCGCGAGCGCAACTCCATCACAAAGCTCTCGGGCAACAGCGGCCCCAGTCCGTCGTCCTGCCGGCCGGCGGTATCCCGCCGTTCGCGCGGATTCGCCAGGTCGGCGGTAGAGATATGTTCTGCCATCACTCGTTCCATGGCTTACCTCCCGGGCGCGACGTGCGCGTCCACTAATTCTTCAAAGAGTTTCCGGTAGCACACCACGGCTTTTCGCAAGTCTTCCGTGGAAGCTTCCCCACTTTGGTCGCGCAGCGCGATTTCATGCGCCATGCGGTAGTTACTGACTATGTAAGGATGGTCGACCGAGAGGTCGTCGGCGCGCCGCGCGAAATCCGTCATCGGGTAACCGCGCGCCACCATGACGTCGGTCACCAGGTGGTCGGCCTCGCGGATGGCGCCGGCAGGGTCATCCACAAAGCGCGATTGCACGCCTGTCCACAGAGCCGCGAAGCGGTCCCGCTCCGGCTCCGTCAGCGGCCGGATGTTTACCTTCTCCATGCGCTTCTGGCGGGCTGCCAGGGCCTCCTCTGCCTTGGCCGATTCGCCATACTGCTGAATGGCGCGCTCATACTCCGGACCAAAATGAGAACGTAGCTTTCGGGAACGCTGCCTGCGGAAGATCAGATACGCCGCGATGGCCACAATTACGATCACGCCGATCAGGATTAGTATCGTTGCTGTTGTCATTTGCAGACTCCTGGAGATAGTCGATGCAAGTCAGGCACCACCCGCGGGGGATTTACCATAATGCCTGGCGGACCTTTCCGCACAAAAAGCGCGCGATTCGCGGATAGGTGCGGCAGCTTACGGGCGTTCTTGTGGCCGGGTTTGCGGCCTTCGCCTACAGCGCGGGGTTTCCCGGATAAGAAAGGCGGCCTAGCCCTTTCGAGCTATATGCCTTTATCCTGAAGCGCTTATGCCCAGCCAAATGCCCCGGCTGTACATGCCGAATGTTATACTCAACACAAAAATGGGAACTATTCCGGTTCCGGCTCGTGATAGGCCGCCGGCGCCTTCCCCAGTGCCCTCTCCGCCTCCGCGGAAGAGCCGCGCCTGGGTCTGGTTTCTCCTGTTGTCCGCTGCGGCTTTCGCGATCTACAAGTATTACCCCCAGGTCAGCCACGGCGCCGCGAAGTCCGCGGATCCCGCCGCCGGAATGGTCAAACGCGCCGCGCCCGCCGTCCCGGTGGTAGTGGCTACCGCCAAAACCGGCGATCTTCCTATCTATTTCACCGGCCTGGGATCCGTCACCGCCTACAATACGGTCATCATCCGCAGCCGCGTCGATGGCGAGCTCCAGAACGTCGCTTTCACCGAAGGCCAGCCGGTGAAGCAGGGCGATCTGCTGGCGGAAATCGATCGCCGCCCCTTCGAGGCCCAGCTCGAACAGGCCGAAGGTCAGCTTCTGCGCGATCAGGCGCAGCTCGAAAACGCCCGCCTCGATCAGAAGCGCTACGAAACCCTGGCGTCCCAGGGGGTCATCTCGCGGCAGCAATCCGACACCCAGATCGCCGCCGTCCACCAGTTCGAAGGCGCCATCAAAGCCGACCAGGGCACTATCGACAATATAAAGGTCCAGTTGGTCTACTGCCGCATCCTCTCTCCGCTCACCGGCCGCATCGGGCTGCGCCTGGTGGATCGCGGCAACATCGTGCATGCCAGCGACGCCACCGGCCTCGCCAGCATCACCCAGTTGCAGCCCATCGCCCTGATCTTCAACCTGGCCCAGGATTTCCTGCCCGAAGTCATGAAGCGCTACCGCGCCGGCCAGACCCTCCTGGTGGAGGCCTGGGATCGCGATCTGCGCACCAAGCTGGCCACCGGCAAGCTCCTGACGGTGGATAACACCATCGACATGGCGACCGGCACGGCGCGCTTCAAAGCCGAGTTTCCCAACCAGGACGATACCCTGTTCCCCAACCAGTTCGTGAACGCCCGCCTGCTGGTGGATACCCGGCACGGCATGGTCATCGTGCCGTCGGCGGCCGTCCAGCACAGTCCCACCAGCACGTTTGTCTACGTCGTGGGCCGCGACAATGCCGTCGAGATGCGGACCGTCGTGCCCGGCCCGGTCGAGGGCGATAACGCCTCCCTCGAGAGCGGCTTGAAAAGCGGCGAGACGGTCGTCATCGACGGCGTCGATAAGCTCCAGCAGGGTACCCGCATCGAACCCCGCTCCGCGGCCCGGAAATAGGCCCACATGAGCCCCTCGCGGCCCTTCATCCTCCGCCCGGTGGCCACTTCGCTGCTGATGGCCGGCATCCTCCTGGTCGGCGGAGTGGCCTTCAAACAGCTCCCCGTCTCCGCCCTGCCCCAGGTCGACTACCCCACCATTCAGGTGGTCACGTTCTACCCGGGCGCCAGCCCCGATGTGATGGCCTCATCCGTCACTGCGCCGCTGGAGCGCCAGTTCGGCCAGGTCCCCGGACTCAACCAGATGACCTCCGCCAGTTCCCAGGGGTCTTCCGTCATCACCCTGCAATTCGTCCTCGATCTGAACATCGATGTCGCCGAGCAGCAGGTCCAGGCGGCCATCAACGCCGCCGCCACCTTCCTGCCCTCCGACCTCCCCAATCCCCCCATCTACAGCAAGACCAACCCCGCCGATACCCCTATCATCACCCTGGGCCTGACCTCGAAAACCCTGCCGCTTTCCAAAGTCGAAGACCTCGCCGATACGCGCCTGGCGCAGAAAATCTCCCAGCTTCCCGGCGTTGGCCTGGTCAGCATCAGCGGCGGTCAGAAGCCCGCCGTGCGGGTGCAAGCCAATCCCACCACGCTCTCCTCCTACGGCCTCAACCTGGAGGATCTGCGCACCGCCATCGCCAGCGCCAGCGTCAACCTGGCCAAGGGCAGCTTCGACGGCCCGCGCCAGTCCTACACCATCGGCGCCAACGACCAGCTTCTTTCGAGCGACGATTACAAGCCCCTCGTGGTGGCATACCGCAACGGCGCGCCCATCGTGCTCTCCGACGTCGCCGACGTGGTGGACGACGCCGAAAACGTCAAGCAGGCCGCCTGGATGAACAGCGTCCCCGCGGTCATCCTCAACATCCAGCGCCAGCCCGGCGCCAACATCATCGAGGTGGTGGACCGCGTCAAACGCCTGCTCCCCATCCTGCGCAGTTCCCTGCCCTCCGCCGTGGAGGTCAACATCCTCACCGACCGCACCACCACCATCCGCGCCTCGGTCCACGATGTCGAGTTCGAGCTGATTCTCTGCATCGCCCTGGTGGTCATGGTGATCTTCGTTTTTCTGCGCAACGTGGCTGCCACGGTCATCCCCAGCGTAGCGGTGCCGCTCTCCCTGGTCGGCACTTTCGGCGCCATGTACCTGCTGGGCTACAGCCTCAACAACCTGACCCTCATGGCCCTCACCATCTCGACCGGCTTCGTGGT
>JASHSS010000825.1 GCA_030038565.1 Bryobacteraceae bacterium
ACCCGAGATATCGTTAGTACTGGATAACAGCGCCGGTTTCGGCAGGCCAACCAGGTCGCGGACCCAGGCACTGGACGTGTTGCGCTTCTCCAGGTCTTCGACCGCGTGATTTAGTTCTTCCGCTTAGTGGGGCAGGCCTTCGGCCTGTCCTGGACAGGCTGAAGGCCTGTCCCACCAATGCCTCACGCGTCTTCAAGGAAGCGAATCATGCGGTCGGGGACCTCTAGTCGATCATGCCGTTGCGCACCGCGAAGCGCACCAGTTCATTGATGCTGTGGAGATTGAGCTTCTCCATGATGCGGCCGCGGTGCGCGTCCACGGTGTAGACGCTGAGATTCAGAACCCCGGCGATCTCCTTGTTGGTCTTGCCTTCGGCCAGCATCTGGAGCACCTCGCGCTCGCGGCTGGTGAGCAGGTCGATGGGGTTGGTGACGTGGCGCCGGTAATCGTCCAGAACGGCGCTGGAAACGGCGGGGCTGAGGTAGCCCTCGCCGGAAGCCACGGCTCGCACGGCAGAGACCAGGTCGCCAGCCACGGATTCCTTCAGCAGGTAGCCGCGGGCGCCCGCGCGCAGGATCTCTCGCACGTAAACCGAGTCCTTGTGGACGCTGAGCGCGACCACGCGGGTGTGCGGCGTGGAGGACGCCAGGCGGCGGGTGGCTTCAATGCCGTTCAATTCGGGCATGGACACATCCATCACCACCACTTCGGGACGGAGCTTCTCGGCGAGTTCCACGGCTTCGCGCCCGTTGCCGGCCTCGCCCACGATTTCCATGTCGGGCTGGGCCGCCAGAATCATCTTGAATCCCTGGCGCACCACCGCGTGATCGTCAGCCAGGAGGATGCGTATGCGTTTCATGGCGCAAAGGCACTCGCACTTCAATTAGAACACCCGGTGGGCCGTTGGGGCCGGGCGGGTCGGCCCTGGCCGTGCCGCGGGAACCCGCGGGCGAGCGCACCGACAGGTCGCCGCCCGCGGAGCGCGCCCGCGCCCGCATGCCGATCATCCCCATGCCGCGCCCATTGGGTATCCCAGCGGTCTCATCTATGGGATGCCCACCGGAGCGGCCGCCGGTGAGGCCCCGCCCGTCGTCAGCGATCGTGAGGCGGATGTGGTCCCCGTCCGGTTCCAGCCGGATGACCACGTGCCGCGCTTCGGCATGGCGGGCCACGTTGGTGAGAGCTTCCTGGGCGATGCGGAACAGGTGGGTTTCGGTTTCGTCGGCAAGGCGCCCGGAAAAGCCCGATTCCATTTGCACGTCGATGCCGGTGCGGGCGGCAAAACCCTCCGACAGCCACCGCAACCCGGCCTCCAGCCCGAAATCGTCGAGGATGGTGGGGCGGAGCAATTGCGACATCTCCCGCACGTTGCCGATGGACTCGTCCACGAGGCCCAGGCAATCGGCCAGACGGGCGCGGTTCAACTGCCCGTTTTCGACGAGCGACGCCAGGTTGGCCTTGAGGGCGGAAAGCGATTGCCCCAACTCGTCGTGCAGTTCGTGCGAGAAGCGGCGGGCGGTGGCTTCCTGATCCTCCAGCATGTGAAAGGAGACGCGCCCTAACTCGGCGGTCTGCCAGTCCATGCGGCGAATTAACTGGACCACCATGCGCACGGTGACCACGGCAAACACCAGCGCCAGCAGGAGGCTGGCGGAGGCAAACAGCAGGGAATCCAGGAGCAGGCGCGCGGAACGCTGATCGATCTCAGCCTGCGCGGTTCCGGCCTTGCGATACTCCGCCTCGATGAGCCGCGCCACCACGGAAACGAAGGCCGCATGATCGCGGAACAAATCCACGGAGGCATAGGTCTGGACGTTGTCCGAGGTCAAGAGGCGGCGGGCCTCGTGGGAAAAATCCTGGGAGGATTGCTTGAGGCGTTTCCAGAGGACCTGTTCGGGAGTTTGCTGGCCCTCAGAGGAGATGCGGTCGATTTCGCGGTCGGCCTGGTCGAGCTGCGCCATGATGTGGTCGTAATCGACGGAATCGGGATCGCGCGCCAGGACGGAGAAAACTTCGCTGAGCGTGGTTTGCTGGCGGTGCAGTTCGTCGATGAGGCCGTTCGTCACAGCCTGCTCGGCGACCAGGCTGGCGGCATTGCGCTGAATGGAATCGATATTGCGGACGCCCACCAGAGCCGCGGCCAGCAGAAGCAGGATCACCAGGCCAAAACCGGAGATCAGGACGCGAACGATGTTCTGATGGGTGATCGGCCGCGGAAACATGTTTCGATTTCAGTATCGCGCCAACGGGCGGGCGTGGAAATCGCGCAGCGGCTCACCAACCGGCTTTATAGGCAATCCCCGTGCGCACCGCCAGGTAGACAAGGAAGATCCAGACCGCCAGGCGTAGCTTGCCATCCAGTGTCAGGCCCGCGGCCAGGGCCAGTGCCGCGTAGGCGCCCATCGCCGCCATTAATCGCTTTTGCACGATACGTCAATTGTCCCACGGCGCCGGCGATCCTCACCGCGGAGCCCCCCGCCGGGGCCTCGTGGAGCAGAAACTTTCGGGATTCGCGGCGACGTTCCCGGCGCGGAGAAAAGACGGAGAAGACCCCCGCGTCGCGAAAATGGGCGCAGAAGCCGCTTAGTACGATTCCGCGTCCACGGGAGGGAGCACGTCGTGATCGCGCGCCATCCAGACGTAGAGGGTGGGCAGCAGGAAGATGCTCATCGCCAGGTCGGACATCAGGCCGCCCACGATGACGATGGCGAAGGGCCGCTGGGAATCGGAGCCGATGTTGTGCGACAAGGCGGCGGGCAGCAGGCCGAGGGTGGCCACCAGCATGGTCATCATGATGGGACGCAAGCGCAGGACCGCGCCTTCGATGGCGGATTCCTCGATGGAGTGGCCGCGGGCGCGCCGCTGGTTGATGTACTCGAGCATGATGACGCCGGTTTGCACGGAAACGCCGAAGAGCGCCAGAAATCCGACGCCCGAGGAGACGCTGAAGTTGGTATGGGTGACCAGCAGCGCGAGCAATCCGCCGATGCGCGCCAGCATGACGTTGACCAGGATGAGGGTGGCCCACTTGAGGGACCGGAACATCATATACAGAATGATGAAGATCAGCAGGACGGTCATGGGCACGATGAGCAGCAGGCGGGCCTCGGCGTGCTTCTCGCTGGCGTATTCGCCTTCCCAGTCGATGTGGTAGCCGCGGGGCAGTTTCACCTGCGCATTCACCTTGCTGATAGACTCTTCCACGGCGCCGCCCAGGTCGCGCCCGCGCACGCTGTACTTGACCGCGATATAGCGCTGGTTTGCCTCGCGGTAGATCTCCGATGCGCCGTCGCGCTCGTCGATTTTGCAGAGTTGCGCCAGGGAGACGCGCTCGCCGGTGGGGGAGAGCAGGCGAATGTTCTCGATGGCTTCACGGGTATCTCGGTACTGCGGCAGATAGCGCATGACCAGGTCGTAGCGCACTTCGCCCTGCAAGACCTGGGTCAGGGCGTTGCCGCCCACGGCGGTCTGGATGGCATCCTGCACGTCGGCGACGTTGATCTGGTAGCGGGCGGCCTGGCGGCGATCCACGGTGACATCGAGGTTGGGCTGGCCGAGCACGCGGAAAACGCCCAGATCCTTAATCCCGGGCACGCCCCGCATGATATCGACCACCTGATCGGCCTTCTCTTCGAGAACGCTCAAATCGTTTCCGTAAATCTTGGTGGCAAGCTGCCCCTTCACGCCGCTGACGGCCTCCTCCATGTTGTCGGCGATGGGCTGCGAGAAGTTCCAGATCACGCCGGGGATTTTTTCCAGCTCGTGATTCATGGAGGCGATCACTTCGTCCTTGTTTTCGTGGAATCCCGGCCGCCACTGCTTTTTATCTTTCAGCCCGACGAAGTATTCCGTGTTGAAGAAGCCGGTGGTGTCGGTTCCGTCGTCGGGGCGGCCCACCTGGCTGGTGCATTCGGTGACCTCGGGAAAGGAGCACAGCGTGATGCGCGCCTGGTTGGCCACGCGGATGCCCTCGCTGGGGCCCACGCTGGGCGCCAGGGTACCGCGCACCCACAAGGCGCCCTCATCCAGATGCGGGAGAAATTCCGACCCGATCACGCCGCCGACGGTCAGATAGACCGCCAGCAGGAGGCTGGCCACGCCCCCGGCCACGGTGAGCCAGCGCAGCCGGATGGCCACGCGCAGGACCTTCCGGTACATGGAGGTCAGCCAGGTCATGACGGGGTTGTGCCACTCGCGCGTGCCGCGGGGATAGAAAAAGCTGGCCAGCACCGGCGCCACCAGCATGGAAAACAGGAGCGCGCCGAGCAGGGCGAACGCCACCGTCCAGGCCATCGGCCGAAACAGGCGGCCTTCCACACCGGTCAGCGTGAAGATGGGCAAATAGGCGGTAATGATGATGGCAATGGCGTAGAACACCGGGCGCTGCACTTCGTGCGCGGATTCGAAGATCTTCTCCCTGGCGGTGCGGACGCGCTCCTCCCGGCGGCTGAGGTGGCGGACGATGTTCTCGACCATCACCACCGACCCGTCCACCACCATTCCGAAATCCAAGGCGCCCAGAGACAGCAGGTTGGCCGGGATGCCTTTGAGCTTCAGGCAACTGGCCGCGAACAGGAGCGAGAACGGGATGGTGAGGGCCACAATGATCGCGCCGCGGGCATTCCCCAGAAACAGCAGGAGAATGATGATCACCAGGACGATTCCCTCAGTGAGGTTGTGGAGAACCGTGTCGGTAGTGTGGTGGACCAGCTCGCTGCGGTCGATAAACGGAACGATTTTCACTCCCGGCGGAAGGATAAAATCGTTCAGCTCCTGGACTTTGGCGTGCAGGCCCTTAAGGGCCGCTTCGGCGTCGGCGCCTTTGCGCATGGGCACAATGGCGGAGACCACGTCGTCGTTATCGACCAGCACGCCATCCTCGCGCCGGATGCAGCGCGCGAACTGGCCGAGGCGGATCTTGGGACCCTGGGCCACCTCGGCGATGTCCCGCACGCGCAGGGGCGTGCCGCTCTTGGTGGTAAGAACCGTGTTTTCGATGTCGCGCACGGTCTTGACGAGGCCGACTTCCCGGACGTTGATCTGTTGCAGCCCGGCCTCCAGAAAACTTCCTCCGGCATTGACATTATTGTTGGTGAGCTGCTGCTCTACCTGGGACAGGCTCAATCCGTAGGAGATCAGCTTGTTGGGATCCACGCGCACCTGGTACTCGCGCGTGGGACCGCCGAAGGTATTCACGTCCACGATATCGGGGGCGGACTTCAAATATTTCTCGACGGTCCAATCCTCGATGGACTTCAATTCCATCACGTCGTATTGCGGATTGGTGCTGTGGAGGGTGAAGAAGTAAATCTGCCCGACGGGGCTCCAATCGGTTCCCATCTGCGGGCTGAGTCCGGGCGGCAGGGTTACCTGGGACAGGCGTTCGAGGGCCCGCTCGCGATTCCAGCTATTGTCGGTGCCGTCCGCGAAAATGAGCTTGATATCGGAGAGACCGAAAATCGAGAACGAGCGCAGGTGCTCCACGCCCGGGATGCCGTTCATCACGATTTCCAACGGGATGGTGACCTGCTGCTCCACCTGCTCGGCGGAGATCCCCGGCCACTGGGTGATGATCTCGACGTAATTGTTGGCTACGTCCGGATAGGCTTCCACGGGAAGCTGGTGAAACGAAACCCCGCCAAAGGCGAACAGCAGCAGCGCGATCACGAGGATCAGGAAGCGATTCTCGAGCGCGAAATTGACCAGGCTGTTAATCATCTACTGTTCCACGGTGTTTTGCAGAACCAGGGCATTCGAGACCACCTGAGTGCCCGCATCGAGACCCGATACGATCTCCTGCATATTCCCCGGGAGCATATCCCCCGTCTGCACTTCGAGGCGGCGGAACCGGCCTTCGCCGAGGGGCGTATACACCCAGTCGCGATCGTGCAGGTGGAGGACCGCCGAGGCCGGCACCTCGGCGTACTTATGGGTAGTCAATCCATGGAAGGCCGCGGTGACGAACATCCCAAATCGCATGAGGCCGGGATTTTCGACTTCCAGGCGCACCTTGGCGGTGCGGAGGTTGGGGTCCATGATCTGCCCGATATTGCCGATGCGTCCTTTCAGCGTGCGGTTCGGATAGGCGTTCAGATGGATGTCCGCGTACTCGCCCAGGTGTACCTGGGCCAGGTCGTTTTCATAGACATCGCAGACGATCCAGACGTGCGACGCATCGGAGATGGTGAAGGGATTGGGTGGCGTGAGCGCCTGTACGCCCGAGGCGATCGCGATCTGCTGATCGGTAATCACGCCCGGCACGGGAGCGTAGACATCCACGATGCCGCTGGGATGGTCGGGGTCGGATCCCAGCAGGCGCAGATGTTCGGTGGTGGTGGTCACGTCGATTTTGGCGTCGTCTTCGGTGGTCTGCGCGATCTCCAGGGCGCTCTTGGGAATGGCGCCATGCTCATACAGCAATTTGGCGCGATCCAGTTGAATGCCGGACAACTGTTCGTTCTTGACGGCCTTCTGATAATCCGAGTAAGCGCCGGCGATATCGGTGCTGCGGACCTGGAACAGAAGCTGGCCTTTCTTGACTTCGTCGCCCAGCCGCGCATCGATTTCCACCACGCGGCCGGAGGCCAGCGAGGGCACTGGAACCTGGCGCGACACATCCGGGCTGACCACGCCGGTGACGTCGAGCTCGGGCGCGGCCACGTGCTCGCCGGCGGCGACCAGGGGAAACTGCTCCGGATGGTCGACCTTGAAGTTGTTGGCGTCCATGTCGGGCGTGACCTTCACCGGGAGCGGCCCGGTATCGCCGTCCTTTGTGGAAGCGGCGGTGACCCGCGTCCCGCACCCGACGGCCGAAAGAACTACGCACACACACAGGGTTGCTTGGAGAAGAATTGAGCGATTCATGGAATCACCTCCCGGCCTACAGCCATGTCCATTTGAGCTACCGCAGTCAGGTAAGAACCAATCAGGGTGAGATAATTCAGGCGCGTGTCGCGATACGCCTTTTCGGCGTCCAGGTAATCCAGCAGGGAGGCCCCGCCGTTCTGGTAGGAGAAAGCGAACCGGTCGCGGCTGCTGGCGGCCAGCTTCAGGTAAGTATCGCGGTAGGGCCGCAGCAGATCCACCGCGCCGGCCAGCGTGACGTAAGCCGAATCGACGTCACTGAACACCTGCGCCTCGGTGGCGTCCCGCAAACGTTCGTTGCGCCCGATATCGACTTGCGTGCGCGCTTTTTCGCCTTGATTGCGGTCGAAGATGCGTAGCGGAATGGTCACGCTCACGCCCAGCGTGTCGTAGTCGTAAGGATTGTTGAACGAGGGGTTGTGGGTCCACCATGCGCTCCAGGTGGGATCGGTCGAGCCGTTGGCCACCGCCAGCGAGTGCGCGGTCTTGGCCAGTTCCACCGATTGTACGGCAGCCTTCAGGTCGGGGCGCGTTTCCATCGCCATATTGCGGAAGTCTTCGAGAGGCGCCAGGCGGTCGGCAAAGTCGTAGGGCCCGGTGACATCGAATTGCTCGAGCGGCGTGCGCTCGTTCATCAGCATCAGAAGCTGGATTTTGGCGGTGCGTAAATTCACCGTGGCGTTTACGAAGTCGGATTCGAACTGGGCGCGCTGCAACTCCAGCCGCTCCAGGTCGCCCTGGGCCAGGTCGCCGGCGCGGTAGCGGTCGCGATTCACCGCCAGTTCGCGGTCCCAATAGTCCAGGTTCTCCCTGGCATTTTGAAGCACGGCCTTGGCCTGAAGGATTTGCACAAACGCGCTGCGCAGGTTGAACAGCAGTCCGCGCTCCTGGTCCAGGTAGGTGCTGGCGGCAATCTGGGTGGTTTTGCGCGCGCTATCCAGGCGCAACTCGCGCTTGTGCTGGCGTTCGTGGAGATAGCTGAGGCTGGTGGAAATGTCCGTGCCGGCGAGCGGGCGCCACACTCCCTGGTACGGCGCGAGTTGCGTGCCGTCGGTCAACAGGGTGAAATCCGGGTTGGGGCGCAGGTAGGCGGTTATTTCGGCGGCGTGGTCTTCATCGATGTTGAGCTGGGCCGCTTGCAGGGTGGGATTGGCGGCTTCAAACTTGTTCTTGATCTGCTGCCAGGTGAAGGCGGTTTGCGCCCACCCCGCGGTTGCCAGGAATCCCGCCGCCAACGTAACCAGCCACACGCGCCGCTCAATGGCTCCGCCGACGTTGCTGGGTGATGTCCTCATAAATTTGGAGAGACGGGAAAGAGCGAACTCCGAGGCCCTCAGTTTTCTTTCTAGCGCGGGCCCCGGGGAGTGCGCTACTCATCTTCCGTTCACGGACATGGTTCTTTCGTCCAATCGTTCGACCGGACATAGGCAGACTGGAAATCTTTCAGCCAGAATGGCAGTCTTCCCGCCATAATGGCGCATCTTTCGGCCGGAGACCTTGGCAGGAATTGCGGCTTGGCCCTAATCTGAATTCAACGTGGGCAACCATCTGCCGAACGCAAGGAGGAGGGTGCGTGAACGTACAAACCGAGCGGGACCGAATCCGGTTACTCCTGCTCGACGATCAAGCCTTGTTTAGAGCCAGTCTGGCCCGCCTCCTGGCGCTGGAGCCCGGGATGGAGGTGGTGGCGGAGTGCGGAAACTCCGCCGAGGCAATGGGAATCCTGGCCGGGTCGCCTGTGGATGTGATTCTCCTGGATTTCGAACACGCTACCGGCGAGGCCAGGGAGGGCCAGGACGGATTCATTTCCGCCGCGCGCCGCGGCGGTTACGACGGCCGCTTTCTGATCGTTGCCGGCGCAGCCGACGCGCACAACGCGGCGGTCGCGATCAGGCTCGGCGCCTCGGGGATTTTTTTGAAGTCGGAGGCGCCCGATCGCCTCGTTCAGGCCCTCGAACTGGTGGCCGGCGGCGCCGTGTGGTTCGATCACAGAATCATTCAACTCCTGGCGGATCAATCGATGGAAGTGCCGCCGCGGACCGGCGAGGCGCATTCCGGCGAGCGGCTGTCGGACCGCGAGCGCCAGGTGCTGCTGGGTATTTTGGGGGGCCTCACCAACCGGAAGATCGGCGACAACCTGGGGCTTTCCGAAGGCGCCGTAAAGGCTTCCGTACAGCAGTTGTTCCACAAGACCGGCGTACGCACGCGCAGCCAGTTGGTGCGGGCGGCTTTGGAAGGCTCGCTCGGAACCGCCAGGGGGTTGATGCGGCGCATGCAAAAAGCCGCGGCGCCATTCCGGTCGAATGGCGGCGACCTGCGCCACCTGGTGGCGGGCAATCTAGCCGCGCCGCGCCATCCGAACGGCTAATCTTTCGATTGGTTAGGCGGCCGACGGCAATTCCGCGGCGCCGCTCCGGCTCAAAGCGTGTTTCGATACTGTTCCAGCGCCACGCGCACCAGTTGGCTGCGGGTGCGCACACCGGTCTTGGCGAAGAGCTGCTGGATGGTGTTTTTGACGGCGCTCTCGGAAATCTCCATGCGCGCGGCAATTTCCTTGTTGGCGAGTCCCTGCACCAGGGAGCGCAGCACCTCGGTCTCGCGGTTATTCAGAACGGCTCGCTCGGGATGCTCCCCTTCGCCGCGCATGGTGTCCTGGTCCTCGTCGCTGACATCGCCGATGATGGCGGCGAGCTTCGGAGCGGCGCCCTCTTTGTAAGTAGAGAACCAGACGTCGGCGGTGAAGGATTCGCCGTTGCCGCGGTGAACCCGGCACTGCATAGAGGCCCGGAACTGGGGCGCTTCTTCCCAGCGCAACGCATGATGGAGTTCGGGCAGGAACGCCGCGATGGGGCTGCCGATCAGCAGGCCATCGCGCGGGGCCATCAATTCCACCGCCGCCTGGTTGGCCAACTCGATGGCGCCGTGGGCGTCCACCGTCACGATAGCCGCCGGGCTGGTCTCTACCAGGGCTTTGAGGCGCTCCTGGGCATCCAGGTTCAGCCGCCGGTTGCGGACCAGTTCCCCCACGAAGAGACCGCAGCCCGCCAGCGCCAGGGTCTCAAAGCCCAGACGCACATAGGACTTATTCAGGTCGCTGAAGATCTCGGCCAGAGCCGCGCACCCCGCGCCCAGCCCCGCCACGACCCAGCGGGGCAGGAAGGCAGCCGCCAGCATAATCGGAAACAGATAGAGGAAGCCGAGCGAAACGTACGATTGCGCCCACCAGTCGATGACCGCGATGATCAGGATGATCCCGCCGCTGATTGCCAGCACGGGCGTCCGGTTTCTCAGGTCCCACAGCCGTTCTAGGGGCGGTAGCATGTCTCGGGCGAACCTCAATTTTCCCCCACTTCAGGGGCGGCAATACGGTTCAATCAAAGGATTGCCCCAAAAGATTCCAGATTCGGGGCTTCGGTTCCCGGTGGCCGCATCTTCAAGTGAACAAAGGCCACTCAAAAGATTAGCTGCCCGATTGGCATTCCCCGGCAGCCACGGCGCTGGATTTCCGGCATTATCGCCCTCGCCGAACGGCCAGTGCCTTCCCCGCCGATCTTACGATACCGCTCTAGCCGCCTCAGGCGCGAAGCTGAAGTCATGGAGGTTATAAAAATGTCCACAGAATTGGCTGCCTTTTCCGCCGAACTGGCGGCGATTGTCGAGAAATCCGCACCTAGTGTAGTGGCGGTCCACGCCCGCCCGCGGTTTCCATCCAGCGGTGTCTACTGGCGTCCCGGCGTGATTGTGACCGCGGAACACACCATCCGCCGCGAAGACGACCTCACGGTGACGCTGCCGGATGGATCGAACTCGGCCGCCACCCTGGCCGGGAGCGACCCCGGCACGGACCTGGCGGTGCTGAAAGCCGAATTCCCGGCCCCGCTCCTGAAAGTGGCGGCAGCTAGCCCGGTCCCCGGCCAGATTGCCTTGACGATTGGCCGCTCTCCCGACTCGGGCGCCAACGCCACTATGGGAATTATCAGCGCCGTTTCGGGTGACTGGCGCACGTGGCGCGGCGGACGGCTCGACCGGTACATCCGGCTGGATCTGACGCTATATCCCGGATCGTCGGGGGGAGCGGTGGTGAATATCGCGGGGGAGATCGTGGGCATCGCCACCTCGGCCCTCTCGCGCATTGCCGGCGTGGCGATCCCGTCCGCCACCATCGACCGGGTCGTGGACCAGATCCTGTCCCGCGGGCGCGTCTCGCGCGGCTACCTGGGAGTAGGCCTGCAACCGGTGGAACTGCCCGATCATCAGAAAGCTCTGATCGTCCTTTCGCTCGCTCCCGAAGGTCCCGCCGCTTCGGCCGGATTGCTGCTGGGCGATATTCTGGTCTCGCTGGCCGGCTCGCCGGTGGCGGACACCGAAGACATCCAGAACGCCCTGGAATCGCACCCCGTGGGCAAACCCGTGGAAGCGGGTCTTGTGCGCGGCGGAGTCTCGCAAACCATCCAGATCACTGTGGGGGAACGTCCCGGGAGGGAATGACATGCCGCATTTCGGAGAAATCGCCGAACAACTTCGCCGCTCGACCGTGCAAGTAACGCTAAAGGACGGTCCCGGTTCCGGCTCAGGCGTGGTCTGGTCGTCTTCCGGGCTGATCCTGACCAACGCCCACGTGGCGCGGGGCCGCGCGGCGCAGGTGGAACTCTGGGATGGCCGGCGCTTCGAGGCCCGGGTGACAGCCCGCGACACGCGGCGCGACCTGGCCGCGCTACGCATTCAGGCGGCCGGGCTGACCGCGGCTACGGCGGGCGATTCCGCCGCGGTCCGGCCGGGGGAACTGGTGCTCGCCATCGGCAACCCGCTCGGCTTCGCGGGCGCGCTCTCCACGGGCGTGGTGCACTCGATCGGTGCGCTGCCGGGGATGTCCGGCCGGCAGTGGATTCGCGCCAATCTGCGCCTCGCGCCGGGGAACTCAGGGGGTCCGCTGGCCAACGCGCGGGGCCAGGTGATCGGCATCAACACGGCGATCCTGCATGGGTTGGGCGTCGCGGCCCCCGCGAACTCCGCGGCGGGCTTTCTGGCGCAAGGGCCCCGCCCGGCGCTGGGGGTTACACTGCGCCCGCTTCCGTTCGGCCTGGAGATCCTTGCGGTGGAAGCGGACGGTCCCGCCGCGATGGCCTCGCTGCGGCCGGGCGATATTCTGCTGGGATCGCACGAGCAGTTGAACCAGGCCCTGGATTCCGCCCACGAAGTGCTCCGCCTGCAGTTCCTGCGCGGCGGCAACCGGGTCCGCGAAACGGTGGTGCGTTTTCCGGAGCCCCAAGCGGTGGCGGCTTGACGCGTCTGTTGATTGCCGCCCCATCGCCGGTGGTGCGCGCCGGGCTGGAGGCGCTTTCCGCTTCCAACCCGGCGCTGGAGTTGGCCGGTTCCTTCGCCGATCTGACGTCGGTGGAAGCGCTGCGGCCCGATGTGGTGCTGGCCGCGCTATCGCTCGCCGACCTGGCGCCCGCGGCCAACGGGCACCTCCCGGCGTACGTCCTGCTGACCGGCGACGAGCAGCCGGTCTGGACCGCCGAAGCCGTGCGCCTGGGTGTTCGGGCGCTGCTGCCCCGCGACGCCTCCGCCGCCGGAATCCTGGCTGCCGTGGAAGCCGCGGCCGCCGGAATGGCGGTGGTCGCCCCCGCCGACCTGGAAGGGCTGATCCGCGCCGGGCCGCAAGCGCCCGCGGCGCCGGAGACCGCGCTGACCCCGCGGGAGATGGAAGTCCTGCGCCTGATGGCTGAGGGAGCCGCCAACAAGAACATCGCCTGGAAGCTCTCGATCTCCGAGCACACTGTGAAGTTCCATGTAGCGTCGATTTTCGCCAAGCTGAATGCCGGGACGCGCACGGAGGCGGTCACCCAGGGTGTGCGCCGGGGATTGATTCTGCTGTGAGGGCGATGGGCGGGCCGGGGGCGAAGCCCGAGCGCGTGCTGGAGTCCGGAACTGCTGGCGAAGCGGGAGCAAACGTCCCGCGGGCATGGCCCCTGGCGCACGGGCGGCCTCCCTGCTCACTGCTCGAAGCGCAGGCAGGCGCGGCCCAGGTAAATCTCGTCGCCGGGGCGGAGTTTCTCGCCGCGGCGGTTGCCGGCGGGGACCTCGATGGAGCGGCCGTCGCGGAAGACGCGTGTGCCGAATTCGCTCTCGTCATCGCACAGGCGGTAGCCGTCGGGCTCGCGGCGGATGTGGGCATGGCGGCGGGAAACCGTGGCGTTGACCTCGTCGGCGCCCTCCTCGAAGACCACATCGTTGCGGCGCACGATTCGCTGCTCGGCGTCCGTCAGTTCGGCCATGCGCCCGAGGTTGATGCGGGCCCTTTCCAGGGGAAACTCGCCCGGTTCCGCTTTGCCCTTCACCACCACCAGGCGGGCCGGAGCGGTGGGCGCGGGTCCCGGCGGCAGGGAGGGCGGGGCGGCCTGGGGGCTGCTGAGCGTTTCGGGTGCGGCTGCGGCCACGGTCGCGGGAGTTTCAGCCGCGGGCGGCGTCTCCACCAGGTATTCGATGCTGAATGGCGCGGCGCCAGTCTCCGCGCTTCGCACTTCCACCGCCATGCCGCGCGGCTTCTCGCAGCGAGTGTGTTCCAGGGCTTCGCGGATACCGCTTTCCAGCCGCCCGCCTTCGCCCAGGGCCGCCTGCCAGCGCGCGCGCCTGGTGGCATCCGCCGCCACCAGGGTGACAATCACGCGGCCGTAGGGGAAGACGCGCTTGCCGCCGGCCAGGGTCTCCACGCGGCCTTCGATCTCTTCCAGAATCGCGCGATGCACCAGCAGCAACTCGTTCGATTCGGCCGGGCCGAGGACGCGCTCGGTCCACTTGCGGAACCCGCGTTCGATGCTCTTTTCGATGTCCGCAAACAGCTTCATGGTTGAACCAGCCCCAGCTTGATGGCCGCGTTCACGATGTCCGCCGCGGCCGGCGCGGCAGCCGTCCCGCCGTATATTCCATTTTCCACCAGGATGGCGAAGGCGATGCGGTGGTCGCCCTTGTCGTACGGCGCATAACCGATGAACCAGGCATGCGAAGGGGCGTCGGCCAGTTCGGCTGTGCCGGTCTTCCCCGCCACGGCTACCTCAGCGGCAGCCCGGCGTCCGGTGCCGCCGGTGACCACTTCGCGCATGAACCGGCCGAGCGTCCGGGCGGCATCCGGGGTCAGCACGGCGACGGGGGGATTGGTGCGTGCGTTGGTTTCATCGGTGATCCAGCGGCCTTCGGGCATCGCGCCGCCGTTGGCGACGGCCGCCGCCACGCGCGCCATCTGGAATGGCGACGCCACCACCTGCCCCTGGCCGTAGGAGGATTGCGGCAGCGATTTCTTCAGTTGCGCCGCGGTGAGCGGGGAAGCCACAGCGATGCCCAGCAGTTTGGCCGTGTCGAAGAGCGATTGCGCGCCCACGTCGTACGTTCCCAACTGGGCGAAGTAGGCGTTGCAGGAAACCACGATGCCGCGTTCCATGTCCACGGTGCCGTGCGGCGTGGTGTCCTGCACATCGTCGCGAATTGGACGGGTGGAGCCGCGGATGTAATTGCCCACGCGGCCATCCGGCAGGCGGATGCACTCGTAGGTCTTTTTGGCCAGGTTGGGGTCTTTGCGCAAGGCCGCCATGGCGGTGACCACCTTGAAAGTGGAGCCGGGCGGATAGAGTCCGTAGCGGGCACGGTCGAGATACGGATTGGCGGGCGCCACCGAGGACTCCGCCGTGGATGGCTCTGCGGGCGCGGGGGAATCCGCCTCGGCGGGCGTTTGGGGCGCGGCGATGACATCGGGCGGCAGCGGAAAGCTGACCGCGGCCAGCAGATCGCCGGTGGCCGGGTCGAGCACCACGGCCGAACCGCGATCCTGTTTGGCCTGCTGCAACTGGCGGCGGAGCGCGTCGGCCACTTTCACCTGGAGCCGTGCGTCGATGGACATGTGGACATCGCGCGGCCGGTCGAGGATGCGGCGCACAGCCGGGTTTTGCGGATCGTAGCGGTGGCGGAGGAGGGGGACGAGTTCGCGGTAGTCGTAGCGGATGACTCGATCCATGGCGCCGGTTTTGGGATTCTTCACTTCCACCAGGGTGGGGCGGTCGTCGTAGCCGCGCAGGCGGCGCGCCGAATCGCGCTCCACGTAGGAGGTATTGGAAGCCGCCCAGCGCATGCGCGTGCGCAGGTCGCCGAGCAGGTCGAAGGTCAGGCCGCCGAAGGGATAATAGCGCGAATCGGTGCGCGAGCAGTTGCGGTCGATATCGACCCCCAGGGCCTG
>JASHSS010000826.1 GCA_030038565.1 Bryobacteraceae bacterium
GCCTACCTGAAGCGCATCGACGCTTACGACAAGAACGGCCCGGCCATCAACTCGATCGTGGTGGTGAACCCGGATGTCGAGACGCAGGCCGCGGAACTGGACCGGCGCTTCGCGGAAGCTGGCCTCACCGGGCCGCTCCACTGCGTACCGGTGATCGTCAAAGACAACTTCGAAACCATCGGCCTTCAGACCAGCGATGGCGGGCTGGCCTTTGCCGGCTACCTGGCGGAAAAGGATGCCTTCGAGGTGCGGCGCATCAAGGAGGCCGGCGCGCTGGTGCTGGCGAAATCGAACATGGCGGAGTGGGCCTTCAGTCCCTATGAGACCGTGAATTCGATTCTGCCGGGATATACCCGGAACCCGTACGCTCTGAACCGGGTGACGGCGGGGTCGAGCGGAGGGACCGCCGCGGCCATCGCCGCCAGCCTCGGACTGGTGGGCCTGGGCAGCGATACCGGCAATTCCATCCGCGGGCCTTCCTCGCACCAGGCGCTGGTGGGCATTCGCTCCACCATGGGACTGACCAGCCGCGCGGGCGTTTTCCCCTTGAGCCTGCTGGCCGATATCGCCGGGCCGATGGCGCGGACGGTGGAGGATGCCGCCCGGGTGTTCCAGGTGATCGTAGGCGCGGACCCCGACGACCCGGTGACCGCCGCCGCCCCGCAACACCTCCCGCAGGATTATCTGGGGGCCCTCGATCGGGATGGCCTGCACGGCGCGGTCATCGGAGTGCTGCGCCAGGCCTACGAGCGGCCCACTACGGACCCGGAGATCGAGCGCGTCTTCCAGACCGCGCTCGACGATCTGAAGCGCGCCGGAGCGACCGTTGTCGATCCCGCCAGTGTGGAAGGGCTGGACGCCATCCAGCGCCCGCGCGGCGCCGGTCCGTGCATGGGCTTCAAATACGACCTGAACCGCTTTCTGGCGGCGCGCGGCGACCGCGTTCCCATGCAGAATCTGGGGCAGATCGTGAAATCCGGCAAGTTCCATCCGAACAATCAGCGCCGCCTGGAGACCGCCGAAAACGGACCGGAGAACGGTCCCGATTCGCCTGCCTGCCAGGCCGACGCAGCCTATCGCCAACAGGTGCGGGAGGCCGTTGTCAGGACCATGGACAAGCTCAAGCTGGACGCTTTCGTTTATCCGACGTGGAGCAATCCGCCGCGGCTGATCGGCGACCTGAACACACCGCACGGAGACAACAGCCAGTTCTATTCGCCGACCACCGGCTTTCCGGCCATCAACGTACCCATGGGCTTCACACGCGGGGGCACGCTGCCGGCGGGCATGACCATTTACGGCCGGGCATGGTCGGAAGCCAGGCTGCTCAAGTTCGCCTATGCTTACGAGCAGGCCACCCGCCATCGCCGCCCGCCGGCCAGCACGCCACCGTTGCGTTGAGACCGGCGTCTACCTGCCCAGGTAGCGGCGCAGCGGCTCCCAGTAACGGCTTTGCCAGTCCGCGTTCCACCGATCCCACCGGTCTTCGGTGAGTCCGGTTTGGTCGAGCACGATGCGAGTTCCGGAGCCGTGCGCCATCAATTCCAACCGGACCATCGAATAGACCCCCGGGGGCCACGAAGCCTCGCGCCACGCCTGGACGATCCTCCGGCGCTTGACCAATTCGACGATCCGGCCTTCGATGAGGCCGCCGAACAGCTTGAATTTTCCTCCCGGGCGCGGTTGAATCTCCGCCGGCTGTTTCGTGAAGGCGGCGAATTCGGTGGCGTCGAGCAGGATTTCATAGATGCGCTCCGGCGCCGCGGGGAAGTCCGTCTCCTGGTGGATGGCCGTGCCGGGTGCATTCCCGACTCGATCCTCCAGCATCGCGGCCACCCGAGTGAGCCGGTCGAGGGGGTCGAAGATTTCGAGCAATGCCTGTTTTTCTTCCAGGGTGAGCAGGAGGTTGGCCGCCACAGTGTCGGCCAGCTTGCCCGGTTCGTCCACCCGGATGGCGGCGATCATGGTCTCGTAGTTGAGGTTCCGGTTGAGCGCGAGATAGCGCTCACAGAGGGTGGTGACGCGCATCACCAGGGCGTCCAGTTGCGGGCCGGGTTCCAAGGCTAAATTGGATGTCCGGACGGTGGCTTGAAAGAAGCCCTGCTCAACGGCCACCGAAACCACCCGTGCGCGCTCCTCCCCCTCCACCAGCACTTTGATGTTGCCATCCGGCAACCTGAGGCTCTCGATAACGTGGACGATGGTTCCGGCGCCATAGATCTGGTCCGGCGAGGGTTCATCGATGGCGGCGTCGCGCTGGGTTGCGAGAAAGATTTTCCTGTCGCCCGCCAGTGATTCTTCGAGCGCCCGGAGGCTGGATTTGCGCCCCACCACGAACGGAGTCAGCATGTAGGGGAAGATCACCACGTCCCGAATCGGCATCATCGGCAGAGTTTTTGTGGCGGATCTTTCGATGGAAGCGGACATAGCTATCCCCCGGAAGCTCTGACTTGCCCCCGGACAGGCGGACCCGTCCCCTTCCAACTATTGTAAAGCGGATGTCTTCCGCGCGATGCTTACGTGGCCGGCTTCACCTTCTTCAACCCGGCCTGGATTCGGTTCGCCAGCGCTTTGCTCTCTTTGGTCTCGGGAACCGTCTTCAGTGCGTCCAGAGCCTCTTGGGCGATCATCTGGGCCCGGTTCGGCAAATCGAGCCTGGCCGGAGCATAGAGGGCGGAAAGATCGTACAGGGATTTGGCCGCTCCGTAAACAAACGTGGCCCGCGGCACGCTCGCCTCACCGGTCTTGAACAGTTCCTGGGTCTTGGCGGCGTCGTCGGGGGTACCCAACATGCGGCTCATCGTCATCAAGACTCCGTGCTGGAGCATGGCCGTTTCCAGTTGTTCCTTCTCGGAGTCCTGCATCAGCATCCCTTTGGCGACTCTAAGCATTGCAGGCGGCTCGGCCATCGAACCGGTCGGATATTCGCACGCCAGCGTCACCGTGGGTGCGTTATCTTTCTGCAGGAAATACTGCATCGTCTGGGCGAACTCCAGGGTGGCGGCGCTGGCAAAGCTCCTGGAGGCCGAAACCTGTTTTCGAAACGGCGTGGGATTGGCGCGGTTGGCCTTGGCGCCCGCTTCATAGCTCTCCGCCATGTCGAAGTATCCCTGCGCCAGTCCCGCCGAAACGACCGCCGACCACGGCCGTGCCCTTGCCGTGAACTCATTATCTGTCGGGATCAGTTGTACCAGGTTCTCGCTGGTTTTCCGGAAATCACCGCTGTGATAGGTTGCCTTGGCTGCGCCCCAGATAAACGCCGGGGTTCCGGGTTCCGGTGGCCTCGGCCCGCTGGAACAGGAAGCGCACGCCCAAGCCAGGATCAGCGCGCTCCACAAAGCTGCTGTCGTCCGCATCTCTTCAAGCCCCCATAGGTACTATAAGGCCTGATTCACTTAAATACAATGGAATTGACC
>JASHSS010000827.1 GCA_030038565.1 Bryobacteraceae bacterium
AGGCTTTCAGCCTGCCCTGGACAGGCCGAAGGCCCACCCCACCGGCTCATGGAAGCCGGAGCGGAGCTGACGGCCTGCTCGCCGCCAGGCGGCGGAAAAAGCTCTCGGCAGGCCGAAGGCCCACCCCACCGGCCGGCGATTGGCCTCGTGGACAGCCTCCTATGCGTAAATCCCCCGCAGCTTGATCGCGTCGCACACCCGGTCGAGCGCCAGCATATAGGCGGCGATCCGGTTGTTCGTCTTATGATTCTTGGCGTACTCCACCACCGCCGCGAAGCTCTCCGTCATGATTTCTTCCAGCCGGGTGTTCACCAGTTGCTCGTTCCAGAAAAACCCCTGTCGATCCTGCACCCACTCGAAATACGACACTGTCACCCCGCCGGCATTGGCCAGAATGTCGGGAATCACGAAGACGTTCTTCTCCGCCAGAATTTCGTCGGCCAGCGGTGTGGTGGGGCCGTTGGCGCCTTCGCACAGAATCTTGCAGCGCAGCCGGTCTGCGTTGCCCGAATGGATCACGTTCTCGGTGGCGGCCGGCAACAGCACGTCGCAAGGCAGAAACAGCGCCTCGGCCTTGTCGATGTCCTCGCCCTCCGCGAAACCCGTAATCGAACCGGTCTCCCGGCGGTGCTGTTGCAAGGCGGCGATATCCAGCCCGGCGGCGTTGTAAACCGCGCCGTCGTATTCGATCATGCACACGATCTTGAAACCCAGCCGGGCCATCAGCTTGGCCGCCATGCCGCCCACGTTGCCGAAGCCCTGGATCACTACGCTGGTCGATTCCGGCCGCAGCCCCCGCAGTTCCAGGGCCTTCAGCGTAACGATCATGCAGCCGCGCCCGGTGGCTTCGGGCCGCCCCCGCGAGCCGCCCAGGGACATCGGCTTCCCCGTAACCACCGCCGTGGTGGTGTGGCGGACGTGCATCGAATAGGTATCCATGATCCACGCCATCACCTTTTCGTTGGTGTTCACGTCCGGCGCCGGCACATCCCGCTCCGGCCCCAGAAAGTCGATAATCTCCGCGGTGTAACGGCGCGTGAGCTTTTCCAGTTCGGCGTCCGAAAGCACATTGGGATCGCAGATCACCCCGCCCTTGCCGCCGCCGAAGGGGATATTGACCACGGCGCACTTCCACGTCATCCACGACGCCAGCGCGCGCACTTCATCCAGCGTGACATCGGGAGCGAAGCGAATCCCTCCCTTGGCCGGCCCACGCGCCAGTGAATGCTGCACGCGGTAGCCGGTGAAAACCTCTAGCCGCCCATCGTCCAGTTGCACGGGGATGTGGACGGTGATTTCCTTGGTGGAGGTGCCCAGCACCTTGCGCATGCCGTCATCCAGCTTCAGTCGCGAGGCGGCTTCGTCGAACCGTGCCGCGGCCGCCAGCCAGGGATTGTTCTCGTTCGCATGCGAAATAGAAACTGTGGAAGTCAACGTGGCCAAGTTTCTTGCCTCCGGTCAAACAACATTATGGCAGGTTGGGAAGAGCACAAGCTGATTTGGCGCTCAACGTTTCGGGAACCGCTTCCGAAGGAGAGCGGCGTCGCAGGCGGGCAAGGGATGCATGGGATTCGGAGGGCCGCCGCCCAGATTCCGCCTGAGGTTTTGGATCAGCCCACGCCGCAAGGCGATCGCCAGCCAGGCCAGGATGATAAGGCAAACGCAGCCGCTGATCCATCCCATCTCGCGCTCAGGCTACCATATCCCGGCCTGATCTGTGCGTGCCCGGCATCGAGAGGCTGTGAGGAAAACTCTGGCCTACGTCTCCCGCAGGCGCTCGGCCGCCGTTTCGGGCGCGATATCGCGCTGCGGTCCGGCCAGCATTTCGTATCCCACCAGGAATTTGCGCACGGTGGCCGAGCGTAGCAGCGGCGGAAAGAAGTGCGCGTGCAGGTGCCATTCGTCGTGCGGCTGTCCGTCGGTGGGCCGCTGGTGGAAGCCGAAGGAATAGGGAAAGGGAGCGCGGAACAGGCGGTCGTAGCGCGCCGTGACAGCGCCCAGAATCTCCGCCAGCCCCTTGCGTTCCGCGCGATTCAGCTTGTCCATGGCGGCCATATGGCGCTTGGCGAGGAGCATGATCTCGAACGGCCAGACGGCCCAGAAGGGAACCAGCGCCAGGAAGCTTTCGTTTTCGTCCACCACCCGCTCGCGCGAAGCCCGTTCCAGGCGCAGGTAATCGCACAGCAGGCAGGCGCGGCGGTCCTCGCGCCAGGCGCGCTGCGAGTTCTGCTCCTTCAGGATTTCGTTGGGCAGGCTGTGGCCCGACCAGATCTGGCAGTGCGGGTGCGGATTGCTGGCGCCCATCATGGCCCCGCGGTTTTCGAAAATCTGCACGTAGTTGACGATCGGCCGCTCGCCCAATTCGGCGAACTGATCCACCCAGGTGTCCACCACCACCCGCAGATCCTCCGTCTCCATATTGGCCATGGTGAGATTGTGTTTGGGAGAGAAGCACACCACCCGGCAGATGCCCGGCTCGCTTTCGGCCAGCAGCAGGCCGCCGCGTTCGAACCGGTCTGCTCCGGTGTCGGGCTTGAGGGCGGCGAAGTCGTTATCGAAAACGAAGGTCGAGGTGTAATCGGGATTGCGGACACCGCCGGCGCGCGGGTTGCCGGGGCAGAGGTAACATTGCGGATCGTACTCGGGTGATTTCTCGGCGGCCACTTCCTCGACTTGCCCTTGCCAGGGCCGCTGGGTGCGGTGGGGCGAAACCAGCACCCATTCGCGCGTCAGGGGATTGAAGCGGCGGTGGGGATCCTGCTTCCAATCGAGCATTCCTACATAGTGTACAGGCCAAGCCGTGAGGCTCGCCTCCTCCCCGCTGTTTCTCCGGGCGCCTTGCCCCAGGAACTCCGCTTCCTCGACAGCTTCTCGCCCTGGTTTTCTCCGTGCTTCCTCCGTGCCCTCCGCGTCTCCGTGGTGAATCCCCCGCCTCTCCTCAGTTTTTCTCCACGTTTTTCTCCGCGCCCTCCGTGTCTCCGCGGTGAATCCGCCGCCTCTCGTCCTGGTTTTCTCCGTGCTTCCTCCGTGCCCTCCGTGTCTCCGTGGTGAACCCCCCGCCTCTCCTCAGTTTTTCTCCGCGTTTTTCTCCGCGACTCCGCGTCTCCGTGGTGAATCCGCCGCCTCCGTGGTGAATCCGCCGCCCAGGCTCACTCCATTTCGAACATCACCACCGCACGCCCGAAATGGATTTCGTCCCCGGGTTGGAGCTTGACGCCGCGGGAGGTACGGTGAACCTCCTGGCTCATACCGTCGCGGACGATCCACGCGGCGGGACCTCCGGCAAGGTCTCCTGCAACCGGCGTTGACGGCGCGCCGGCGCGGGCATACCAGCGGTCGTTGAAGAGCCGGTATTCCCCGGTCGCGGGGTCGTAAGTGATGTGGGCGTGCTCGCGCGAAACCGAGCGGTTGATGTCGGTATCCTCGGCGAAGACCAGGTCGTTGCGCCGATAGATACCCTCGGAGCGGTACACATCCACTACCCGGCCAATATTGGTGCGGACCTTGTCGAGGCGGATCTCGGGCAGGTTCGCGCTCCCCTGCCGCACCACCAGGCGGGCCACCGGACGGGCCGCGCCGGCGGGTTGCTGGGAAGCCACTTCCACCGTCAGCCAGGGCTGATCGGGCTGCGGCAGGTCGGCGGTCGCGCGCACCTCCACGCGCAGGTTTTCGGGGTAGCGGCAGCCGTCCGCCACCAGCGCGCCGCGCACTTCCTGCTCCAGGTACCGGCGGAAAAACTGCCCGCTGAAGACGGATTGGCGGGCCTCTTCGGCGCCGCGCAGTTCCACGCGCAGCAGGTCGAACGGAAAAACCTTGCGGCCGCCCAGGCGATAACTCTTCTCGCGGATCTGGTCGAGCAGCGCCAGGCGGATTTCGGCCAGCTCCGGAGGTTCCTCCGGGCGCTCCTCGGCGAGCGGCGCTTCAAACAGGGTTCTGCCGAATTTTTCCAGGTATTCGCCAAGCTTCATAGGTTACACTCTACGGCTCTTCTTCTCACAGCAGTCCCAGCGCGTGCGCCGCCTCCATGATTTCGCGCGCGATGGGCGCGGCCGTGGCGGCGCCGTAGCCGCCATGCTCCACCAGAACGGCGAAGGCCAGGCGGTGCTGGGCATCGCCATCGTAGGGCGCGAAACCGGTGAACCAGGAATGCGGCATGCCCTCGTCGAGCTGCGCCGTTCCGGTCTTCCCCGCAAATTCGATCTGCGCTCCCGCCATCGCGCCGCGGGCGGTGCCTTCAGTCACCACGCGGCGCATCGCTCCGGCCAGAAACTGGGCTTGCGCCACGGGAAGCACCTCGAGCGGCGGCTCGGTGCGCAGGTTGCTCTGGTCGTCTACCCAGCGGCCCTCGGGCATCTGCCCCCCGGCGGCGATGGCCGCGGCCACGCGCGCCATCTTAAATGGCGTAATCACCACCGGACCCTGTCCGTACGCGGCGAAGGGCAGCATCTTCCGCAATTCCTTGGGGTCGCCGGTGGAGATGCCCATCTGGCCGGCGGTTTCCGCCAGCGCCTTCGACCCCACGTCGTGCACCCCCAACTGCGCGAAGTAGGCATTGCACGAGACGGCGATGGCGCGCTCCATATCCAGCGTGCCGTGGGGGTGATCGCCGATATCGTCCTTGATGGGCCGGTTCCATCCGGCGATGATGTTGCCGGCGCGCCCGTCCGAAAGCTCGCGGCAATGGTAGGTGCGGTGGGTGAGCTGCGGATCCAGGCGCAGGGCGGCAATCGCGGTCACCAGTTTGAAGGTCGAGCCGGGCGGGTACTGGCCGTAGCGCGCGCGGTCCAGCAGTTCGTCGGGCGTGGGTTCGGTTTGCCGGCTGCCCGGAGGGTCGGGCGCTGGCGAACTGACCAGCGCCAGCACCCGCCCGGTGGCGGCTTCCATCACCACCACCGCGCCTTTCAGATTGCCGGCCTTCTGGAGGTGCGCGTTGAGGATCTCGCGGGCCCGCAGTTGCAGGCGGATATCCAGCGTCAGGTGCACGCTGCGGTCGCGCGCCAGCACCTTGGCCAGCGCCGGGTTGCCCGGCTCATGGCGGTAGCGCACCAGCGCGGCCAGCTCGCCGAATTCGTATCCCAGCAGCCTGCGGTTGGAATCGTGCTCCACCAGCGAGGCGTTCGAGGCATGGAAATCCTCGCCGCTGCGGAGATCGCCCAAGACCTGCTCCAGCGCCGCGCCGAAAGGGTACTGGCGGGTGTCGAAGCGCGAGCAAGCCTCTTCGATGGACACGCCCAGCGCCTCGTATTGCGCGCGGTGGCTCTCCAGCTCCGCCCAACTGGCGGTGGCCAGG
>JASHSS010000828.1 GCA_030038565.1 Bryobacteraceae bacterium
ACGCTTTCCAAGCGTGCGCCTTCAACCACTCGGCCATCTCTCCGGTTCGCGAGAATTCGCTGGCGGCTGCGAAATTATGAACGCCGAAGTCTCACCACAGGATATCATGCCCTAAGCGGGATCCCAGGTTCATCCGCATTCATCCGCATCCCACTCATCCCCCTTTCCCTCGCCTTACAATAAACATAGTGGCCGCTTCTCCGATCTCCCGCCGGGCGCTCCTCGCCGGCGCCGCCTCACTGGCTGCGTGCGGCCGTCCCAGGGCTACCGGATACCGCGGGTACTGTTTCGTCGCCAATCGCGATAGCCGCTCGATCGCGGTCGTGGATCTCACCCGCTTCCGGGTGCGCCGCGAGATCCCCCTGGATGCCGCGCCTTCGCTCGTTCTGCCGCATCCCGGCGCCGCCAAAGTGTACGTGCTGGCGCCGGAAGCCGGCACGGTCTATGAAATCGATTCCACCCCGCTGGCCGTCAAACGCCGCGCTCGCGCCGGCAACGCCGCGGTCGATATGCAGGTCGCCGGCGATTCGCTGTGGGTGCTCTATCGCGACCCCGCCGCGTTGGTTGAATTGCCTTTCGACTCATTCCAGCCGCGCCGGCCCATTCACCTGCCTTCCCCGCCCGACGCCTTCGATCTCGTCCGCGCGCCCAAGGAAGGCCCCCAGCCGCCACCTCTCGTGGCCGCCACCGCCAGCCGCAAAGATCGCTCTCTGGCGTTGGTTTCCCTCTCCTCCGGGGCGATCCAAAAACAGGCCGTCGCGGGCGTCGAGCCTTCCCTGCTGCGCTTTCGCTCCGATGGCCGCCAGTTGATCGCCGGCAGCGCCTCCGCCCGCAGCCTGAGCATCTTCGAGGTTCCCTCGCTCAAGCCGGTGGTCCGCCTGCCCCTTCCCATGGCCCCGCGCCACTTCTGTTTCAATCACGATCGCGGGCAGCTTTTCGTCAGCGGCGAGGGCGCCGACGCGGTGGCTATCGTCTACCCCTTTCGCACCGAGGTGGCCGAAACCATGCTCGCAGGACGCGCTCCCAGCGCCATGCAAACCACCGAGACCCCCGCCCTGTTGATGGTCGCTAATCCCGAAACCGGAAGCATCACCGTGCTCGATTTCGACAACCTGGGCAAGAAACTCGTGGCCGTGGTCCAAGTCGGGCAGGAACCCTGCGATATCCTCATCACGCCCGATCAGCAGTACGCCCTGGTGCTCAACGCGAAATCCGGGGACATGGCGGTTATCCGCATCTATGCCTTGATCGACAACTCGCCGACCCGCCGCTATAAACCCACGCCCCTGTTCACCCTGATCCCCGTCGGCCAAGGTCCGGTAAGCGCGGCGGTGGTGGGCTTTTCCTAGGCCTTCAGGCTCCCGCCGGCTTGAGCGGATTCCGCGAACGGGCGATGGCGGGCATTTCGGCCGATTCGGGCTGCTGCGCATACACCGTGAGATCCGTCTTCAACAGCTCGAAAGCCGTTTGCGGATCGTCCACGTACCGGAACAGCTTCAAATCGTCGGGCGAGATCATGCCGTACCGCACCAGCGCGTCGAAATTGAGGATCTCCTTCCAGTACTTCTCGCCGTAAAGCAGGATGGTCACCTTCTTGGCCAGCTTCTGGGTCTGCGAGAGCGTCAGTAACTCCAGCATCTCGTCCAACGTGCCGAAGCCTCCGGGAAACACCACCATAGCCTTGGCCAGGTACGCGAACCAGAACTTGCGCATGAAGAAATAGTGGAATTCGAAGCTCAGCTCGGGGGTGATGTAGGGGTTCGGAAACTGCTCGAACGGCAGCCCGATATTCAGCCCGATGGTCTTGCCGCGCGCATCGTGGGCCCCGCGGTTGGCCGCTTCCATGATTCCCGGCCCCCCTCCCGAGCACACCACAAAACGGTACGTGCCGTTCACAAATTGCTCCGACCATTCCGTGAGCAGCCGCGCCAGCGTGCGGGCATCGCGGTAATATTCCGCCAGGGGCCCTTCCTCGCGCAGCCGCGCCGAGCCGAAGAACACTACCGTGTCGCGGACCTTCTCGCGCCGGAAGTGCGCCAGCGGCTCCAGAAACTCAGCCAGGATGCGCAGCGCCCGCGCGTCCGGACTGTTCAGAAACTCCTGATTCAAGTACGCCGCCGGGCGGCGGTCGCTATGTGGTGGTGTGGTTGTCTGGTCCATTCCTCTCCAACTTATCGACCCGTTTCTTCAAATCCCGCAGGCTTTTCAATAGCTCCGGCAACCGGGGAAATGCCGTCACCGCCCGCAGCCACTCATTGGCGGCAAACGCCGGAGACCCCGAAATCCGCGCGTGCGCCGCCACATCCCCGCCAATCCCGCTCTGAGCGTAAACCACCGCTCCTTCATGTACCGTCAGGTGGCCCGAGGAACCCACCTGCCCTGCCAACAGCACATCGCGTTCCAGAACCGTGCTCCCCGCCAGCCCGGTCTGGGCGCAGATGATGTTGTCTTCGCCCACCACGCAGGCGTGTCCCACCTGCACCAGGCTGTCGATCTTGGCGCCGCGCCGCACCCGGCTTTCCCCCACCGTGGCGCGGTCCACCGAAGTCAGGCTCTGAATCTCCACATCGTCTTCGATCACCGTCACGCCCGATTGCACAATCTTGAAATGCGTGCCGTCGGCCCGCTTGGCAAAACCGAATCCGTCTCCCCCCACCACCACTCCGTTCTGTAAAACCACGCGGTTGCCGATGCGGCAGAACTCCCGCACCGCGGCGTGCGAATGGGCCAGAAAGTCGTCGCCGATCTCCACGCCTTCGTAAATCACTACGTGCGGGTGCAGCACCGCGTTCCGTCCCAGCCGGGCGCGCGGCCCCACCACTGCGAACGGCCCGATGGAGCAGTTCTCCCCCACCACCGCGTCAGGCGCTACATACGCCAGCGGATGCACCCCCGGCGACGGCTTAGGCGCCTGGTAGTACAGGGCCAGCGCGCGGGCAAAATCCAGGTAGGGATTGTCCGAAATCAGACAGGCGATGGGCAGCCCCGCTACGGCTTCGGAAACCAGGATCGCGCTGGCCCTTGTGTGCTTCACCTTGTGCGCGTACTTGGGATTGGCCAGGAAGGTGAGCTGTCCGGGGACGGCATGCTCCATTCCCGCCACTCCCCCGATCTCCAGTTCGCCGTCGCCTTCCAGCCGGCAGCCCAACGCAGTGGCAATTTCCCGTAGTTTCATAACTCGCCGGTCAAACTTCCAGCGTACCGCACCGTTTCGCGCCGCCGGCGCTTTTATGAGCCGGTAGGGCCACGTATAATGATGCCATTGTGAATACCAATCGAAAGCGCATGGCAGGTCTTATGTTGGCTGCGGCTTACTGCACGCTGGCCACTTCCGGGGGGTGGGCCCAAGGCACTCTGGCGGATTATCAGCGGGCTCAAGGGTTGCAAGCCAAGGCCCGCGGCCTCGTGGTGAACACGCCGGGCGCAATGCAGTGGATCGGCAAGTCCGAGCACTTCTGGTATCCGCGGACAGTGCAAGGTGGAACCGAATTCATGCTGGTGGATGCCGACGCGGGCACGAAGAAGCCGGCATTCGATCAGCAGAAGCTGGCGGCGGCCATCTCCGCGGCCAGCGGCCATTCCTACACAGCGCTTACTTTGCCGTTCGCGCCGCAATCCGGACGGGGTGGGGGCGGCCGCGGCGCCGCGGGAGCCGCGCCCACGGCAGCGCCCTTGACCTTCGCCGATGACGGGCAATCCATTCAGTTCGGCACGGGCGGCTCGATGTACCAGTGCAGCCTCGCCGAATACACCTGCTCCAAAGGCGGCCCCATTCCGCCCAGTGCCGGACGCGGAGCGCGTGGAGGTCCATCCGACGAAGCTCCCGCGCCCGAGTATCTCTCCGAGGACAATGGCGGCGATCCCGTGGATGGCCTCGAATACCAGCCGTTCCCGCAGCAGGGCGGCGGCTCGGGGGCCTTTGGTCCAGGCCGTGGACAGCCTGGCTGCGCCCCGCGCGCGCCCTCGCAAAGCGCCCCGCAAACCAGTGGCCGCGGGGGCCGGGGCGGACGCGGCGCTGCGGCGGCAACGGTCACCGAGGAAGCTTGCCGTTCCTTCGATGGCAAATGGGAAGCCATCATCGAGAACTACAACGTCTTCCTGCGGGCTGTAAGTTCCAGCGAACCGGCCACGCCTCTCAGTTACGATGGCTCCGAAGGCAATTACTATACCTTCCGCTCGCTGGCCTGGTCGCCGGATTCCAAAAAACTGGCGGCCTATCACACCCGCCCTGGATACGACCGGCAGGTGCACTACATTCAGTCGTCGCCCACCGACCAGATCCAGCCCAAGCATTTCACCACCGCGACCATGCCCAGTTCAGCCATGGGCGCCATGTACCGCAAGCCCGGCGATGCGCTCGATATCGCGTACCCGGCGCTGTTCGATGTCGCGACGAAGCGGGAAATCGAAATCGATCGCGCGCTGTTCCCCAATCCCTACGACATCACCGCGCCGGTCTGGTGGAAGGACAGCCGCGCTTTCAGCTTCGAATACAACCAGCGCGGGCACCAGGTGTATCGCGTCATCGAGGTGGATGCCCAAACCGGCCACGCGCGCACCCTCATCGATGAGCAGAGCAAGACCTTCATTTATTACAACCAGTTGGGGCCCGGATTGTCCGCCGGCCGCCGTTACCGGCACGATCTGAACGACGGCAAGGAAATCATCTGGGCTTCCGAACGCGACGGTTGGGAGCATCTGTACCTCTACGACGGCGTCACAGGAAAGGTGAAGAACCAGATCACCCGCGGTGACTGGCTCGTGCGCAACGTCGATTTCGTGGACGAAGACAAGCGCCAGATCTGGTTCGAAGCCGGCGGCCTGATTCCCGGCCAGGATCCCTATTTCACCCAATATTGCCGCATCAACTTCGATGGAACCGGCCTGACCCGGCTCACCGAAGCCGATGGGACGCACAGCGTGACTTTCTCGCCGGACCGGAAATACTACACCGACACGTGGCAGCGCGTGGACCTGCCTCCGCAGGCGCAGCTTCGCCGCGCCGAAGACCAGAAGATCGTGATGGACCTCGACAAGGGCGACGACTCCGCGCTCATCGCCGCGGGCTTTCAGCTCCCGGAAGTCTTCGTCTCCAAGGGCCGCGACGGCGGGACGGATATCTGGGGCATCATCATCAAGCCCACCAATTTCGACCCCTCGAAGAAATATCCGGTGATCGAGAACATCTATGCGGGGCCGCAGGGATCCTTCGTTCCCAAGACGTTCAGCCCGGTTTCGGCCGATCAGTCGCTGGCCGAGCTGGGCTTCATCGTGGTCCACATCGATGGCATGGGCACCAGCAACCGCTCCAAGGCCTTCCACGACGTGGCCTGGAAGAACCTGGGCGATGCCGGATTTCCCGACCGCATCCTCTGGCACAAAGCCGCGGCGGCCAAATACCCGTGGTACGACATCAGCCGGGTCGGCATTTTCGGGACCTCTGCGGGCGGCCAGAATTCGCTCGGCGGCGTGCTGTTCCATCCCGAGTTCTATAAACTGGTGGTGACCAACAGCGGCTGCCACGACAACCGCATGGATAAGCTGTGGTGGAATGAGCAGTGGATGGGCTGGCCCCTGGGACCGCAGTACGCGGCGTCATCCAACGTGGACAACGCCTTCCGCCTGCAGGGCCGCGCCCTGATTATTGTCGGCGAACTGGATACCAATGTGGATCCCGCGTCGTCGCTCCAGGTAGTCAACGCCCTGGTGAAGGCGCACAAGCATTTCGACATGCTGTATATCCCAGGGCAGGATCACGGCGTGGGAATTCTGGGAAGCGAGCATTACCGGGACGACTATTTCGTGCACTACCTGCTGGGAGTCGAGCCGCCCAACTGGAATCAAGTGTCGCTCCCCGCGGAGCCGCAGCCCACCAATGGCAATCAACCGTAGAGACCTTCTCAGGCGTGCCGGAGCGGCCGGCGCACTGCTTCTTCCCGCTTCCGCCGCGCCAACCGCGAGCGCTCTTCGCGTGGCCGGCGAAGACGTGGAAATCCAAATCTCCGGCATCAGCCCGCACACCTTCCGCCTGACCGTTCTGCCGATTCGGAACGGGCAAACGGCGCCGCTCCCCGACGATGGCGCCTTGGTTCTCCGGCAATCCCGCGGCGAGCCGCTGGTTCGCTTGCGCGGCGGCGCGCGCGCGCAAACCATTCGCGCGGGCGATCTCCGCATCCAATTCACTCCCGACCCGCTGGCCTTCGCCATCCAGACGGCCCGAGGCGGCGTGGCGCAGCACCTGCGGATCGACACGGCGACCGGCGCCGTGGCGTTTCTCACCGGCGATGCGCCTTTGTTGGGGCTCGGCGAGGGCGGGCCGCAGTTCGACCGGCGCGGCGACAAGGACCGGATGCGCAGCGGCCAGGGCGGCTATCGGCTCTCGACCCACGGTGGCCGCGTGCCGGTTCCCTGGATCATCGGGACCGCCGGCTGGGCCCTCTTCTTTCACCAGCCGGCCGGGGCCTTCGATCTCTCGGGAGCTGAGGGAACATTCGCGCCCGCCGCTCCGCTGCCGCTGGATGTCTTTGTAACGATCGCGAGCGAACCGGCCGCTATCCTGGCCGAGTACGCGCGGATCACCGGCCTTCCGGAGCTTCCGGCATTGTGGACCTTCGGATATCAGCAATCGCACCGCACGCTGGCCAGCCGCGAAGAGATTCTGGAAGAGGCCCGCACCTTCCGCGAAAAAAAGCTGCCCTGCGACACTTTGATCTATCTCGGCACGGGCTTCTGCCCGTCCGGCTGGAACACCAACAACGGCGAGTTCGCCTTCAACCGGAAAGTCTTCCCCGATCCGAAGGCCATGTTCGACCGCCTTCATGAAGATCATTTCAAGGTGGTTCTGCATGTGGCTTATCCCACCGGCATCCGCGAAATGCGCGGCACGGTGAAGGACGCCTGCGACCCCGCCGAACGCGCCGAGCGGCAGCCCGCTTGTTATTGGAAGATGCACGAGCCGGTATTTGCACTCGGTGTGGACGGCTGGTGGCCGGATGAGGGGGATGCGCTCGATGGGCCCTCGCGGCTGGTTCGCAATCGCATGTACTGGGAGGCGCCGCAACTCGACCGGCCCGCCGAGCGCCCCTTCGCGCTGCACCGCAATGGCTATGCGGGAATCCAGCGCTACGGGTCCTTTCTGTGGTCGGGCGATGTCTCTTCCACCTGGGAAACCCTGCGGACGCACATCCCGGTTGCCTTGAATACGGGCCTCTCGGGAATTCCGTATTGGGGCACGGATATCGGCGGATTCGTTCCAACCAGGGAATTCACCGCCGAGTTGTACGTGCGCTGGTTTCAGTTCGGGGCATTCTGTCCGCTATTTCGTTCGCATGGGCGCACCTGGAAACTGCGGCTGCCCTGGGGATGGAATATGGGCAATCCGGGACCGGTGGAGATCTCGGGTTACAACCAGGGCGGCACGCCGGACGAGAGCCAGTTGCACAACACACAGGTGGAACCGGTCTGCCGCAAATACCTGGAACTGCGGTATCGCCTGATGCCGTATCTGTACAGCCTAGTCCGCGAGTCGACCCTCACCGGCATGCCCATCATGCGGGCGCTCTGGCTGCACTACCCCGGCGATCCGGAGGCGGTGGCGCGCGGCGACCAATTTCTTTGGGGCCGGGACTTGCTTGTGGCGCCGGTCGTGGAGCCGGGCGCGGCTGTACGCCGGCTGTATCTTCCCCGTGGCGCGTGGCACGACTTCTGGACGGGAGAACGCCTCGAGGGCGGGCGCGAGATCAGCCGCGCGGTGGATCTGGAAACCATGCCGCTCTACGTGCGCGCCGGCGCCATTCTGCCGATGGGTCCGGTGAAGCAATATACCGGCGAGAAGGTTGCGGGGCCGCTCGCGGCGGCGATTTACCCGGGCGCCGACGGCCGTTTCCTGCTCTACGAAGACGATGGCGAAAGCTTCCGGTACCGCGATGGAGAGTGGATGGGAATTCAGATGGAGTGGAACGATGCCCGCCGCATTCTGGCCATGCGCCTCGTGAACGGGTCGCGAATGATCGGCGCGGCGCCGCGCGAGATCGCCGTCCGTCTGGGCGAGAAAGAGAAAACGGTAGCGTTCGATGGGCGCGCTCTGCAGGTCCGGTTTTGACCGCCCAACGGCCAGAGTTTGGCCGTTTTGAAACGTAGCAGATTGACAACAAAGCACTTGGCACGTCCAAACGGCCACGCCGTGGCCGTTTCGACGGGGCTTGGCTCTCGCGCGGCGCTCCTCCAACGACCGGACAGGGCTGGCAGGCATCCGGGCATTCCATCGGGGAGATCCCGATGAATGGTCTCCCAGCAGGGTCAGCTTTTTCGATCTGGCTTGGCCGCCCCGTGCCGTTCGCGCCGGAGTTTCCCCGCGCCGGCGGGGGCGGGCGCGAAAGAAAGTGTCTGCGTTTTCCCGCCGCGCTCGCTCGCAGTTCGCTCTCCGATGGAAGGTAAATCCCGCCGCGCCAGCAGATTCCCCGGCACGGCCGGCCGCGCTTGGTTACAATCGCAGTAGTGAGGAATGCTGTAGCACTGGTCCTGATGGCATCCCTGGCGCGGGCGGAGGCTATTCCGATGACGCTGGTCTCGGAAGACGAAGCCGAGCCGATCCATAGTGCAATCATCCGCAAAGAAGCGTGGACCCAGGACTCCGTCCGGCGACTGCGGGCGGAAGCCGAGAAGCGGCTGCGGGAGGGGCCTTGGAGCGTCACCACGGAACGGCCCAAGGGCTTCGAACTGGATACCCACGAATACTACAGCGAAGCTCCCGACTGGTGGCCCGATCCGGAAAATCCCACGGGGCCGTATATCCGCCACGAGGGGCAGGCCAATCCCATCCGGTTCCTGGGAAACAAAAACGCCCTGGACGCCATGTCGGACGCCGTGTTCACGCTGGGCACAGCGGCTTTTCTTCTGGACGACGCGCGTTACGCGCAGCGGGCCGTACGCATTATCAACGCCTGGTTCCTCAATCCCAAAACGCGCATGAATCCGGATCTGGATCACGCGCGCGCCATTCCCGGCGTCAACACGGGTACCGGCAACGGAGTGCTGGATGGCCGCGTGTTCATCCGGGCGATTCAGGGGATGGAATTCCTGTCTCAGACTCCTTCGTGGGATCCCCATGAACAGTCCGGCGTGCACAAGTGGTTCGCCGAATATCTGCAATGGTTGCTGCACAGCGCAAATGCCGACGAGGAGCGGCGCAGCGGCAATAATCACGCCTCCTGGTGGGCCGCCCAGACGGCCGCGGTGGCCACTTTTGTGGAGGACCCCGCGGCCGAACAAATGTCCTTTCGTTTTTATCGCGACCGCATCTTTCCCCGGCAGATTCGCGCCAACGGCAGCGCGCCCGGGGAGGAGGCGCGCAGCCGCTCGCTGGCCAATTCGGCCCTCAACCTCGAGGCTTTCACCATGGTCTGCCGGATTGCCCAGGTGAACGGCGTGGACCTGTGGGATGTGCGCGCGCGCAACGGGGCCACCATTGGCACGGTGATCGATTACCTGGCCCCCTATTTGTCGGATCCGCACAAGTGGACCAGGGAGGAGATGGCCGATTTTCAAAATGAAGGGCTGTATTCGCTGGCCTTTGCCGGGATGGGGTTGAAGAAACCGGAGTATGTCGCGTTGTACCACAAGCTGGCCAGGCCCGAAGGGGCGTGGCTCAGCCTGGTGGATCTGATGGTGGGCCGATGGGAGGCGGCCGGGCACCAGACGCGGCATTGAAGCGCGGGCGGAGCCGGCGCCGCGAGCTTGTCACAAAATGGCGGCAAGAATCGTTATCGAGAGTGTGGAGCGAGCCGGGGAAATCGCCTTGACCGAGGCCGGCGGCGGCGACTGCTTCGAAGCCGTCTTTCAGGAACACTACCCCCGCATCGTGGGCATGCTGGCCCGCCTCACCAACGACCGCGGCCAGGCCGAAGAGATCGCCGCCGACGTGTTTTGCAAACTTTCCCGCCGGCCCCCGCTGTTCCAGCGGGGCCGCTCGCTGGCGCCCTGGATTTACCGCGTGGCCACCAATGCGGGGTTGGATGCGTGGCGATCGAACGTGCGGCGGCGGCGCCGCGAAGAATCCGCCCAGGCCGAGAATCTGCGCCTGGTGTCGCCGGGCGGCGTTTTGGAAGAAATGCTGCGGGAGGAGCGCTGCTCGCGGGTGCGCACCGTGTTGGGACTGCTGAAGCCCCGCGACGCTCAACTCCTGCTCTTGCGGGCGAACGGCCTGGCTTACCGGGAGTTGGCCGAAACCACGGGTATTCATCCCAATTCCGTGGGCACGCTGCTGGCCCGCGCGGAGGCCGAGTTTGAAAGCAAGTTCCGCGCCCGCTATGGAGGGGACCTATGAGGCAGTGCTGCCCCGATGGGACTTTGCGGGCTTTTCTGGACCGGGAATTGCCGGCGGAGGATCTGGCCCGGGTCTCGGCTCACATCGAAGAGTGCGCGCGTTGCGGCGCGCGCTTACGGGAATTGTCCGCGCGGGCGGAGCGGGTGATGGAACTGGTAGGCGGGTTGGCCGAACCGGGCCCCTCGGTTCCAATGGCCCGCCCGCCTGTAACGGCGATGGGGATGCCCCGGAGATCCTCGGGCCGTTGGGCGCTGGGAGCGGCCGTGGCGGCGGCGCTCGCGGCCGGGTGGGCGGCGCTGGCGCTGCTGGCTCCCAAGCCGGTCCAGGCGCCGGCCGAAACCCATATCTCCGCTCCGCCCGCGGTGGCGCCTGCACAGGTAGCGCCTTCGCAGGTGGCTGCGTTTCCCACACCGCGGCCGCTTCCGGTGCGCGCGCCCAACCGGGTAGCGCCGCGGCCGTTGGCGCGCGCGTTTCCGTCCGCAGCGCCGCGCGCCACGCTGGCCGGCTTTATGGCGCTGGATGACGATCCCATTGATGCCGGCGTAGTGATGCGGGTGGCGCTGGCCGACGGGCGCATGCAGGCCGACGTGATCTACAGTCCCGATGGCCGCCCGCGGGCCATTCGGCTGGTGAACGAGACGCCCGGAAAATGAGGAGAACTGAGATGAGGCTGATGTTGACGATGGCAACCGCAGCCGCGGTAACGATCGGCGCCGCGGCCGCGCAGGATACCCAGACCGTCGAAGAGCGCACGGTCATTAAACGGATGCTGTCGGAAGCCGAGGTGCTGGGAGCCAAGGGCGGATTCCTGGGATCCGCAGTGAAGGGCGTGCCCTACTCCGGGGAGGAGGTCACCGAATTCACCCAGGTGCTGGCGGACGGCACGCGCATCCACAACGAAAGCCACACCATGGTGTACCGCGACAGCGAAGGCCGCGTGCGCCGGGAAACCCCCGATGCGGTGACTATCTGGGACCCGGTGGCCAACGCCAGCTACTTCCTCAATCCGAAAGACCAGACCTACCGGCAGATGCCGCTGGCCGTGCAGTACCTGGCCGCCTCCGTCTCCAAGGACGGCCACGTCGGCGTCACCATGCGAGTGGGCAACGGCGCCAGTGCGTCCGGCGGGATGATGCTCTCCACATCGACTGGACCGGGGCCTCTCCCGCCGCCGCCTCCGTCCGCCGGCGGCGCCCAGGTCTTTTTTGTCAATCAAGGCACCGCCCAAAATCATCTCGAAGTGGAAAACCTGGGGAGGCAGACCGTGGAAGGCCTCCCCGCCGACGGAAACCGCCAGACAAACACCATTGAGACCGGCGCTATCGGCAACGACCGGCCGATTCCGATCACCTCGGAGCGCTGGTTCTCCCCGGATTTGCAGACCGTAGTGCTGACCAGACACAACGATCCGCGCACCGGCGAGGAAGTCTTCCGCCTCATCAACGTGAGCCGCGGCGACCAGCCGTCCACCCTGTTCACCGTCCCGCCGGGTTACCAGAAGCTGGAGAATAAGTAGCGCGCCCACGGGCCCGCCCGTTCGCAGCGGCTCCGGCAAACCGCGCGGCGTTAAGTTACCCGGAGTCTGGCGCAGGATTGCCGGCGCCGCTCAATTACCTCAGAATTTTTGTAAGCCGTGGTACACTCTTCCGACGGAGGAAATATGCGATCGTGGTCTCTTATTGTTCCCGCTCTGATTGTGTGCGCGGGTTGCTGTGCCGGCGCGGATAACCTGGTTCAGGAGGTCCGGCACGAACTCTTGCTGGTCCCGCACTACACGGTTTTCGACTGGCTCGCCTATCGCGTCGATGGTTCCAATGTGACACTGCTGGGATATGCGGTTGACGCGGATCTGAAACGCAATGCCGAAGATGCCGTTAAGAAGATCGGGGGCGTAGGCGGCGTCGAGAACGATGTCGAAGTGCTGCCGGCATCCGCGAGCGATGACCGGATCCGGCGCGCCATTCACGATTCGATCAACAAGCAGATGAGCGTGTACTTAGTGGAGGCCGTGCGATCCATCCACATTGTCGTCAAGAACGGCAATGTAATGCTGGAAGGCCAGGTTGCGGAACAGAGCGATAAAGACCACGTGTTGGCGCTTGCTAAACATGTTCAGAACGTGCGCGACGTGACAAACAATCTGGTGGTTCAGAAATAGCCCGCGTTACGGCTATTCGCCTTCCACCTTGTTCCAGGTCTTGTCCGGGTTGAAACGCGTCATCTGGTGGGCCAGCGTGGTTGTATTCGCGCCCATGTCTTTCTCATAGACCACCCCCTGATGGTCCACGATGAAGGTCTTGACGCCCGAAACGGCGTATTCGTCCGGCCACGCCACCAGGGCGAACCCGCCGATCATTTTGCCCTTCACCACGTAGTCCACCGCGCCCCCCTCCGCGTCGGGGCCTTGCGCTTTGAGGATGTGGAAATAGTAGCCGTGGTAGGGGACGGCCTTTTTGCCCTGCGCCTGTAACAGCGTGGCGGCGGCATCGGCAAAAGCCTTGGGGGCCAGGGTATCCGGCGCACCCTCCCAATACAGCCCGTCCCTCTTGCCGGGCGAGCTAATAATCTTCTGGGCGTATTCCAGCACGCCATTGGCATCGCGATCCCGCGCGGCGTACTCCATCTGGGCTTCCACGTAACCGCGGCAGACCTCGATGGCATTCATCTCGTCGCGGCCGATGCGGCGAGCCAGAATTTCCAGACGCCCGTCGGCGGCGTCGAATGCCCAGCGTCCGTTGGTGCGAATCAGCGGCACCGGCAAGGGCCATTCGTCGGCGCCCACCACCACGATGGCGCGATCGGGGTTCCCGGGCTCGGTCTCGATCTTCATGCTCTCGGCCGCGCGGGCCGCGAACTCTTCGCGGCCCGCCTTATCGGCCGCGGCGTCGCCGGATTCAACGATATCCTTGCCTTCCGCTCCGAACAGTTTGAGCATCGCCGCGCTGTCGTTGGCCTTGGCTGCGTCCACCAGGGCGTGGGCGGCGTCATCGGGAGTGGCGAAAGTGGCTGGGGCGGTCTGCGGCGCGGACCACAGGCAGGCGGCCGTGAGGGCCACGGCCATGGCCGCGGCCACGGTCAACGCCCGCCTGCCTCCAGCGGAAGCATCGGGCTTGCTAAAAATGCTGCTGTGCTTCATATGGCTCTCCTCCTTTTATCGGCGACGGCCGCCTCCGCCACCGCCTCTTGAAAAGCTGCGGGAAGCTCCCAGGCTGGAAAATCCGTGCGAGGCGTGGGTAGAGGCTTCGCGGCCACTCTGCATCCCGCCGAACATGCTGCGGTTGTTCGATCGCGAGGTATTCTGCGGAATCTGCCGGTTGCCGAATTGCTCGCGGGACTGCGCGTTGCGGTTCTGTTCTACGGCCGGCCGCGCCGCCAGGTTCTGGCGCACCGATGCCCGGTATCGCTGGTTCAGAGCCGCCGAAGCGTAGGGCACGCCCATGCGGTGGGCGGGGTCGTGGGCCCACACCGAGGTTCCATGCATGCTGGCCAGGTGCGCGGTATTGAAATTGTATTGATGGATGAAGGTGTTGTTGACGATCACGGTGTGGCCGCCCCAACCGGGATGCCAGCCCCATCCGCCCCAACCATGCCAGCCCACCCCGAAGAAGAAGCCCACATTGATGCCCGGTCCGAAACCGAACCAAAGGCCCGCGCCCAGGATGCTGCGCGGCGGCCACCACCAGGCCGGATAGGGATACCACAGCGGCGGTCCCCAAATCCAAACCGGGTCGTACTCCGGCACGTACATGATATCCGGATTCACCGGCTCGATATCCACCACCGGCTGGCCGTCCTGATTGGTATTGACCACGTTCATCTGGGGGGTGGATTGCAGCTTGCCGTCCTGCTCGGCCTTCTGCCGCATACGCTGCACGGCGGCCATGACGTCCTGCTGCTGCGCCAGAAAGGCGTTTCCGAGATTGGTGGTCCAGGTAACGTCGTCGTTGAGGCGCTTGACGGCGTCGGGAAACATCACCAGCGCTTGCACGCTGGGGTCCCAGTTCTGCTGTTGGGCCGCCTGGGTGAGCGCCGGTCCGGTGAGGCCGGGGTTCTTTTGCAGAAACTGGTACGCCTCCACCACCTCCAGCGGGTAGGTAGCCGCCACCAGAATCTGGCTCACCAGTTCGTCGGGGTAGAGGGCGATGGGGGCCACCAGGTCATCCAACTGGTCGGGCGTCAGAAGTTGCCCCGGCGGGGGCGGGGGTGGGGGCGGCGCCTGCTGCGCCGGGAGGCCGGTGGGACTCAACAACAACCCAACCAAAGCCGTAACGGCCACGAGGCGTGTGGCGAACGATCGCAACGTCAACATATCAGCCTCCTTCCAAGTGCCTCGGATGGAACCGCCGAGCGGTCCCATCTCATAATTGGGATACGTTAGACCGAATGCCCTCGGTACGAGTTTACGTCAATTTACAAAGCCCGGAAGAGGGTTGGGGAAACCGCGCCGGCCGGCGCATTCAGGCCGTGCGCCCTCCCGCGCCGGCCTCCACCAACTCGCTCGCCTCGCTTGCCCGGTTTCGTAAGGCCGGCGCCAGCCAGACCACGGAGACGGCCGCCAGCGCCGCTATCGCGGACATTGCGCGCGCGTCGCGCAGGCCACCGAACCAACTGCCCGCGAGCGCCGCCCACAGGCCGGTCAGGACCACCCTCGCGAGTTCCAGCAGCACAAACCAGCGGCGGCTTTCGAGCACGCCCCCGAGTGTCACCATTGTGGCCAGGATATAAGCGAAATAGAGCCCACTGGCCCCCGCGGATTCCCGCGGCAGCAGCTTCAGAAAATGACTGTTCGCCAGCATCAGCAGGGTAAATTGCGCCAGCACATACAAGCTCAGGCGCAGGCTGCGCGGCGGATCGTAACGCTGGAAATCGCGTTCCGGATCGTAGGCCGTTTTGGGGAACCGCGCCGCCACATCCGCCGGCCGCCATCCCGGAGGCGCGATCCAGACTCGCAGTTTGTCGCGCCAGCGGGCGGCCCGCCACGAATCTTCGGCCATCAGCCAGTAGTAATGCAGGTTGGCCCACACCGGATTCCAGCTTCGCAATTGCCCGCGCACGCCGTAGATGCAGGGCACATCGTCGCGCTCTTCCTGGAAGGTGCCGAACCAGCGGTCCCAGACCAGGAACACGCCGACATAGTTCTTATCCAGGTACACGTCGTTCTGGGCGTGATGAACGCGGTGGTTGGAGGGGGTCTGAATCCAGCGGTCCAACCAGCCCAGCCGTCCGATCAGTTGCGTGTGCGGCCAGAACTGATAGAACAACTGCGCCACGCCCACCAGCAGGAAGACTTCGAGAGGCACGCCCGCCAGCGCCATGGGCACATAGAAGATCCAGTTCACGAACACCCCGGTAGCGGGCTGCCGCAGCGCCGTGGTGAGGTTGAACTCTTCGCTCTGGTGGTGCACCGAATGCGACGCCCAGAACAGCCCCACGGTGTGGCCCAGGCGATGCTGCCAGTAATAGCAGAAATCGTAGAAGACGAAGGCGAAGACCCAGGTCAGCCAGTGATTGGCGGGCAGTGCGACAGGCGCCGCGTGCGCCAGCAGCCACTGGTAAACCAAGAGGCCGGCAAACCCGAAGAACACCCGCATCCCGGTGGAGAGTATCCCGCAGCTCAGGCTGTTGATGGCGTCGGCGAGGCGATAGTAGCGCGAGCGCCGGATGCAATCCACGGCGAACTCCAGCGCGATCAATGCCACAAATACCGGCACCGCCAACGCCACCGCTTGTCCGTAACGGGTTTCCATGGAGATCTGAAGCCATCATAGCCCGCCCCCGGCCCGGCCGGCGGGGCGTTCGGGAACTTCCGGTCCGCCGGTACCGTCTGATAGGTAACCGCATCGACCATGAATCGCCGCCTTCCAGTCTGCCTGCTGGCCTTGTGCGTTCGGCTGTGTCCACAGACGTGCGCGCAGGTCCTCACTTCGCAAAACGACAACGCGCGCACCAGCGCCAATCTCCACGAAACCATCCTGACGCCGTCCAATGTCAACGCCCGGCAGTTCGGGAAGATCTTCTCCCTGCGCGTAGATGGCGATGTCTACGCGCAGCCCCTCTATCTGCCCAACGTGGAGATTCCGGGCAAGGGGCGCCACAACGTTTTATACGTGGCCACGGAGCACGACAGCGTGTATGCCTTCGACGCCGAGGGCCACCCGGCCGAGCCGTTGTGGCGGGTGAATTTTCTGGGTTCCAAGCTGGGCGCCTCTACCGTCCCGTCTGGAGACGTCAGTTGCGGGTTCATCCGTCCGGAGATCGGCATCACCCCCACGCCGGTCATCGATCTGCCCAGCGGAACTATCTACGTCCTCGCCCGGACGATGGAGAACCAGGGCTTTTTCAAGGGGGAGCGTTATGTGCATCGCCTGCATGCCCTGGCAGTGACCACCGGGCACGAGAAATTCGGTGGCCCCGTCACCATCCAGGCGGCGGGGTTCGATCCCCTGCGGGAATTGCCTCGCGCCGGCTTGCTGCTGGCTAATGGGCAGGTTTATCTGACCTGGGGATCCTCCTGCGACCTGGGACCTTACCACGGCTGGGTGATGGCTTACGACAGCGGCACGCTGGCGCAGACGGCCGTATTCAACACTTCGCCATCGGCCGAGCAGAGCGGAATCTGGCAGAGCGACAATGCCCCGGCGGCCGACGCGGAGGGCCGCATCTACCTGGCTACCGGCAATGGGGAATTCAACCCCGGGCGCGATTATGGCGACACCGTGCTGAAGCTCGCGCTCGAGGGCCACAGCTTCGCGGTGCGCGATTCCTTCACGCCTGAGAATCAGCGGGAGCTGAATGCCAAGGACCTCGATCTTGGCTCGGGCGGACCGATGCTGACGCCCGGCGGCCTGGTCCTGGTGGGCGGGAAAGAGGGCGTGCTGTACGTCCTCGACCGCGAGCACATGGGCCGGCCCAGGCAGGCCTTTGAGTTTCGCGACGGCATCTACGCCGCGCCAGCCTTCTGGAACGGCCACGTGTACGTACTGGCGGGCGGAGATTACCTTTCCGATTTCACCCTCAATGCGGGAAGCCTCTCCTCCCGGCCGGCCACTATGGGCCGCCAG
>JASHSS010000829.1 GCA_030038565.1 Bryobacteraceae bacterium
CAGGCGGAGGCGAAACGGTCCAGCTCGGCGCGGCGCGCCGGGGAGAGCAGGCGGGCTTCGGTGCGCACCAGCGGCGGCACCGCCAGGGTGTAATACTCCGGCGGCATGAGTGCGTCATCGCCCGAGCGCAGCGTGGCCGTGGTGCCGCACTCGTTGATGCGGAACCCGTACACCACCGGCTCCATGGCGAACGGCACGGCGTGCTCCATGGCGGCCTTGGTCTGGCTCATGATGCGCTGCAGGCGCTCCTGCGCCTCCTCTTTGCGGCGCGGATCGAACAGGAATCCCATGCCGCCGCCGGACATTCCACCGAGCATCCAGAAGCCGCGGAAATCGCCGCCCATTTCGGCCCGCGCGCGCTCGATCAGGGTTTGGGTGTACAGGTTGCCGGCCCACGGGATGATGGTCTGGATGGGTCCCTCGAAATTGCGCTCCGTCAGCCGGCCGATGGCGGCCGCATCGCCCCGGCCCAGTTCCACCAGCACCTCGTCCAGGATGGCCACGGCTTCGCGGCGCGCACGCCATTCGGCTTCCGAGCGCAGCAGGTAGCGCTCGGTGACCATCTCCAGGATCGGCCCCACGTCCTGCGCCATCCCGCCGTGCACCAGCACCAGGCTGTCCTCGAGCGCCTGGCGGGTTTCGGGCGAGATTTCCGCCGCGCTGAAAATGCGATGGCGCGGCAGCAGGCAGCCGCGGCTGATGCCGAACTCGGGGTCGCCCGCGGACGCCGCCACGCCGTAGATCAGCTTGAATCCGGGCCACACCCCGCCGGAATCCTGCCAGCCGCCGCCGGACCCGCCGAGCCATTCGCCGAGGATGGCGCGGGCCGCCACCAGGCGGCGCTCTTCTTCCTCCAGGCCGCCGGTGAGCCGCCCCACCTGGCCGGTCGCGCGCATGCACGCGGAGATCAGGCTGGCCAGCAGGCTGGTGGAGACGGCCAGCCGCGAGCCTTTGGGAATTCCGTTGACCTTGCTGACGATCTCGATGCCCAGCCCGCGCGTGCCGGTGAGCCGCGCCAGAACTTCCGCCAGCGGCTGGGACGCGCCCTCCATCCCCGGCGGCACCAATCCCGAAGCGATCACCGCGGCCTTCAGCAGTCCCAGGTAATCGCGGGCGAAATCGAACACCTCGGCAATCGAAGCGATCTCCGCGGTGGCCTGCAAATCCACGCTGGCGAGCCGCAGGACCGGCTGATCGATCACCCGCAGATAGGCTTCCACGGGCGGCCGGGGTTCGGCCTGCGCCGCTCCGCGCACCGCCAGATCGACCGAGATGTTGAGCACTCGCGCGCCTTCCGGGTAATCCATGCCCAGAAAGAAAATGTCGCTCCAGCCGCTGTGGGTGAGGTCCATGCGCACCGGCGTGGCTTCGCGGAGCACGGGGTAGAGGCCGGAGACGGGCTGGAGCAACTCGCGCCGCAGACGGAGAGGGTAATCGGCGGGATGGCCTGTGCGGAACATCCACTGGTTGCCGCGAACCGATCGCACGCTGCGCCGGACCTGGTCGGCCAGGGTTTGAAATCCGAGGCCGCGATACGCCGCGGCCAGCGCGCTGGAGGTCACCGCGCCCGGTCCCTGCGACTCCTCGGCGGCCAGGAAGATGTCAATGGCTTCCTCGAAGCGCCGCTTCAACAGGTTGGAATAACCGGAGAACGGAATGCGCGCGGGCGCGCCGGCGGCGTCGCGGGCCGGAATGTGGTAGCGGTGAAGGGCACACAGGAAGAACAGGGCCCGGACGCGCTGGTAGAGGTTGTCGCTCGAGCGGCGGAAGCGGTCGAGAGCCTGGCATTCCGCCCACAGCGCCTCGAGCGGCCATCCCGCGCACACCGCATCGAGAGCGCGATCGCGGACGGCGGCATCCGGCGAAGTGATCACCTCGACGAGTGCGCTCACTCGCGGCCGCCCTCCGCCATGGCGTGGTCCGCCAGCAGTTCCACCAGCCGAGTAAGCACTTCGCCGCGGTCGCGGCCATACAGAGCGAGGGCCATTTGAGCCGTCAGCAGTCCATAGGGCACGCCAAGGTTGTAGCGGCGGCCGTTTTCTTCGACCGCCAGGTACTGCTCGCGGCGGGCCAGTTCGGCGAGCGCCGTGGAAAGCGTGACGGGAGCCTCGGGCGCGGCGGCGATGGCGGCCCCGAGCAGGTCCATCACGGTGGGGGTGAAGGCGTGGATGCCGAAGAAGCACAGGTAATAGCCGGCGCGCATGCCGGGAACCACCAGGCGCTGTTCGGCCTCCGTGGGAGTGGGCTTTTCGAGGACCATATCGATGCGGTAGATTCCCCGCCGCCCGGCTTCCCGGCGGCCGGCCACCGCGCCGAAAAACGGAAGCTGCGATTCGCGCGTGGCTTGCACGCCGGAGACCGAGCATTCCGCCGCCTGCGCCACCTCCACCACCTGCTCGGTGGCCGGCCGCGAAGCGCTCACGTAGAGGTGATCGCCGACCATGTGCAGGAAGGGATCCGACCCGACGAACGCGCGCGCGCAATGAATCGCGTGGCCGTATCCCAGCGGGCGCGATTGGGCCACGAAGCGAACCGAGCCGCTGTACCCGCCGGCGGCCTGCGTGTAGCGGGCCTCATCGCCCGGCCACACCACCACGCAGATCTCCCCGACCCCCGCCGCGAGGGCCTGTTCGATGAGCACGCCGAGGACGGATTTCTCACGCCCGTCGCGATCGATGAGGGTCTGAAGCGGGAGAGCGCGTTGGTCGGGTCCCGCGGCGGTGATCACCGCTTTGTGAAATCGCAAGTGGGCAGCTCCTCGAATGCAGTGTAGCGGACTACGCGGAATCCAGGAAGCCCGGCCGGGGCGCGGCGGGCGTGCGTGGGCGTTGCCGTAATGCGTGCGGCCTGGGCGGCGCGGTGGCGCCGCAGGTCCGGGGCGCGGTGTGTTCTGCGGGCGCCCGGTTGCGGAGCGCTCCGCGTGGGTAACGGGTACGGCTGGTATGGGTGCCGGGCACGCCGCGCGTGTGGTCTTCGGGCGGGACCCAGTTGCCGAGCCGCCTGGGCACCGGTTGGGGCTGGTATGGGCGCCGGGCACGCCGCGCGCGTGGTTTTCGGGCGGGACCCAGTTG
>JASHSS010000830.1 GCA_030038565.1 Bryobacteraceae bacterium
CGGAACTGTACTTCGCGCTCCGGAAAGCTGATCCCGGCGAGGTAGAGGCGGAAGACTACACTCTTGTCGGTGGGCTGGACTTCGCGCGGAAAGACCAACCTGAGGACCGGGTCGGACCGGGTCGGTGGAAAGTAACCGACGAGCTTATAGGTCCTCCGGGCCACCACCATCACAGACTCTTCTTCCAGGCTGTGCACTTCATCGGGATTGCCCAGGCTGTTTGCAGACCGGTAGGGAATCGCCAGCACGATGGCCTTCTCGCGATTCTCGCTGAGGTAGGCCGCATAATCCGGGTCCGGTTCGGGAGCCGGGTCCTTCCGGCGCAACCGCAGTTCCTGCTCGGCATCCTCAATCGGCCCGGCCGTGGCCAGATAAACGAGCACTTCCGGGGAGGGACCGGTAGTCTGCGCCCAGGGGCTGTTGTGCAGCAACTCATCGATCTCCAGGCCGCTCCATTTTTCGGGCGGCCTGGTCTCCCAGAAAGGCTGCGCCAGGAAGAAAAGCAACGGGAGCAGCGCGCGCATGATGTTACATTATGCACGCCTGCGAACGGGGGTGGAAGAGGGCGACGCCAGCATTGCTCGGGATTTCTCCCGTGGGGCCAGCGCGCGCGCGCCGGCTGTTCCGCCCCGGGCGGCCCGCGAGAGCGCCCCACGAACGGACGCGAAGTGAATCGGCGCGGCTGGGCAGCTTCGGGTTCCCGCGTCTTCCGTGTTGCGCCTCACAACCGGCCCGGCGGGAGGATAATGAAAGCGGGATGCTCCTGATCCGCTCGGGCGAAGTGCGCGACCTGGCCGAGGTGGCCGCCATCCAGGCCGAGTGTCCTGAAGCTTCCGCGTGGGAGGTAGAGGGCTATCCGGAACTGGATTTCCGGGTGGCGTCGGTCGCCGGCCGGATCTCCGGATTCCTGGTGGCCCGCACCGTAGCGCCGGGCGAACGGGAATTGCTGAACCTGGCGGTAGCTCCTCTGGAACGCCGGAGGGGTGTCGCGCGGGCGCTGCTGGCGGCTTTTCTGGGCGGCCAGGAGGGCGATGTTTTTCTGGAGGTACGGGAGTCCAACCAAGAGGCCCAAAGCCTCTATAAGTCTATGGGATTTCAGGAGGTTAGTCTACGACGAAACTATTACGATAACCCCCCTGAAGCGGCTATTGTCATGAAGTTTCATTCATGTTAAGGTGGCGAGTAGACGGTGATGCCGTCTTCGAGAGATCACGAACGAGATTACCCACCGAGCCTTCTTTCCGAACCGACCGACTCGGCGCGGCAACCTCACTGGGAGGAATTGCCCATTATGGAACGGAACGCACAAGAAGAGTTGAAAGCGCACCTGATGGCAACCAACGAGGAGTTTCGCAGGCTGGCGACCCAGCACGCCGAATACGCGCACAAGCTGGACGGTCTGGAATCTCTGCCTCACCTGACCTACGAGGAAGAGATGGAAGAAACGAGGCTCAAGAAGTTGAAACTCCGGGTGAAAGATCAGATGGAAGCGATGGTGAGCCAGTACCGCTCACAGCAGCAAGTCGCGTAACGTCGGGTGCGCTTAACGGTTAGAGGGAAGGCCCGGTCGGCTTCGGCTGACCGGGCTTTTGATTTATAGGGGACCGGAACATGCCACCGGATGAAGAACCCGTCGCCATTCCGATTACGGATGTCTTCGACCTCCACACGGTTCCCCCGCGCGACGTGCAGTGGGTGGTCGAGGAGTACCTCCTGGAAGCCCGGCGTCTGGGGTTGCGGGCATTGCGCATCATCCACGGCCGGGGCACCGGGGTACAGCGCGAGATGGTTCGCCGGATTCTGGCGCGAACCGAATTTGTGGTGGATTTCCACGATGCCCCCGCTGACGCCGGGGGTTGGGGCGCCACCGTTGTGAGCCTCCGCTAGCCCTCTCCACCCTAAAAATCCGCCATCCCCGAGTTGCTTCCGTATCATGCACTTAGAACGGTCTAGGGGATCTCCTGGATGCCTTCCCGCGCCTTAAGTATTTGCAACTTATCGCGTTGTGACCAATAATTGTTGGGGCATGCGTAAACGATGGTTTGGGTACATATGGGCGGCTTGGATGGAAGCCACACGGATCGCCGCCGCTTCGGCTCGTCGCGCCGCAAGTGGCCGATCGCGTTTGTTGCTGATGTTGGCCGGAATTCCGCTCCTGGCGGGATTAGCCAGTGCGCAATCGGTGTGCACCACACTTCCCTATACCTTTACCATCGTGGCCGGATCGACGGTAGATGTTTCTCCCTGTTTGCTGACGGTAACGTTCACGAACGGCGCCCAGTATCCGTTCACGGTGACGATCCCAACAGGGAGCAACTGGCTGACCACCTCCGCCACCTCGGGGACTGCCGACTCCCCCACGGACGCCTTCAACGTGGGAGTGAATCCTAACGCCAGCACCTTAGCGGCCGGACAGTATCCCGGGACTCTACTGGTCAACGCCACGCTTCCTTCCGGACCACAGACCTTTACCTACAATGCCACCTTGATCGTGTTGGCGCCCTCCAACACGCTCACCATCACGTCGCTCCAATCCTCCCCGATCACCAGCCTTACCCCCACGCTGGGGAATGCCATTACCAGCGGCACCCCCACTCCTGCCTCGGCGTCGCTCACCGCCACAGCCGGCACGCTTCCCGTCGCCACCGCCGTAGCCGGCGTGCAGGCCACCGCCACCACCACCGTGGCTGGCCAGACAGCCACCGCTACAGTCACTCCCGGAACGCAAGCCACGGTCACCGTTACGCCGGGATCGCCTTTCCAGGTCGCCATCACTCCGGGAACTCAGGCAACTGTCACGGCTAGCGTCATACCAACGGGAGGTCCGCCGACGTTCACCATTACCAACGCCGGCACGGGGTACTACACCGCGCCTACCGCCACATTCAGCGGCGGCAACTGCAACCCTTACCCCACCGTCACGGTTACGGTAGCCAACGGTACGGTGACCGGCCTGAATACGACGAACGAAGCCTTCTGCCTCACCGCTCCCAACGTCGCCTTGACGGCTCCCGGCATTGCAAACGTCACGGTCGCCAACACCGGCGCCGGTTATCCGAGCGCGGCAGCGGGCATTCCGGTCGAATTTGACGGAACTTGCACCACACCTCCGGCTGCCACGGTCAACGCGGCCTCCACCAGCAGCACGTCTAATGGCATCACGTCGATCAGCATCACGAACTATGGTGCCGGTTGCAGCGTACAACCCACCAACGCCGGAACGAACGCCCTGATAGCCTCGACCGCAGCCTCTCTACCGGGCATTGCGGGGGTAGCGGTCGCCGTTGCTGGCAGCGGTTACGAGGGTGGCCCCAATCTCCCGGTAACCTTCAACGGCACCTGCGCCACGCTACCGACCGCCACCGCGACTCTGAATCCGGGAAAAGGGGTGGACAACAGCATCAGCGGCATTAATTTCACCAGCACCGGCTCCGGATGCACCGTACAGCCCACCAGCGCCGGAAGCACTCTGCCTTTGCCCGGCGTGGCAGCTATCGCGATCTCCTCGGCTGGCGCCGGCTATACCTCGAATCCGGCGGTCATCTTCAACGGCGCCTGCACCACGCCGCCAGTGGCCCTCACCCAAATCAGCGGCGGCGCTGTCTCCAACATCATTTTGTCCAACAGCGGCTCCGGCTGCACGGTTATCCCCACGGCCGCCACCATCGCCGCGCCTACCGGCGGAAATCAAATCGGCCCCATTACCGTGGTGAACGGCGGCACCGGCTACGGCAGCCCGACACAGTCACCGGTGGTTACCATCGCGGCTCCTCCCGCGGGCGGTCCCTGCGCCACCCAGGCCACTGCTACGGCGGTAGTAACCGGCGGCGTCATCACCGCCATCAACGTCACCAACGCAGGCTGCGGGTACACCACTGCTCCGGCGGTGACCATCTCCGCACCCGGCGTCGCCAGTATCGCCTCCACCAGCAACGGGAGCGGCTATAGCGCCGCGCCAACCGTCACCATTCTTGGAGCCAGCGGATGCACCGGATCGACGGCTACGGTGGGCGTCTCCGGAGGCAGCGTAAACCCCGCTACTTACACGGTCACCGATCCCGGCAACGGCTGCACGGCCAACACCGCGCTCAGCTTCAGCAATCCAGGCATCGCCTCGATCAGTATCACCACGCCTGGCAGC
>JASHSS010000831.1 GCA_030038565.1 Bryobacteraceae bacterium
CCGCCGCGCAGCCGCCGACCCTCCCGCCGCGCCCGCGGCCGATGTCCGGCACTGTGTTCCTTCGGCTTGCTCGCCTCCCGCTCCGGCGCCCACGCCGGCCCGGGCCGCGGCCGGGCGGCGGATCGCCCGAGCCGGTGGTCGCCGGCAGGCGGATCGATTGTCCCGCGCTTTCGGCGAACCGCCACGCAGCAGGCGACCTCACACCACTTTCTCACCGGCCGGGGCCGCGCGGCTGGCGGCGGATCGCCCGAGCCGGGAGCCGCCGCCAGGTGGATCGATTGTTCCGTCCGCTTCCGCCGAACCGCCGCGCAGCCGGCGACTCCCGCCGCGCCCGCGGCCAAGCGGCGGCACGTTCCTCAGCGTGGCTCGTGGTGGCCTGCCGCGTTGGCGCCCACGCCGGCCGGGCCGCGTAGTCGGCGGCGCGATCGCCCGAGCCGGGGACCGCCGCCGGGCGGACGCGCGTTCATCCTCCGGCGCGTAGCCGGCGACTCCCGCAGCGCCCCGCCGCAGTGGCGCGCGAATGCTCCGACCACAACGCCTGTGTTTCCTGCGCGCGCGCGTAGGGGGTGTAGAGATTGGTGACATGCCCCGGCACGGGCCGTCCCGGGTACGACCGCGCTCTCCCAGGCGACGCCGACCGCGGCATTCTTCCGAGACGGGCTGGCCGACTTATCGGGGGTTAGTTCGCCGCTGCCAAGAGCACGGGGCTCAGCTTGTGACGGTTACGGAAGCTTCGCATATTCCGCCTTGGCTTCCTTGAGGATGGGGATGTCGGGGTCGGCGTCTTTCCAGAATGTGAGGAAATCCTGATACGCGGCACGGGCCTTGGTTCTGTCGCCTTCGAAGGAGTACGCGCGCGCCAGTCCCAGGCGGGCCAACGCACCCCAGGGGAAGTTCATCGCCACTCCCCGATGGTCAATGAACTTCTGAAATTCCGCCGCCGCCTTGCCGTCGTGCAGCATGAGATAGGCTTCCCCACGCACATAAACCGGGCACAGGAATATCGTCAGTTCGGCTGTGATCGAGCTGAGTTCGATCGTGCTCGCCACCTTCAGTAGTTCGATTGCGCCATTCGGGTCTTTACGTTCCAGGGCGACCCCCGCCCGAATTGTGGGCAGCCAATACGTCTGGACCAGCGTGTCCAGCGGGAAGCGCTTGTCGAGTTCCGCCGCCAGCTTCTCCGCCCCTGCCGTATCGCCTGCCCGCGCCAGGGCCAGCGCCGCTATGGCCCGCACGTCGCGGTTCGGGGCCAATTTCAACGCTGCATGGGCCTCGGTGCGCGCCTGCTCCCGGTTGCCCGATCCCACCTCGCGCAGCGCTGCCGCTGCCTGATATGCCGCAGCCGTCTCTTTGGCGTTGTTGCGCTCGGCGGAATCCATCGCCCGCCGGGTCAACTCGTGGGCGTTTTTCAGCTGGCCGTACCAACCTTCAGTGTCCGCTTGCATGGCCAGCAACAAGTCTTCCGATCCCGGCTTGCCCATGGCGGCTGAGGCAAACTGCGCCATCCGCGCCGCATCGCCTTTCAGAAACGCCAACCAGTAGCGGTACTGGAGCAGCACCTCGCTCTCCAGTTTGCGCTCTTCCGCCTGCCCGTACACCGCCTCGGCTTCATCCAGCCGGTTGAGGCTCATATAGGCGAGGCCGAGGAGAGCACTCGTGACCGAATCATCCGGATCCAGGCGCAGGGCCGCTCGCCATTCCTCTAATGCCTTTTCCCAGTTTCCCAGGCTGGCGAAAACGAATCCCAGCCGTGTGTGAGGCAACCGGTCGCTTGGGTAGGTCTGCTGCCACAGCCCGTCGGACTGCGCCAGCTTCTCCAGTTCTCCCGTCGCAGACACGTAGTACCTCCCCTCGATGGTGAAGCGCTCCCGTTCGCTTACCTTCTCCCGCAACTCGTAAGCCTTGCGTGCATATTCGGCTGCCTGCCCCCCTTCGTTGAGGTCGGAGTAAGCCCCGGCCATCCTGGCGTAGGCCGTGGCAAATTTCGGATCAAGGTCCACCGCCCGCTGGAAGAAGGGCAGCGAAGCTGTCTCCCCTTTGGCACTGTTCGTCTTTACTCCCAGGCTGTAAGCTTTAAGCGCCTCCAGGGAGGGCGTCGTCGCTTCCTCTACCGGCGTGGCATATTTCTCCACTGAGCTGAGCGACTCACCCAGTTTGCTCCGCAAACGGACTGCCGCGGCGTCCAGAGCTTTGAGCACCGCCTCCTTGCTCGCCGCCTGTTCCTGCGCTTCCGCCAGCACGTCCCCCATGTCGCAGTTCACGGCCTTCAGGCCAATTACGTACTGGCTGCCCAGCCCCGCAATCGACCCGGCCAGCATGGCCTTGCTGCCCGTGCGCTGGCAGACCTCGCGCGTGACCTCCGGGGTAAGCCGGTCTCCGGCTGGACGTCCCATCAGCTTCAAGGCCTCATTCACCCGATGCTCGGAAACCAGGTTGAGAAAGGGGGATTGCTCAAGCTGCACCGAGAGTCCCTGCTTCAGCGTGTCGTCGAAAACACTGTCGCCCGTGGTGTTGATGAAATCGGCGAGGATAATGGTGTCTCTGTCCGTCAGTAGCTTGGTTCCGTGCGAGCGGTAGTAAAGGCTGCCAGCGACTAGCACGGCAGCCAGGAGGACAGGAATCGCAACCCGCCGGAGCTTCGCTAACGGCGGCCCGGTGGGCGCTGAGGTTCCCATCGACGTGGGGCCCTCGCGAAGCGCTTCCAGCATGACCCGCGCGTCGTCGATGTGCTGGAGGCGGCTCTTAGGGTCCTTGCGCAAGCAGAGGCGGGCCAGTTCCTCGAGTCGCTTAGGTACTCCTTCCAGCGGTTTCGGTTCGGTAGTGGCGGCGGCGGTTAACGCGGTGCTGATGGTCTCGCCCGGGAACGCCCGGTGGCCGCTCAGCAGTTCGTAGAGGAGGCAGCCGAAAGCGAAGACGTCGCTGCGCGTGTCGGCCGGCTGGCCTTCCATCTGCTCCGGCGCCATGTAGCCGGGCGTGCCCGCCAGGAAGGCGGTTTGAGTTGAGGCTGGCGCGCCCTCCTGCTCCGCCAGCTTCGCCAGGCCGAAATCCAGCACCTTGACGGACCCCTTCTCCGTAACCAGAATGTTGACGGGTTTCAGGTCGCGATGCACGATGCCTGCCGCGTGCGCCGCCGCCAGAGCATCGGTTATCTGAATGCCGTACTCGATTGCCTGCTTCACCGGGAGCGGGCCTTTGAGCGGACTCCCCTGCACCAGCTCCATGGCAAGGTACGGCGATCCCTCGTGGTCGCCGGCTTCATAGAGCGTGGCGATGTGGGGGTGGTTCAACGCCGCCACCGCCCGCGCCTCGCGCTCCCAATGGCGGCTGAACTGGGCCTTGATGAATTTGAGAGCGACGCTGCGGCCCAGGAGCGTGTCCTTGGCTTTGTAGACCACGCCCATGCCGCCTTCGCCGAGCTTCTCCAGAATCTCGTAACGGGAAACCCGCTGGCCGGCTTCCAGTTGCTTCACCCCCTCGGGAAGTTGCAGAAAGCGTCCAGCTTTTTCGCCGTGGAGCAGGAGCGACTCCACTTCCTTCCGCAAGGTCTCATCGCCGGAACAGTTCTCTTCGAGGAAGGCGGCCCGCCGGGCAGGCTCCACCACTAGCGCGGCCTCGAACAGCGTTTCAATCTTCCGCCACTGAGCCTGGTCCATCTGGTTTCTCCTTGTCCAGTTCCCGTGCCAGCCATGCTCTTGCCAGTCTCCAGTCACGCATTACGCTCTCCCCGGAGATCTCCAGCACCGCCGCGGTTTCCTCCACGCTCAAGCCACCGAAGAAGCGCAGTTCCACAACCTTCGCCTTGCGTGGGTCGATTTTCGCCAGAGCATCGAGCGCTTCATCCACGGCGACGACATCCGTGTCGGGCTCCTGCGAGACTACCCAGGCCTCTTCCAGCGGCACCACGCATGCGCCGCCTCCCCGCTTGGCAGCCTGGCGGCGGCGGGCATGGTCCACCAGGATGCGCCGCATGATCTGCGAGCAAGCCGCGAGGAAGTGGGAGCGATCCAGCCAACTGGCGCGCCTGGCTTCGATCAGGTGCAGGAATGCTTCGTTGACGAGCGCCGTGGTCTGGAGGGTGTGGCCCGCCGGTTGGCCCGCCATATGATGTTTGGCGATGCGGTGTAACTCTCTGTCCAGTAAAGGGATCAGCCCCTCGAGAGCGCGCCCGTCCCCGCCTCGCCAGGCCAGCAGAAGGCCCGTGACGTCATGCGCGGTGGGCGCCTTAGACATGTGTCCCCGCGGCGATTGTATCACCAAAAAAGAGTTTAGGACCCTGGAATAGTTGCAGTTTCCGGAGTGGTTTTCCGTTAACAAAGGGTGAAAAACGGCCTTCCCAGGCGGAGCGATTGAGGCGGCCGGAAGGCACGCACCCGGGAGGAAGAAGCCCATGCTACGGAACTCGACGCAACCCGTGTGCCTGAACGGATCGGCAGTCAAGGCAAAAGCGACAACCAAACTCTTCCTGGCGGGACCTCCGGTGGCCCTGCCGGTACGCGCTCGGGCTACCGGGAGAGACATGCTCCTGCGGGCGGTGATCATGATGGCGGCGATGGAAACGGGCGCGTGGGCGGCGGGAGCCGGCGCAGCGGAGGCGCGCAGCGTCACGGTTTGCATAGGCAGCATCCCCGGGCTCCCGTCGACTTATCTGTCTGAGCAAATGGCAGCGCAGATCTTCTCCGGCATCGGGGTCAGACTCGCGTGGCACGACTTCGGACACTGCCCGGCCTCCCCGGAGTCAATCAAAATCAGCTTTGCCGACCAGGCGCCGAAACGAGTCTCCGCCGGCGCGCTGGCCTACGCACTTCCCTATGAAGGCGCGCATATCGTAGTGCTCTCCGGAAGGGTCAAGCGGATTCAACGTGTCTGCACGCAGCAGTTGCTGGCGTATGTGCTGGTACACGAGATCAGCCACATCCTGGAAAGAATCGACCGGCATTCGGAGAGCGGGATCATGAAGGCGCATTGGGATGCCGCGGATTACGTCCAAATGCAACACAGAGCTCTGGTTTTCGCGGCAGAGGATGTGGACCTGATCCATCGGGGGCTGGATGCGCGGGCGGGCCGCCTGGCTGGCAAAGCGCCTGTGCTGGTTGCGGCGCAGTGATTTGGCCCCCTGCCCCCAAAGCGAGGGGTTAGAGACCTCTAAAACCGTGGCAGCAGTAGAAAGCGAGCAACGGCGATGCGCGTGCTCTTGTGGTTGTGCTCCCGGGTGCGCCGGAACACTACTCTGAACTCCTCGACCCGACCGATCGGCAGACCCGAGACGGCAGAATCGAGAGTCTCGGGCGCCGGCCCAGCGCGGCCTCGAACACTCCCGCCGGCGGCCGACCTTCGGCGGCGCATTCCGGCACGTGGCCGGCGAACGGCGGCCCCGTTTCTCGGCTTCGCTTGCGCCCACCCTGGCCCGGGCCGCGGCGCGGGGGCCTGAGTGCCCGGTTGGCCCGTGCGCCGCTCTGCCGCGCAGATGGTTCCTCCTCGCGAATTGCGGACGCTACGCGCACGTAGGAGTGTGGAGTTTTGTGGAGGCGTCGAGCCACTTAAGAGGCGAAAGCCCTTTAGGCAGCGCGGAAAGCGTGGTGGTCAGGATGGCGACAATCATATCAATCAACAAAGCCACGCAGACCGGGCTGGAAAGAAACCCCACGGTTAGCAACGACCCGCCAACGAACTCGACACCTGACACGACATAGGCCATCAGGTGGGGAAACGGGACTTTGGCCCTAACGAGCGTTTCGTACATAGTTTTCGTGCCCGCGGCGACAAACACTTTGTTTGCACCGGAGATAGCGAAGAACAGCCCGAGCAAAACGCGTACCAGCAGGATGGCATATTGTTCCAAATCACGGCTACCCAGTAAGGCAAATTGGACCAACCGTTTCCACTCCATCTTCTGGCCCCTCCATCCGTTTCCACCCTGAGATTAAGTGTCCATCCGTTCGACCCATTGGGCGCGCCATGCGGGAGCCACGAATGGATCCGCAAAGTACTGTGTTTCCCGTGCAACCTTATCGTCACTGAACTCCATGATGCTCACTGTGTAGGACGGCTTGCCATCATATGTCAGGATGAATTCGGTGACCCAAAGATCACCGCCGCCAACGATTCGTCGAACGGTAAACCGCTTTTTGCTCGGCTGACTTGCGCGTTGGTTTTGTATGTTGCGCCGACCGCGGGTTCGCTCGCCTGACTGCGGGTACTCCAGCACCGCGTCCTCGTGATAGATGCGGTGCTCCGTTTCAAAATCGTTGGCATCGGACGCGGCCCAATGCTGATCCAGTGCCGAACGAATCTCTTGATCTCGCATTCCAGAATACTGCTCATTCTTTTGTGGATCGTTCATATGAGCCTTCGATTTGAAGGAAGCTAAATGCCTTAGGGATCGGATTCTATGCCTCGCCAAGTCGCACCGTTTTAGCGATCACCCAGAGTATACCCCGCATCGAGAAACGCCTAACTCCTGCCAAGTTCCGCTTGTGTCCGACCATTCCGATCGGATTACGCGCCACTCGCGCACCGGCCGATCCGCGCCAGCGGCCCGTGCGATCGGCGGGCGATGCTGGCCCCGGCCGGCGGCGGCGGAGCGACCTGGACGTCCGCGGCGCGGCCCGTGCCGGCGAATGCCGCAGTTGGGAAATCGTCGCACGTCCTGCGCCGATCACGCCCGCGCGCATGGCGCCGCACGGGCCCGCGCTGGTTGGTGAGGACGTAATCGGCGGTTAATGGCGCGGGATTCGGCCCGCCCGCGAGCACGGCCGGAAATTGGTCGATGGCCGGAAGGTCGTTGGTGTAATCGAAGCCGTGGGTGAAACGGCGCCGGATCAACTGAAGCTTACCCTCGAAAAGTTTGGGTAGAGCGCGATCCACCCCCAGAGTGGTAATTCCG
>JASHSS010000832.1 GCA_030038565.1 Bryobacteraceae bacterium
CCCGCGATGGTGGAGCGTCTGAGCGCAAAGCCCAGCATCCGAGTGGAAGCGGGAGGCTTCGTCGGCCGGTTGGGCGATCAGGAGTACGAACTGGGGACCACGGACGCCGGACTGGCCCGAGCGATTCGCAGGATGAGCGCGCTGCGGAGGGAGATCCTCGCGGAAGTGGCCTGAGGCTTCAATTGGTGCGGCGGCACCGGCTTGCCGCACGGGGAGGCCGGCTAGCGATGAAATCCGCTGCCCGGCTTCCAGTCCGGGAGCTTGTCCTGGTTGGCGATATCCTGGCCCAGCAGGAAGGCGTAGCGGGCGGCCTGCTCCAAGGCGGTGAAGTCCCAATCGGCCTGAAACTCATCGGACGGCTGGTGGTAGTGATTGGCGGTGTAGTCGAGGGACCGCTGCTTGCCGTAGCCCGCGGGTTGGCCGGCGAATTCGGTGGCGTGGTCGATGGAGAACGCCGGGATGCCTGCCTGCACGAAGGAAAAGTGGTCGGAGCGGAAGAAATGGCCGGCGCCCGGTTCGGCATCCGGCGAGATTTCCAGGTTCATTCGACCGGCGATCTGCTGGGCCAGGGCATACACGGTGGTGCGGTCGGCGCCGGTAATGACCAAGTCCCGGGCCCGGCCGAAGGGGAATAGGGCATCGAAGTTCAGGTCGATGGCGGTGCGGGCGGGCGGGATGAGCGGGTGCGCGGCGTAGTATTCGGAGCCTTTGAGGCCGGCTTCTTCGGCGGTGAGCGACAGGAACAGCGCCGAGCGGCGCGGTTTTTCGGGCAGCGCGGCCCAGGCGCGGGCCAGTTCCAGGAGGACGGCGCAGCCGGTGGCGTTGTCGATGGCCCCATTGTAGATGGCGTCGCCTTGGACCGGGTTGCCGATGCCGAAGTGGTCCCAGTGGGCGCTGAAAATGACCGCCTCGTCTTTCAGTTGGGGATCGGAGCCGGGGACGATGGCGGCCACATTGCGGGTATCGAGGTCGCGGATTTTGGAGACCAGGTGGGCGCGGAGGCGGATTCCCAGGTCGATGGGCTTGAAGTCGGGGCGGTCGCTCGAAGCCAGCAGTTCGTCCACGGTTTTGCCGGCCAGGCCCAGCAGCTTTTCCCCGGCCTCGCGGGAGAGCCAACCCTCGATGGAGAGCGCCGGCTCGCCCGGATTGAGCTTGACCAGCGGGGTTTCGTGGCCCCAGGAATTGCGCACCACGTCCCAGCCGTAGCTGGCGGTCGCGGTGGTATGGATGATGAGGGCCCCGCGGGCGCCGCGGCGGAGGGCCTCTTCGTACTTGTAAGTCCAGCGGCCGTAGTAGGTTAGAGCCGGGCCATCGAAGAAGGCGGGATCCGAGGAGGGCGGCTCGTTGGTGAAGAAAATCAGGATTTTCCCGGAGACATCGACGCCCTTAAAATCGTCCCACTTCCACTGGGGGGCGCGGATGCCGTGGCCCACGAAGACGGCCTCCGCCTCGAAGCGGGCATCGGGTGTCTGGGAAGGGTTGACGGCTACGAAATCGTCCAGCCAGTGGAAATCCACGGTTTTGCCGGACCCGATTGCCGAGAGCTGCGATTCGGGCTGCGGGGAGACGCCGGCCAAAGGCACTTTCTGAAAAAAAGTACCGCCGGGCGCCCCGAAGGGTTTGGCGCCCGCCAGGGCGAATTGATCGGCAATGTATTCGGTGGCGAGATCGCCGCCCCGCTGGCCGACCCCCCGGCCCTCCAGCAGATCGCTCGCGAGGAAGCGGGTGTGCTCGCGGATGCGGGCGGCCGAGATGCCGGAATCCTGCGCCACGAGGGCGGCGGCCAGGACGACCGATAGGCAAAATGACGGAACGAACCCAATCCCAAAAACGGACAGTGGATTCCGGCGAGCGTTCCAGCGATCCGGGACGGCCGGAGAAGCGTTGGCGATCAAAGGCGGCATAGTTTAGCGAATGGAATTTTGCGGAACGAAGCCAATCCCATTTTCGAGCAGCGGAGGGCCGGGAGGGATCCCTATCCCAGTTTAGCGTACCGGACGAGTGATCCTAAGGTAAGGCGAGGTAAGGTATTGATTTGATTGAGGGAATGGATTGTGAAGTGATTTCAGGGCAAAAGCACACAAAGCAAGGCCCGAACGCGGGGTTCGGGCCCTTGCTTGGAAACTCACGCGGAGGAAGCGACTGGGACTATTTCGCCGGACGACGGAAGCGAAGCTTGGCAAGGCCGATCAATCCAGAGCCGAGAAGGATGAAGGTCCAGGTCGCCGGTTCCGGCGTGGTGATCGGGGTAACCGTAACGGTGGCTGTGGCTGAGTACGAATTGGACAAGGATCCGGTTGAAATGAACGTCGCCAGTTCCTGTTGGTACGTTTCGGTAAACTGCGCGGTGAAGATCGCTTCCCAAGTGCTCAGTCCGTCACTGGTAACACCGCTGACCACCCACGTTGCCGTGGAATTCGTGCCAAAGTCCGTAAAGGTGAAAGGAGACCCTAACGCACCCGCCAAATAGTTGGGCGTGCACGTGGTGGCAGGCGCTGCGCAGGTTGCTGCGGTTGTATTGGGGCTCGTACCTCCGTAGATTTCATTGATCTCCAAGGTGGGGGTTATCCCGGCGATGGTTATGAAGGTGTCCGGTCCGAAGGTGGTATTCACCGCCTCGTCTGCAATGTCGGCGATGTCCTGTTGGCCGCTGATCCCGGTAAAGGACCCCGTTCCCCCCGACATGGTGAATAAGTTGGGCGCATTACCCGTCTGGTCGGTTTCGAAGTCTATGGCTGACGAGGTCGCGATAACGACGCCGCTCATATCGAAACTTCCGAAAATCGCCCCCCCGAAGGAACTCTGAACGAAGCCGAGAAACAGCACCGCCCCCGCAGCTAGTGTCAATCGCATTTTGAGCGTTTCCTCCGACTAAAAATATCCTCTCGATTCTGGCACGGTGGTTGCTGAAAGTCCAGCCCAAAATGGAGCCCAGAGATGGACCAAGTACTAAAGGAAACCGATTGAGGCATTCTTAGGCGCGATTTCGGTCGAAAAGTGGCAAAGAAAGAGTGGATTGCGTGGCGCGGCACGGTTTACCAGGGGCCGCCGGCCGGGAGGTGCCTACCCCCATAAGCAGCCTTGCCGGCCGATTCGGGGACATAACGGGCCGGGGCCAGGACCCCCTTGGGGTCCACGGTTTGCTTGAGGCGCTGGAGCAAAGCGCCATAGGAGCCGGGCTGGCTCATGGACGACATGGAGCCGATGCTCAGCCGGTACGAATAGTACCCGTCCCGGGCCAGCGTTTCGAGGAGATCGTGGTAACAGGCCATGGCCCGCTGGTCTTCGCCGGGCAC
>JASHSS010000085.1 GCA_030038565.1 Bryobacteraceae bacterium
TGCGGGCGTTGTTTAAAAAACTGTCTTGAATATTTTGCGCCGGCTTCTCCATATGCGGCCCCCAAGTCCCCTTCGGGAAAGCAAAACAGTGTAACGGCGATAGTATTGTACACTATTCACCCACTGAAAGCTGGGTTCGCCAGGCACGTCCAGGCACGCCCGGCACGGCTGTGAGATAGGGAACGCGTATCTCGCCAGGGCGCCCGGGCGCAAGGCGCCGCCAGAAAGTCAGTCGCAAAACCCGCCGCATGAGCAGTCCAGAATTTTGAAGCGGCCGCTTCAATCGTCCTCGTGGCTGGGGGTCTCCGCGGCGGTTCCGCCGGCGGTCATGCCGGCCAGTTCTTCGCGGCCCACCGGGGTGCCGTTGGTTACGCCCGGCGATTTCCCCTTATGCGCGGCCACCGGATCGAGCACGAAAGCGGATGCCGAGCGAAGCTCCTCTTCCAGGTTGAAGTCCGGGACTCCCTTCAACGCCGGGACCTGTGCCACCCCGTGCTCCGTGATGACGCACTCCATCCCGTTGCGCAAGCCGAACCGAATCCTGGTTTGCCGGCGGATGGCCAGCTTGCGCAAATCCGCCAGCGTCACTTCGAGGCTTCCTCGAACTCCTCCTCGGTCTCGCCCTGCGCGATGCGCGCGGCGATGGCCTCCTGGCACGTCACGCAGTAGCGCGCCCACGGCACTGCGTTCAGGCGCTTCACCGAGATCGGCTCTTCACACTCCGGACACGTCCCGTAGGTCCCCTGCTCCATGCGCTGGAGCGCTCCCGCGATTTCCCGCAGAAGCTTCATGTCGATGGTATTGCGGTTGAGGAAGATCCACTCCTCGTGGTGCTGCTGGCTCAAATCGCCTTCGTCCGAGGGAACGTCGAGGCGCGCCACCACCTGGGCGGCTTTCTGCGCCGACATGCTTTTGCGGACCTCTTCCGCTTTTTTTTCGAGCAGCCTCTGGTAAGGCACAAAATTCACTTGGGACCCGTTCTTCATGTTAGTTTTCTTTCAATATTTACTCCCGATCCTTCGGGAGCAGTGAAGGTTGAGACGCTCCAGCACTCCGAAAAGTTGCACACAGCCGGCAGGCGGGAAACTGCGCTGTCTCGGAAGTATAACCGGCGTAAAGGATAATGTCAAACCGCCTGCTGCGTTCGGCGGGCAATTTACATAATTTTACGAACCGCGCTCCAAAACACGCGCAAACGGCTAGCGGACCTTTTTCACCGCTTCCACCAGTTCCGGCACCACCTGGAACAGGTCGCCCACGATTCCGTAATCGGCCACTTCGAAAATTGGCGCGTTGGCGTCCTTATTAATCGCCACCACGGTGCGCGAACCCTTCATCCCCACCAGGTGCTGGATCGCGCCCGAAATTCCAATGGCCATGTACATCTTGGGCGCTACGGTCTGCCCGGAACTGCCCACCTGCCGTTCCATGGGCAACCAGCCGGCGTCGCAAATCGGCCGCGATGCACCCAACTCGGCGCCCAGGGCGTCGGCCAGTTGCTGCACCAGCGCGATGTTCTGGGCTTCCTGAATGCCGCGCCCCACCGACACGATGATCTCCGCCGCCGTCAAATCCACCGCCCGCTGCGACTCGCGGAACCGCTCCAGCGGTCTGGTGCGGATTTCGGTCGCCGCGATTTCGGGCCGGAACTTCTCGATACCAGCGGGTTGCCCTTCGGCGCTCTCCACCCGGTCCGCTCGATAGGCGCCCGCCTGCAGCGAAGCGAAGTTGGGAGCCTCGCCCGCGAACCGCACGTCCACGTTCACCTTGCCCTGGAAAAGCTGGCGCACGAACACCGCCGCGCCGTTCTCCACGCGATGCGCAATGGCGTCCGTGACCGCGACCTTGCCGAAGGAGGTGGCCAGCTTGGGCAGGAAATCGCGCACCTGGTAAGTATGCGGGAAGAGCACCAACGCCGGCTGTGCGCGCTTCATCAACTGGCCCAGCGCGAGCGAATAACCGTCGGGAGTATACTGCGCCAGCAGTTCGTGCTCCACCAGGTAGACCCGATCCAGGCGTTTCCCGGTCAACTCCGCGGCGGGACCTTCGCCGGTCCCTACCACCGCCGCCGAAACGGTGGTATTCAATTCCGCGGCGATCTGTTGCGCGGCCGCCAGCGTCTCCCACGACATGCGATGCCACGCCTGCCCGCTGTGCTCCAACACCGCCAGGATGCTCATAGAACCCGCGCCTCGAATTTCAGTTTCTCCACCAGTTTCTGGGCCGCCTCCTTGGGGCTGCCCTCGAAGATCTGGGTGTGCTTGGTGCGCTCCGGCAGATACACCCGCTCGAGCCGGATCGAAGGGGTCGAAGGTACCCCCAGCGAGGCCGCGCTCACCCGCCGGATCTCCTTGCTCTTGGCCTTCTTGATGCCCATCAGGGTCGCGTAGCGCAACTTGCTGAATCCGGATTGGATGGTCAGCAGGGCCGGCAGCGGCATCTCCACGTTCTGGAACCAGCCATCCTCCAGTTCGCGCTTCACCCGTATGCCGCCATCCAGCTTCTCCACCTGCATGATGATGGTGGCGTGGGGAAGGCCGAGAACTTCGGCCAGGATAACGCCCGTCTGGCCATAACCTAAGTCGTCGGATTGCAGCCCGGTCAGGATGAGGTCCGGTTTCTCTCCCGCTAACGCGGCGGCCAGCAGCCGCGCGGTTCCCAGGGCGTCGAAGGCGCCCGGGTCCTCCTCTTCAATGTGAATGGCCCGCGCGGCCCCTTTAGCCAGAGCCTCCCGGATGGTCTGGGCGGCGCGCGCCGGACCCAGGCACAGGGCCACCACCTCGCCTCCGTTTTTCTCCTGCATCTGCAGTCCGGCTTCCAGCGCGTAAGCGTCCGGCTCGTTGATTTCGTAAGCCAGGTCGGCTTCCTCGATCCACCGGCCGGAAGCCGCGATCTTCAATTGCGAATCGCGCGAGGCCACCTGCTTGATGGCGACAACAATCTTCATGAAGCCTCCTGGCCGCCCTAACCGGGGAATCTCCGGAAAATCAGGCAGCCGTTGGTGCCGCCGAATCCAAAGCTGTTGGAAAGGGCGTATTCGATGGCCATCGGACGCGCCTGGTTGGGAACATAATCCAGGTCGCAGTCCTCGCTGGGAATCATGTGGTTGATGGTCGGCGGCGCCACCTGGTCGCGTAAAGCCATCACCGTGATTCCGGCCTCCAGCCCGCCGGCCCCGCCCAGCAGGTGGCCGGTCATGGATTTGGTGGAGCTCACCGCGACCTTATAAGCGTGATCGCCGAAGGCGCGCTTGATGGCCGCCGTTTCGGCGCGATCGCCCACATCCGTGGAAGTGCCGTGGGCGTTGATGTAATCGATCTGGTGCGGTTCGATGCGGGCGTCGCGGAGGGCGTTGCGCATCACCCGGTAGGCGCCGTCGCCGTTGTCGGGAGGAGCGGTCACGTGGAAGGCGTCGGCGCTCATTCCGTAGCCCACCACTTCGGCCAGGATGCGGGCGTCGCGCCGCCGGGCGAATTCCAGTTCCTCCAATACCAGGATGCCGGCGCCCTCGCCCACCACGAACCCGTCGCGGTCGCGGTCCCAGGGGCGGGAAGCGTGCTCGGGATCGTCATTGCGCGTGGAGAGCGCCCGCATCGCGGCGAACCCTCCGATGCCCATCGGGGTGATGCAAGCCTCCGTGCCGCCGCAGATCATGGCGTCGGCATCGCCGTGCTGGATCAGGCGGAACGAGTCCCCGATGGAATGCGCGCTGGTGGTGCAGGCGGTAGCGGTGGCCGAGTTCGGCCCCTTCGCCCCGCTGCGGATCGACACGTATCCCGAAGCCAGATTGATGATCGTAGCGGGAATGAAAAACGGCGAGATGCGCCGCGGCCCGTGCTCCAGCAGAGTCTGGTGCTCCCGCTCGATGACCTCGAATCCTCCGATGCCGCTGCCGATGTAAACTCCCACCTGTTCGGCGGTATCCGGCGTCACTTTCAATGCCGCGCCGGCCAGGGCGCACTCCGCCGCCGCAATGGCGAACTGAATGAAGCGCCCCATCTTCTTGATTTCTTTTTTTTCGATGTAGACGGCGGGATCGAACGCCTTGACTTCTCCCGCAATCCGGCATGAGAAGGCGGACGCATCAAACTGTGTGATGCGCCCAATGCCGCACTTCCCCGCGCGGATGGCCTCCCAGGATACCTCGGTACCGATCCCCAACGGCGTCACGAGACCGACGCCGGTCACCACCACTCTTCGCGACAAAACGGCTCTCCCGGCTGAGAATTAGGGGCTACTTCTTGCTGGTCTTGCCCTCAATATAGTCGACCGCGTCCTTCACCGTGGCGATTTTTTCGGCATCCTCGTCCGGAATCTCCAATTCGAAGGCCTCTTCGAAGGCCATCACCAGCTCAACGATGTCCAGGGAATCGGCGCCCAAATCATCTACAAAGGACGCGTTCGAGTCCACCTGGCTCTCGTCTACGCCGAGCTGTTCGACAATAATCTGCTTTACCTTCTGCTCCACTCCTGCCATGTTTCCTCCTGGGGTTAGTTGTGAACGCGTTGATTTTAGCGACCGGCACGGAGTTTCCGCAAGTAATGTTATTCAAGCGGCGCGTGTCCCGGACCTTCCCCCATTCTGCCATGAAGCGCCCGCCCGCGGGCAATCCGCTTTGGGGGCGCCCAGGGAGGTCCCTCAGCGCCTTTTCAGTAACCTTCCCTTCCTCCCTGGACTCAACCTCGGTCGCCGTGGGGGGTGCCCCCGTCTCCCCCGGTTTCTCCGTGCTTCCTCCGTGCCCTCCGTGGCTCCGTGGTGAAAACGTCACCCACCCTGTCTCACCCGCCCCGCCCGTTATCTCTTGGTTTTCTCCGTGCTTCCTCCGTGCCCTCGGTGGCTCCGTGGTGAAAACGTCACCCACCCTGTCTCACCAACCCCGTCCGCCCCTCCTCACCTCCCCGCGGGCTTCGCAACATATTAAACTGTCAGGATACCCGTGCGTCTCATTTGGTGTTTATCGGCGGCCCTGCGCTGGGGGTCGCTGGGCCTGGTAGCCGCCGCGCTCCAGGCGCAGGTTCTCGTCACCCTCGGTGACAATCTCAGTTCCGCCAACGTGACGGGCGGCCAAACCGTCACCCTGACCGCCCAGGTCAGCGGCAGCAGCAATACCGCCGTCACCTTCAGCTTCTCGCCCACCGTCTCGGACGCAACCATCGGGACGCCCACCCTCAGCAACGCCATCACCACCATTACTTATAAAGCTCCCAGCGTGATCGCCGCCCGCCAGACAATCACCGCCACCGCCACCAGCGTGGCCGACCCCACCCAAGCTGCCTCCGTCCAGTTCACCCTGACGCCGCCCTCGGTCACGGTCACGGTCTCGCCCGCGACAGCCACCCTGAACGCCGGCCAGACGCAACAGTTCACCGCCACGGTGCTGGGGGTCAGCCAGACCGGAGTCACCTGGAGCATCAGCCCGCAGACCGGAACGATCGACCAGAGCGGCCTTTACACAGCGCCTTCCACCATCACCACCAGCGCCACCATCACCGTCTCCGCCACCAGCACATTCGACAGCACGGTAAGCGGAAAAGCCACCGTCACCCTTTCGCCCCCCGCGGCCATTTCGGTCACCGTTCTGCCGGCCACCGTCGCGCTCACCAACAGCCAGACCCAACAGTTCACCGCCACGGTCGCCAATACCACCAACCAGGCGGTCACCTGGAGCATTAGCCCCGCCAACGGCAGCATCACCACCAACGGAGCCTACACCGCGCCGGCGCTGATCAGTTCCACTTCCACGGTCAAAGTCACCGCCGCCAGCGTGGCCGACGCCACCAAGAGCGGAAGCGCGACCATCACGTTGAGCAACTACATCACCATCGGCAGCGGCGCCCCGGCGAACCTGGTGAACGCCTTTCAGGCAGCCTACTACCGCAATGGCTTCGATCAGTTGACCACCCTGCCGCCGGTGGGCGCGGTCACCAAACTGGGCCTCACCGGCTACGTGCAGCTTTTCAACGACGCGGCCGGCGACGGCACCCACTACGCGCTGGTTTCGATCAGCCCTACTTCGCCTTATACCGGGCAGGAAGGCGTGGTCCAGATCTATCCGGGGCTGTACACCTATTATTCTTCGGTGGGATCCACGACCGCCGGCTATCCCATCGAAGACAACCAGTTGTGCCCGAACTTCGATCCCACGAACAACTGCTACTACGACTTTTTCGACAATGGCTACGCCCTGTTCTCTTATGCCGTCCCGCTCACCACGGGCCAGAATTTTTCCATCAGCGGCACGGTCTACACCGAGTGGACCAATATGGGCGGCATCACCGGTCCTGGGCGCCCGCTGGATGCGCTGACCTCCTCCAGTTCCCCCAATACCGCCTCCACCGGCACCACTTACCTCTCGCAGCCGTTCGCCAATGGAACCCTCTACTCGATTTCGTCCGGGGCCAACAAGGGCAAGGTTTTCAGCGTGCTCGAGCCGATCTTCGACCTCTACACGACCCAGGGCGGTCCCTCCGGCTCGCTGGGCCTTCCCACCGCCGAGCTGACGGCCGTCTCCTCCACCGAATACATCCAGACCTTCGAAGGCGGCACGCTCGAATACAACACCACTTCGGGCGGTCCAACGGTGCGGCTGCCGGTGGGATCGGTGACGGTGTCTGGTGCGTCCGGGTCCACCGTGAGCCTGAACGTGGGGCAGAGCCTCACCCTCACCGCCACGGTCGAGGACACTTCCGGCGCAGTGGTTACCGACCGGGTGGTTTCTTGGACTTCCAACAATGGCGGGGTGGTCTCCATCCAGTCGAGCGGAGCCACCGCCGTGGTCACCGCCGTGGCCGCCGGATCGGCCAGCGTGCTGGCGGTCAGCGAAGGAGTGCAGAGTCCCAGGCTGCTGGTCGTGGTGACGGCGCCCTGTTGCCAGATCGGCGAAGGCGCGCCCACCGCCGTGGCTGAGGCGTTCCAGCAGGCCCTCACGCGCAACAAGCTGTCAGCGCCCCTCTCTACTCCGTCTCCCGCCGTGCGCACCGGCAACGGGTACGCGCAAATGGTGCAGCCCGCGAACGCGCAAGCCCCCTATCTGCTCGCCGAAGCCGATGGCGCGGCCACCGCTTATGTAGTCCAGGGCGCCGTGCTGGCCGCCTATGAGAGCCTGGGAGGTCCCGCCGGGGCGTTCGGTTATCCCACCAGCGACCTCAGCGCCGGAGGCACCCAGACCTTCCAGAACAGCGCCGCCTTGGCGGGCAGCCCCGTGCAATTGGTGAACGGCTTGATTTACACCAAGTGGTCGCAACTGGGTTTCGAGACCGGCGCCGCTGGAGCCCCGGTCTCCGCCGCCACAACTTTTTCCACGTTCGGCGCCAATTCGGGGGTCGGACAGAGCTTCGCACAGGGATCGATCTACGCCGCCACCGCCGGCCCGCGCCAGGGCCAGGCCTACCTGGTATCCGGGCTGATTCTGGCGCAGTTCAGCGCGCACGGCGGCCCCAATGGCAATTTCGGCATGCCCACCAGCGACCAGTTCGTGTCGAGCGGCGTTACGGAGCAGAACTTCGAAGGCGGCGTCATTTCTTATCCCGCGGGCGCTTCCGCCGCCACCGCCCAAGCCACTCCGCGGACGCCTGGAGTGGCAGTGGCGCCCGCGGCCATTAGCGCCGGCGGCGTGGCTCAAGCCGCGGTCTTCGGATTTGCCAATAACGCCACCGTGCGCGTTTCGGTCACCGGCCTGCCGGCCTTCCTGGTGACCACCGCCAACGGAGCTTACAGCTGGAGCCTGTTCATTCCACTCACCGCCAACAGCGGCGTCACTACCATCACCGCGGCCGATACCGGCAGTTCCGCCACGGCTTCGGGATCCCTAACCGTGAACGGCCTGGTGGACAACCGCGTTCCGATTACCAAGGTGCAAGGCGATAATCAGACCGGCGCTCCGGGAGCGCTGCTGCCGGTGCCGCTGCAGGTAGCCCTGGCGGATGCAGCCGGCAACCCGATCGTGGGCGCCCCGATCGTGTTTCAGGCCTCCCAGGGGGCCCAGGTCACGGTGGCCTCCGCCGTCACCGATGCCACCGGCAAGGCTTCCACTTCCATGCGCCTGCCGGGCGCCGCCGGAATCGCCGCGGTCACCGCCAATGCGCCCTCCATCGCCCAGGCGCCGGTGACCTTCTACGCCCGAGCGGCCGCCTCCAGCCTGACCGGTTTCCCCGCGCTGACCCAGGCCGGCGGCACGCCGCTGGGCAACGGCTCCGCCACCATCGCGCAAAAAGGCGCGC
>JASHSS010000833.1 GCA_030038565.1 Bryobacteraceae bacterium
TCGCTGGCGGTCTGATATCGTGCGTCCGGCTCCTTCTCGATGGCTCTCAGAATGACCTGGCCGAGCGCTGCGCCGACAGCAGGCTCCAGGTCCTGGGGTGGTGTCGGCGCGGAGTACTGATGCTCCAGCAGGACCTCGATCGTGCTTTCCCCCGTGAACGGCAGCCGCCCCGTGACCACCTCATACAGGACCACGCCCGCCGAATACGTGTCGCTGCGCGAATCGGCCGCCGTGGTTCCGCGCGCCTGCTCCGGCGACATATAGCAAGGCGAGCCGGCGAACACCCCGTACTGTGTGAGCCGCGGGCTTGTGGCGGACCGCGCCAGCCCGAAGTCGGCCAGCTTTACAGACCCTTCGGTGGTAACGATGATGTTCTCGGGCTTGATGTCCCGATGCACCACACCCTTCGCGTGCGCGTACGAGAGCGCCTCCAGCATCTCCAGTACCAGCCGAATCCCTTGACCCCGCGGCAGGCGGCCTCGCGCCAGAATCGCGCTGAGCGGCTCGCCGCGGATCAACTCCATCACCAGCGCCAGGCCGTGCGGTGTCGAAAACGCACTGTAAACGGCCGCGATATTGGGGTGGTGCAGGCTGGCCTGAACCTGGATTTCCTGCAAGAACCGTTGTTCTTCCTGGGGGTTGTGGAGCCGGTCGTCTGCCAGAACCTTTATGGCGTCTCTCCGCCGCGTAATGGCATGTTCTCCTTCGTATACCTCGCCATAGGCTCCCGAGCCGATCCTGGCGAGGATCCGGTAGTCTCCAAGCTGCGTGCCCGGCTCAATGCTCATTGCGCCTCATTTGACGAAAAACCAGAGGGCCGCCAGCAACACACCCGTAAACGCGCCGGCAGTGCCGGCAATGATCATCTGCTGCCTGGACAGAAACGGAGCCCCGCGAGCGGCCAGGAACGCCGGCACCGGCGCCTCAGTGGCTGTTTGTAAAACTGCCCCCGGCCCACCCATTGGTATCCCCGGGCGTCCCGGAGGACGCTGTGTTCTAGGGGCGCTGCCAGCCGCCGCCGGCACGGCCTGCGGTTCATCCACGGCGGTTGCGGCGACGGCTTTCGGCCCGGCAGGAACGGTTTTCAGCATCTCCCCGACCTTGACGTTGACCAGCGCCTCGTCGAACTCCGCCGCGGTCTGATAGCGTTCCGCCGGGTTTTTCGCCAGCGCCTTCAATATGACTGCGCCCAGTTCCCTGGGGACCTTGGGATTCACCTCGCTGGGCGAAACCGGTGGGGTGCCAACCTGGGCTGCCATCAACTCGAACTCGCTCTGGATCACAAAAGCGGGATGCCCGCAGAGCATCTCATACAAAACCATGGCCAGCGAGTACAGATCGCTGCGGCCGTCCACGTTGCCCATTCCTTTGATCTGCTCGGGCGAAATGTACTTCAGATTGCCGAGGGGCACGCCAACCTGGCTCAGCTTGGGGCTGCCGGCGCTTTTCGCCAAAGCAAAATTGGCCAGCTTCATGACCCCATCCGTCCCGATAATGATGTTCTCCGGGCTGATGTTGCGATGAACCGTCCCATGCCGGTGCGCATAGGCCAGCGCGGCCAGGATCTGCCGGGAAATGGCAACGGCTTCCGACCAGGGAAGCGGCCCTTGTACCAATCTGTCGGCCACGGTCGGTCCTTCCACCAGTTCCGTGGTGATTACCAGCTGATTTTCGAGTTCGACCGCGCTGAACAGGGTGACGATATTCGGGTGGACCAAACCCGCATGTACCCGCATTTCACGCAGGAAGCGCTCCGACAGCGCTGGATCGTTCTGCAATCCCTCCGGAATCGCACGCAGCGCCTCGACCCGGCCGACTAGCGTATTTTTCACCCGGAATTCGACGCCATTTTTCGATCGCTTCAAAACACCCAGAAACTCATACCCGGCGTGGGTCTCGCCAACTTGGAACTCCATTGATCGGTCTCCTGACAGGTAATCCTACAGCCGGCTGCCGTTCTGATTCTAGATCCCGCCTTTTCGGCCAATCAACCCGACAAACGTTAGTAAACTCCCGTCTACCAAGGTTCAGATCCGGCTCCTACGGTTTGGGGGCAACCGCCTAATCACGCTACCCTAATCCGGATGCCCCGCGATTCGCTCGTCGCCGCTGAGCGCGCCTTGTTCCGCCGCCTGGATGCGCCGGAGAAGATTCAGCGTTTTCTGGACCACGAGGTGGACTACAACAAAGAACCCCGCGGCGCCACCTGCTTTTCGCCGCGCCGCGTGCTGCGCGAGCGGAAGGCGCACTGCATGGAAGGCGCGTTATTCGGCGCCGCGGCGCTGCGCATGCTTGGCTATCCGCCCCTGCGGCTCGATCGGGAGGCGGTGCGCGACGACGATCACGTGCTGGCCATCTTCCGCCAGGACGGCTGTTGGGGCGCCAGCTCGCCGGCCAGAGGCTGCTCGCGGTGGGCCAGTTCATAGAGCACCCGCACCTCCGCCAGCGAGACAGGGCTGTTCAGGTTAGTTGACTTTGTCAAGTATTCTCGAAGAGGCTCATCTGGCGCGGCCTGGAAGGCGCCGTGAACGGGCCGGAGCGCGCGGTGCGCCCGTCGAGCGCGGGCGAAATCCGCCGCTCGTGCTCCACCAGGGCTTCGAAATCGGCGGCCGGAGCGCAGCGCTTTTCCACGGCCTCCACAAACCGGTTCAGGCGCCGGAAGCCCTCGATCTTCTCCTCGTCCCCGACCCTGGCCGCATCCAGCGCGCTCCGCAGCACCCCGATCGATTGGTCGTAAATCTTGAGCGGCACCGGAAACGGGTGCCCGTCCTTGCCGCCGTGGGCGAAGGAAAACCGCGCCGGGTCCTGGAAGCGGCTGGGCGCGCCGTACACTACTTCCGCCACCAGGGCCAGCGATTGCAAGGTGCGCGGTCCCAGGTTTTCCACCAGCAGCAGCGAGGCGAAATCGCGCAGCTCGCGTTCGTAGGCCACCGCCAGCACCGCGCCCAGCCGCTGCAGGTCCACATCCGCCGCCCGCACCGCGTGGCGCCGCGGCATCCACAGCTTGCGCGCCTCGGCCAGGGTGGCTTCGGGGGCGCGCACGAGTTCCAGCAGGGCGTTCTGCGCGGGCCGGGCCTGGGCATCCACCAGGTTCAGAATCTCCCCCTGCGGCTCGCCCACGATGGCGGTGTGCGGAGCGCAGGTGAAGTCGCGCACCCCGGCCGAGTGCCAGTGGTAGCGGCGCGCCAGGCCGGTGGCTTCGTTCATGCCCTGCTGCACCACGGTCCAATCGCCCTCCGCGCTCACGATGAAGCTGTGCAGGTAGATCTGGAAACCGTCGCCGATGGCGTTGTTATCGATGCGCGCGGTGAGGCGGCTGTGGCGCACCAGGGATTCGCCATCCAGGCCGCGCGCTTCGGCCACCGCCCGTAGCTCGCCGGGCGTGTTCCGCGAGTGCCGCCCGCGTCCGCCGCAGACGTAGAGGCCCAACTCGCCCGCCCGCGGATTCAGCCCGCGCTTCAACGCCCCCACGACCGAGGTGGTGATGCCGCTGGAGTGCCAGTCCATGCCCATCACGCAACCGAGGGCCTGAAACCAGAACGGATCGCTGAGCCGCGAGAGCGCCGCGCCGGGGCCGTAATGGTGCACCACCGCTTCCACGATGGCCGTGCCCAGCCGGGTCATCCGTTCCGCCAGCCAGGCCGGCACGCGCCCTCCGTGCAGCGGCAGATCGGCATATCCCGAGCGTTGCATCAAAGCAGCCTCAAAGGACATTATGGCTAAGAATCGCGCGCAGACGCCCGAAATTGGCCCACTTGGCCCATTGAACCCGGCGCGTTGCACTTGTATAATCTAGTCAACTGTCTGTAGCACTTGGAGACTGATGCAACGTCGCGCTCTGCCCGCCGTTTCGCGTTGGGCGACCATTCTTATGGCCGTGGCGGCCGTCGTTCCCGCCATCGCGGCCGATTCCGCGCTCGACCAACGCTTCAACCAAACCGTGCGTCCGTTTGTGACCCGCTACTGCGTCGCGTGCCATAGCGGCGCCACGCCGGCCGCGCAGTTCGATCTGAAATCCTACACCACCATGGAGATGGTGGTGCGCGACAATTCCCGCTGGGCGCTGGTGGCGGACAAGCTCTCCGCCCAACAGATGCCGCCGCCGCCCATGCCCCAGCCGCCCGCGGAAGTGCGCCAGCAGGTGATCGACTGGGTCAAGGCCATGCGCGCCAACGAGGCCCGCAAAAACGCCGGCGATCCGGGCGTGGTGCTGGCCCGCCGCTTGAGCAACGCCGAGTACAATTACACCATCCGCGACCTCACCGGCGTGGACATCCAGCCCACCCGCGAGTTCCCCATCGATCCCGCCAATCCCGCCGGCTTCGACAACTCCGGCGAATCCCTCACCATGTCCCCCGCCTTGCTGAAGAAATACCTGCAGGCGGCTCGCGAAGTGGCCAACCACCTGGTGCTCACTCCCGAGGGGTTCAATTTCGCCCCCAATCCGATGCTGGTCGAGACGGACCGCGATAAGTATTCCATCGAACGGATTGTAGCCTTCTATCAGCATCAGCCCACCGATTATGCGGATTACTTCCAGGCCGCCTGGCGCTTCAAGCACCGCTCGGCGCTCGGAGAGCACGCCTCCACCCTGGCGGCCATCGCCGCGGAAGCCAAGGTGAGTCCGAAATACCTGCCGCTGGTCTGGCAGCTTCTGGACGAGCCTCCCAAAACCGCCGCCGAGGAAGTCGGGCCGATTGCCAAGCTCCAGGCCATGTGGCGCGCGCTGCCGGCGCCCGGCCGCGCCAACCCCGATGCGGTGAACGCCGCGGTCCGCGCGCAATGCGTTGCCATGCGCGATTTCGTGGTGCGCATTCGCAAAGACACGGCCATGCAGTTCGCCGCCCCGGTGGTCCGCGGGTTGCCCGCCGCATCCCAGCCCCTGCTCAACTGGAAGTACCGCCAGTTCAATTCCCACCGCCGCGATTTCGACCCCGCTTCTCTGCGCAACGATACCGACCCGCCCCCGGTGGCGCCCGAGATTCCCAAGTACCCCGGCCTGCACCGCGAAGCCGCGCCCCGCTGGGCCGCGCTGGTGGCCAAGTCCCGCGCGGGCGATCCGGATCTGACGGTTCCCGCCGCCGAGCGCAGCCGCTACGAAGCCTCCTTCGCGCGTTTCGCTTCCATCTTCCCGGACACCTTCTACGTCCAGGAGCGCGGCCGCTATTTCCCGGACGATTCGGAGGACAAGGGCCGCCTTTTGAGCGCCGGCTACCACAACGTGATGGGCTACTGGCGCGACGATACGCCGCTCATGGAGCTGATCCTGGACGAGAACGGGCAGAAGGAATTGAACCGCCTCTGGGACGAATTCGACTTCATTGCCGACCACACCAACCGCACCTGGGATCAGTATTACTTCAACGAGTGCGGCGAGGTGGATGGCAAGGGCGCCGAATCCGGAAGGGAGCGCCCGCCGGATAAGAAGGTGAACGACCCGGCGGTGATTTTCGGACTGCGCGACGCCTACCTGGCCAAGGCCCAGGCCTCCAACAACCCGGTCGCCATGGAAGCCATCCGGGTGCATTTTCAGTGGGTCAACGACACGCTCCGCCGGATCGAGCGCATGCGCCAGGAAGCCCAACCGCGCCAACTGGAAGCGCTGGTGGAATTCGCTGCCCGCGCCTACCGCCGGCCGCTTGCCAAGGCCGAAAGCGACGACCTGCTGGCCTACTATCACGAACTGCGCGAAAAGGAAGGCCTGAGCCACGAGGACGCCATGCGCGACTCGCTGGTCAGCGTGCTGATGTCGCCGGATTTCTGCTATCGCATCGACCTTCTGGACACCGCCGCCGAGCGCCACGCTCCCAAGCCCGGCACGCCCGCCGTGGCGCCGCTCTCCGGTTACGCTCTCGCCAGCCGGCTGAGCTATTTCCTGTGGTCCAGCATGCCGGACCAGGAACTAATGGCGCATGCCGCGGCCGGCGATCTCGAGCGCCCCGCCGTATTACTGGCCGAGGCCCACCGCATGTTGCAGGACGACAAGGTCCGCGGGCTGGCCACCGAATTCGGCGGCGACTG
>JASHSS010000834.1 GCA_030038565.1 Bryobacteraceae bacterium
GGAACCAACCAGGCGGCTCATAAGCCAGCCTTAATTTCGGCCGCCGCTCGACTGTCCACGGCGTCAGAAGAAGCAAGCTGGTGTTGCGTATCTGGAGAGCAACCAGTACCGCGGTACCGACTGCGACATCGATCGCTTTGCAGGCTGCGGGCGCCGATTAGCAGAAGGAGTATCCTGGCGGTTATCGAACCGATCCATGGTCAGGCAGGGTCGAACCAGATCCAGGTCATTTTGGATTCGATTTGCTCCAGCGTGAACCGGTGCAAGCTGAAGCGCTCATCTCCTGCCGAGCTGGCGAGTCAATTGGGAAGGCCGTGTCGCGTGCCGGCGGAGCCGGAAGCTGCGCCGCGCGAGAAGCCGACGGCGCGGCGCGGATTGGGCGCGGTCCCGTCTGTCCAGTCGGCTCGCCCGCCCACCCCCACGTTCAGCCCGTTCGAACGGATAGCCGTTCGATATGTACTGAATATCACGCTTTGTGTTTGGGTCTAGTATCGAAATAATTCACACATTGATTGCGTTGCGAGGTTCTATTCTTTATCGCCCCTCTGTGTGTTAGCTTTGGTGAGTGCCATTGTTCCCCATTTTAGTACTTAAGTACCATTTAGTTGGATAGTTTTTGAAGCTTGCAGTCTATTGTATAGGAAAATACGATTTCGCACGATAAGGTGGACATGGCAGGCACAGCAGACATGACAAATTCCGGAGCAACATCGGAACGTCGAGGCACCAGCCGCTATCCTGTGCGCGAGGAAGTGAAATATCGGGTGATTCAGTCTCGGTCGCCCAAGACTGTCGGCAGCGGAACCACTCTTAATATTGGAAGCGGAGGAATTCTTTTTACCACCGAAGAGAAGCTGCCGATGGGCCGTATGGTGGAACTGGCGGTGAATTGGCCGGCCCGTTTGGGAGGCACCTGTCCTTTGAAGTTCGTGGCCATGGGCCGGGTGGTGCGCTCGGAAGACAACGTGGCGGCGGTGCGCATTGAGCGTTATGAATTCAAAACGCGCGGCGCCAACGGATTGATGCGCGACGCGGAAGACTAGGCCTCAGGAATCGCGATGGACGGTCCCGGGCGAAAACGCCGGGATACAGACGGCCAGATATTCAGCGCCCTCGGGTCCGGGGGTACTATAGCGGACCCACTCGCCGCGCTGGGCGATGACCGCCTGACCGGCATGCACTTCCAGGGCGCCCCCGGCATGCTCCACCCTTAGTGTGCCGGCGAGAACCACCGTAAACTCATCGAACTCGGGCGTCTGCCCCGGCTCCTGCCAACCGCTGGGGCTGCGCATGTAAGCGATGCTGGCTTGCGTGGTTTGCGAATTGACACGGCCGACGTATTCGTCGATTAATTTGGGCTTGTTTCCGGCGGGCGCGATGCGGGCAGGCGCCTGGATGAGCGTGGGCAATGGTTCTCTCCTCCCACCCGGCCATTCTACCGCGTCCGCCCCGCTTCGCCGGTCCGCCAAGGCCGCCTTGCGCCATGTACCAAGGCCGCCCCTCCCCGTAGCCCCGGTCCCCGGCCTCCCAACCGGCCCGGCTTCCCAGCCGGCTCCCAACCGGCCCGACTTCCCAACCCGCCTGGCTTCCAACCGGCTCCCCAACCTGCCTGGCTTCCAACCCGCGCCCCAACCCGCCGCGCCCGATTTTGGGACTTGCCGGAAGGTTGGGGCCATCGGTATACTGGCATTTTCGCTGAGACTTTATGACGGCGAGAGACGAATTCGACCCCCTGGCGCCCCAACGGGAAGCGGCCTTTTTCTATGGCCTGTTTCTGCGGGGGCACGATGTGGAGACCCTCCGGCAGGATATCGACGTACCCCGTGGCATGATTGATAAATGGATGAAAGCGCACGACTTCGAGGCTTCCTTCCGGGACAACCTGCAGCGCGTGTACGCCTACCGGAAGCAGGTGTTGGCGATCTTCGATGGGCTGGTGTCCAACGAGCAACTGCGTCCCCGCCTGCAATAACCGTCCCACGCCGCGCGCTGCCCGCCTGGCGCTCCTGCTGATTCCCCTGGCGGCGCTCTGGCCGCAAACACCGGCAACCCCGCCATCGCCGCCCGCAAACCCGCCGCCCAGCGAGGTAGAGGCGGTGGTCACCACCGATTTGGGCGTCTTCCGTTTCGAGTTCGCGCCGGACAAGGCTCCCCGGCATGTGGAGCAGTTCATCGCCCGCGCGCGCCAGGGTTACTACGACGGAAGCGCGTTTTTCCGGGTGGTTTCGTACGGCATTGTCCAGGGCGGCGACCCGCTCCTCAAGGACCCCCAAACCCCGCGCAACCTCTGGGGCACCGGCGGGCTAAACCTGCTGAAGGACGAGTTCAGCGACCTCAAGCACGAGCGCGGCGTGGTTTCCACCGTCCGCATCCCCGGCAAAGCCGATAGTGACGGCGCGCAATTCTTTGTGTGCGTTTCCCCGCAGCCGCAGCTCGATGGGCAATTCTCGGCCTTCGGGCGGGTCACCGAGGGCATGGACGTAGTGGAAAAGATCTCCCAGGCGCCGGCGGACGCCAACAACGTTACCAAGACCCCGGTGCGCATCGTGAAGGTGGAGATCGAGAAGAAGAAGGTCGAGCCATTCCTGAACGCCACGCCCGACGAGATGCGCAAGACGGTCAGCTTGAAGACCACCCTGGGCGTTATCAGGATCAAGATGGAGCCGGACTGGGCCCCCAACCACGTGCGCAACTTCCTGATGCTGACGGCCACCGGCTGGTACAACGGCACCGCCTTTCACCGGCTGATCAAGGGCTTCGTGGTGCAGGGCGGGATGGGCGATACGCGAGCGGGCGGTGCAGCCCACCCGGCCGACCGCTGGGTGCATCCGCTCAAAGGCGAATTCCGCACGGACGTGAAGCACACCCGCGGGATTGTCTCGATGGCCCGCGGCGACGATCCGGATTCCGCCACTACCTCGTTCTTCCTGATGTTGGGAGACGCGCCGCACCTGGATGGCAAATACTCGGCCTTCGGGCGGGTGGTGGAAGGCATGGAGGTGCTGGACGCTTTCGAAAAGGAAGAAGTGGACGGCGAGAAACCCAAGCGGCGGCTGGAACTGATCGAGGCGACCATCGACAACTAGGTCCCCGACCGCATGCTTCGCTTCCCTGAAGACGCGCCTGTCACACCATGATGCGTGAGGCATTGGTGGGA
>JASHSS010000835.1 GCA_030038565.1 Bryobacteraceae bacterium
AGTTCTCAACTTCCCTTTTTCGGACCTCAGCCCAACCAAGCGACGTCCAGCGTCCGAATCGGCTGTTCACCGCCGATTCGGCAATCGTAGTCTACCGGGCCGGGCACGTGTCCGATGCCAAAGTAAACGAGACGGTAAATCGCCTGATCGATATTTTGAAACCGACCTGAGACCCGCGCTGCTTCGAAATGTGCGCCGCTACCGCGCCTCCGGAACCGTATCCCCGAAATCGTAACCGCGCGGTACGTCATCGAGTTACCCAAGCCCGGCGGAATCCGCCTCGGTCCTCCCGCATGTCTTCGCCGTCCATTTCCACCAGGCGGCTGCGGGGCGCCAGATTTACCGGCGTCAGGCTGATCCGGTATAGCCCTCCCCGGCCGCGCGTAGACGGCCGGCCCGTGGGCGCGGGAAGTTCCAAAGAGTCTTATTTTGCCTTCTCGATCTGGTCCTTAAGCGCCATCGCCGTGGAATAAGCCGTCTGGCCGATCGAAGCGATGTTGCCGACCCAGGTCCCTGCTTTATCGAGTGCGTCCAAACCTTGGTAGGCATTCGGGGTATTGACATTGCCCCCGACCAGGAAAGCCGTCGCTACGGCTACGTTTACGACCAATTCACCCACCTGGGCCCAGTTGGGCTTTCCGCTGGCCAACGCGTCCACTTTGCCTTTCAGGGTCTTGTGGGACGCCGTCATCTTCACTACGCGCGTATTCAGATCCTCGACTTTCTTAATACAAGTGTCAACCGGACCCGCGGACGCCTCTATCGCCTTCATCAACTTTTGAAAATTCTGAGCCTCTTGTGGCGTCAGCTTGCCCTTCGATATTTTCTCGAAGCTCGTTAGCTCGGTCTGAACCTTTTCTTGCGCCGTCAGCAATTTGCCGAGGTCACTGGCCGCCTCATGGGTGCTGACGGTCAGCCCTTTTATTTTGTCGCCGAGCAAGTCGCAATCGCCCTTCACGGTTGTGATGGAGCTTAGAACCGGCGCCGGGGCGAGGGCATTGGCGAGCGTGGTGGCCACCTCGGCCGCGCCTACCGCCGTCGCGCCGCGATTCTGGTATTGGTCGTGGATCGCTTTCAGGTTCCTCGAGATCTTGGCCGCCACCCCCTCGGCGTCCGCCGCAAGCTTGCCAATCTGTATGCCGAACGATATACAGCCCTGGGTCAGGCCATAAAACCCGACCACGGCGCCGGCAACATTGGTAAACGGAGCCGATAGCAGAGCGGCGGTCGAGGCCACAATGCCCGCTCCCGTGGCCACCAAGGTCACCGCGGCAGTGATCTGATAGTTCCGGTGTTCGACCTTGACCTTGGCCAGTTCCAGAATCGGTGCGGCAGCCCTGTCGAGGGCTTGCTCGACAATCTTATCCAAACCCTCCTTCAACTTCTGTTTCGCCTCGGGAAGGTCCTTCTCACTATGGACGTCCTTCGAGACCTTGACCAGCAGATTCGCCAGTTGCTGGGTCACGCCGGCGAAGTCCGCCGCCGTCCGGATTTTTACGGCCAGGGCGCCATCGTCCACATCATTCGGAACGTGTTTCAGGATGTTCTCATCGGTGAGTTTCACCACCAGATGCATGGAGTTCAGTTTGAGGGTTTCGTTCGCGCTTCCCGCCTTGGCTTGCACATCGTGGGCGACATCCTGATCGAAGACCGTGATGGGCCTGATTTGCGTTCTCAGGGAGGCCTTCAGCGCCAGCTTCATATCGGATTCGATCAGCTTGTGGGCCGCTTCCAGCCGCTTCTCCAGATCGGCCTTGACCTTCACGAGAGCGTCCAGCATCGGTTTCTTAACCTTGTCGTTCAGACCCGAAGCCTTGATCGCTTCCGTGTACTTCTTCATCGTCTCTTCGATTTTCTCCTTGCCGGACTTGAGCTTGGCATAATCCGGATAGAACTTAGGCCAAGCCTCCAGATCGGGGCCCAAGTCACCCTTCATCTTCTTGCGCATTTCAGCGAACTTGGCAGTTTCCTTGAGAGTTCCGGCGGTTGTCTCGGCTGCCTTCCGCGCATCCGCCCAGACCGGGCGAAGGGGAGGATGTATCAGATTCGGAGGAAACATGGCGGAGGATTATATCAGGGGGTTATTACGCTTGAATCATTTTTTAGCGGAGACACGTGCGATCCGATACGGTAAGATTACTTCTCCTCCCGGAACCGGATGCCCAAATCGTGGCCGCGTGGCACGTCATCCAGCTCCACGATGCCGCCGGAATCGGCTTCGGCCTCCTCCATCTCTTCGTCGTCCACTTCCACAAGGTAAATGTGGTGCGGCTCCAGGCCCACGATGAAGACCGCCTGCTCCTCGTCCAGCTTGACGCTGATGCGGTCGCCGGCCGGGGCGAACCAGACGATGGCCTCCTTCAGGGAAATCGCCACCGGGGTGTGGGCCAGGTTCACCGGCGCCAGGCTGCCGTCCTGGAAAAGCTGCATTGCTCCGTCGAAGCGGCCGAACCAGGTAGCCGCGTCCTCCCAGGTGGAACGGACGAAGAGGATACCGAATACGGGATTAGCGCGGCCGGGATTCTAAACGCACCCTGGAGAGATCGACCAACTCGACCGTCTTGGAACGGAAGTTCGCGACAAGAAGGGTCTTCTGATCCGCCGTGACGGTTATCTCTCTGGGGAATGCACCTGCCGGAATATGACCCAATACTACATCGTCGCTGAAACCTACCTTCGTCGCATCGATCACCGTGAGAGTCTGCCTGTCGTCACCCTCCCCGGAAAATCGGTTTGAATTAGTTGCGATAATCCTCCTGCCCTTTTCAACTACTACCAGGCCGACGGGTGCCGGGCCCACAGCAATCGACCCGAGCAAGGCGTGATCCCGATCGGAGAGCAGTTTACCTGCGTCAAAAGCCAGGACCGAGTTGTCGTTTCGCGCTGTCACGTAAGCACGGTCACCGGAGGGAGAAAGCGCCAGCCTGACGGGTGTGCAGCCCGCCTGGACTTTCGCAATCACAGACGCCTCCGGAGCGAATTTTGCTTTCGCCACGTCGATCACGAAGAGCGCGCCCCGGGGCTCCTCCGGCGTCGTTAGGGTGGGGTCATTCCCTTCTGGTCTGCACTCAACGGGCCAGCCGTAGCTCCGCAATCCAATTTCGCTCGTGCTGTAAAGATAACGTTGGTTTGGAGAGAAGACCAAAGCGATGGGAAGAGGGGCCACTGGGATCTTTCCGATGATGGAACTCCGATCGAAATGCGAAGCCCTGGCCTTGCTCAGGCCTATTACCGTGATCGACTCGGTCCATTCATCCGCCACGAACAAAGCCTGATCGTCATTCGTGACGTTCACTTGAATGCTGCCCGAACCCGGGTGTTCCGAAGCGCGCCGTAAGCCGATCTTTTGCCGGTCCAAATAACGTGTCGTATCGGGTGGAATTTCGGAGTCCGTCTCCAGATATCCGAGGACTGGATCATCCGCGTTGCCGGAAACCAATCTGCCAACGTCCAGAAACACCACCCCTGTACCATTGGAAGCGATAAGTAGCTTTCCGTCATGCGTCAGCGCCATTCCTGCCACTAACAGAGCGGCCAGACGTACGACCCGAGCCACCGAGACCGTTCCCCCGGATCTCCGCAGCACAGCTATTCCGCCGTGGCCCTGATCAACGCCGCTTAACGAAACAAAAATGGAGCAGCCGTCGGCTGATGGCAATGCCATGAACGGGAAGCCGGGCACAGCGACGTGTTCGAGGGGTTGCGCTGTTGGCTTCGTGCAGTCGTTGCCGCCGTCGGGCCCTTGAGCGAGAAGGCTAGAGACGGCAAGAACGGAGTATAGCGAGAGAACCCCGGCGCGGTTAAGGCTCATTCTGAACTCCAGGTGGCAACCCGATAGGGCAATGGGATCTCCGAATTATACACGCTTTGTCTGGAGTTGCGCATGAGCGCTTCACATGGATGCTTGCCCGCGACCGAAAAGCGACGAGCCCATCGCGCTCAGTAGGGCCGCCCCTTGCAATGAGTGAAGTGCAGTGTGGCCTGTTACCAGCGTTCGTCACATCTCGAATCGGCCGCCGGGAAACTGAAACACGGCGCAGTTCACCGGCGACTGCCCGCGGAATATACCGGCCCAATGCTCCGGCACGCCTGCTCGTTGCCGCGCCCGATCCATATTTTGAAACAGGCCTGACACTCGCGCAGCTTCGAAGCCCCCGCCGCTACTTTTCCTCCCGGAACCGGATGCCCAAATCGTGGCCGCGCGGCACATCATCCAGCTCCACGATGCCGCCGGAATCGGCTTCGGCCTCCTCCATTTCTTCGTCGTCCACTTCCACAAGGTAAGTGTGGTGCGGCTCCAGGCCCACGATGAAGACCGCTTGCTCCTCGTCCAGCTTGACGCCGATGCGGTCGCCGGCCGGGGCGAACCAGACGATGGCCTCCTTCAGGGAAATCGCCACCGGGGTGTGGGCCAGGTTCACCGGCGCCAGGCTGCCGTCCTGGAAAAGCTGCATTGCTCCGTCGAAGCGGCCGAACCAGGTAGCCGCGTCCTCCCAGGTGGAACGGACGAAGAGGATACCGAATACGGGATTGTGGTAGACCAGCGGGACCAGGTAATAGCTCAGGCCCGGCTGGTAAGGATTGGCCCACAGAAATTCGTACGGCGCGCCGAACGGGCCGCGCAGCATGTAGTGGTCGTGCATCAGGAAACCCTGCAGCACCTGGGCCTCGCTCGAATTCGGATCGTAGGCCACCATGGCCAGTTCGGCGGCGCGGGAGAGCGCGGCCACCCGCAGATCGGGTTCGCCCATGTGGGCTTCGGCGCCGATGTAGTAGTCCGCATCCGGCCCCTGGTACGTGGCGGGATAGTAGCTGATGATGTGCTGAATGGGGAAGTCCTTGAAAAACTCCACCATCGGTTCGCGCAGGTCGAGCATGGTGCTGTCGCGCAGGGCATGGAGCAGCTCGAAGAGCGGGTAGGCGTCGTCGCGGGCGATCACGGCGTGGCCCTGCTTGAGGGCGGGCACGATCCTGCCCAGCCACCATTGCCGCACAACGCGTTCCAGTTCGCGCTGCGGGGCGGCGGGCACGTGGTCGAACAGGGCGATGGCGGCGAAGACCCGGGAGCGTGTGGCGTCCACGCTTTCATCGGCGGCGGTGGCGGCCATGCGCTTCTCAATGCGGGTGGCCAGGTCGCGGCTCTGGGACTCGGTGAGCAGGTCCTGGCACCAATCGAAGACGAGGGCGAGTTGGCGCAGATCCCGGTCGGAGCCGGCGCCCAAGGCCCATTGGATGGCCTGTTTGCCCACCGCCCGGTCGCCCGCGATACGAAAGTAGAGTGCCTTGGCGAAAGCCGGCTCGGGCAGATCGGCGTCGCCCGTGACCAGCGTTTCCAACTGCTGCCAGCGCGGCGACTTGCGCTGGCGCTCGCGCGTCAGCAGGCGCAGGCGGGCGGCGTTCAGCAGCAGGCGGGGGTGCGCGGTGGCGACGGTGACGGGGTCCTCGGCGGAAAGCTGGGTAGTCTCCGGCTGGCGCGGGGTGAGCTGCGCGGCGCCGGGCAGGGGAGCCAGCGCCACCAGGGCGGCGGCCAGAATTCTCAGGTACATTCCCTAACGATTGTGTCATAGCGACACACGGCTTGCCCGCCCGACCACACGGGAAATTTTTGGCGGAAGCAGAAATATTTGATTCCGGAAGGCTTTAACCGATTGACAGGTGGATGGAGGATTGCTATTGGTAGTGTGAATTGGCGAAGTAACCTTTCAAACCTGCCCTCTGCTGCAACAGGCAGGCGGAAGACGAGTGAGCCGAAGAGACAGCGTGCTTGCGGGAGCCGATGTTTGCAAGAGTTTTAGCTCACTATTCTTCCCTTGTTGGTTGCCGCAGAGGGGTTTTTTTGCGAAGTGGCCTCATCATACGATCTCTCCGGGGGATCACAGGTAGCGGTAGTTGTCTGGCATTTCTGGAAAGGAAAAATAGGACGCGGACCTGACCAGGAGTGGGCCGGTTAAGCTGAAACACCAGACAGCCCGACGCCGGATCCCAGCCCAAGCCTTGGGCGAGCCGCATCGGATGGAGTCCCGCAGGTCTCAGGGGCGCGTCCGGTGCGGTTTTTCTTTTTGGGGAGACCTCCGGGGGAGCGGTCTCAGTAACTCAACGTCCCGCTGCGGTGCGGCTCTTCGGGATTCGGCAGGTACAGCGTCTTGCAGTGCTCGCAGCGGTAAACTTCGGCATCCGCCCCGAACTTCTGCTTGACTTCGTCGCCGAAAAAGTACCAGCGCTTCAGATGGCCCGCGCAGAGCTTCCCTTTATCGTCCTTCTCGTTGCAGGCGCGCATGCGCGGGATGCGGCGCTTGACCTTGGTGCCGTCGCTCAGCGTGGCCACCAGTTCCGCCACCGGGACCGGCTTATCGGAAACTGCGTATTTCGGATTCGCCATAGGGGAATGTCGAGTATATCAGGTGTGCGCGGGCGGGAGAGATCTCACGGCAGATACTCACAGGTACTCCATTCGGTCGCGCCACTCTTCCTGCGGAGACGCCGCCCAGATGAGCATCAGAGACTCGATGACCGCACCGATGGCGCACTCCTGGCGCACAATAAGCAATCCCGGGTTATTCGACTTTTCGGCCGCTATCCGCTCAAAAAAGTAGCGGGGCATCGTCCCCCGGTCATGCGTGATCAGAATTCGATTCTGCTGGGCTGCGAAATTCGAGGAGGGCTGGATCGCCGGCTGCCCGCAGGCCAGCGGTTTTGACATCGAGGATATCGATAGCCGGCTCGCGAGAACGCAGGCCCTGGACGATTGCATCTACAAGACACTCATCCGCCAGGAAGCGGATGCTCACGTGCGCTTTGAGGCCATCTCTTGCCGAGCCTTTTCAAGGCGAGCCCACAATGCGGCCGACTTGGGATCTTTCCGGCTCTCCGCGCGCCGCCGGTCGAATTCGCGCAGGCCTTCAGCCACGTACTCCTGGATCAGCTCTTCGTTTTCCAGGTAATAGGCAATCGCCCCATACACCTGCCACTGCTTCAGTACCGGGAAAAGCTCCACAATTTCCGCGGGGGTCTTGCCCTGCCGGTGGTAAATCACAATGGAATCCAGCATCACGCGCCTGCCCGCGATATACAGGCTGCCATCGCGTTGCTCGATATAAGGCGAAGTCGGGTACGTCACGACGCTCCTCGTACCCCAAGTTTAGCAGGGTGGGGCCGGCATTCGGCCCCACCCTGCCCGCCTACTGGATCGGCAGCGTGGCTTGCGCCGAAGTGACCCCGCCGATGCTGACGGTCACCGGCACGGCGCTGCCGGCGGTGACGGTGGTCGGTATGGCGACGTTGATCTGGTACAGACCCGGGAATCCCGGCGTCAATCCGGAGAAGAGCACGTTGCCGTTCACGCCGCCGAAGCTTACTGTGGGGGTCGTGGTGGTGGTCGAATTGACCGCCGGATTGCCGTCCGCGGGTTGATTGGTCACCGGCCCCAATCCATTCACGTACATGATGATGAACGGGCTGCCGCGCTTGGCCGGGTTGCTGGTAGTGATCAGGTTATAACTGGAATCCTGCGCCACGGCGATATCGCTGCCGTAGGTGAAGAATTGCGGGTTGTAGTTGGCCACCGGCACCGTCACCACGCTGGAGAACAGGTCGCCATCGATCACCACTTTCATCTGCACCGAACTCTGCCCCTGCAACTCCCAGGGCAACTGAACGTTCACCTGGGTCGGGCTGACGTACACCACCCCCGCCGGCACGCTGATGCCGGCCGACGGCACATCGCAGGTCACGCTCACGAAATCGATTTGCAGCGGCAGAATGCTATACGTGCCGTTGGCGGCCAAGGCATCGGTAGTGGCATCGTCAACGTCCGTGTAGTTGCTCAGGCCGGAGCCATAAAGGCTGACGTAGGAACCCGGCGCGACCGGGCTCTTACCGGCCGCCGAATCCGACACGCTGGTAATGCTGGGCGGAGTTTGAATGTTATAGGAGAAGCTGCCGGTTTGCCCCGCCACGCTGAAGTTCACCGTGGCGCAGGTGCCCCCGCTGATGCAGGAGGGCGTGGTGGTCGATCCGGCCACCACATCCACATAAGACAGGCCGTACTGATCGCTGGCACAAGTCACTGTGCTGGTGGAACTCGCCGGCGTGCAGGCCGGCTCGCCGGACACGCTTTTGAGCGTCAGGGACCCGGTCGGTGAAACGGAGTAAGTCACGCTGGCGCCGGGCACCGAAATGCCGTACTGATCCGTGAGCTGCACGTAGCTCGCGCCGAAGTCCGTTCCCGGAGGTCCCTCGCCGGCGCCTTCCGGCAGCAGGTTATAAACCGTGCTGTCGCTCATCAGCGCCATGAAGGGAATCCGCAGCGTGGTTGAGGAGTTGGAGAGCACGATGTTTCCGGAATACTCGCCTGCCGACGGCTTCGATCCTGAATACGTCACCGTAAGGGTGGCCGTACCGCCGGCCGACAGCGTTACGCTGGTGGGGCTCACGGCCACTGTCGAAAGACTGCCGCCGGTCGCGCCGTTCACCGTGCAGCACGAGACCGTGGCGGTAAGCGACGCGGAGGCCGAGCCGATGTTGGTCAAGGTGATGGTCTTGGAAATGGGCAGGGTGCCGGAGTTCAGAGTCCCGAAGGAAATCGTGGAAGGCACGGCGGTGACCGCGCCGCCCATGGCTGCGTTGGCGTCCAGGGTGCCCTCTCCCATCCACTCGGCGTCGATGGTGTCGCCGACATCGTCCATGGTGGTCGCCTGCGAGGCGTAGTTCACCAGCAGCGATTTGATCTGGGTGGGCTGAAGGCTGGGGTGCGCCTGCACCAACAGGGCCGCCGCGCCCGCCACCATGGGAGTCGAAAAGCTGGTCCCGTCGCCTGCCGCCCAGCGGTTGGAACTGAAGACATTGGTGCCGAAGAAGGATTGGTTGGGGTCGTAGTTCTGGGTGGCGCTATAAAATCCGGCGGGCGGGGGCAGGTATGGGTCGTTGGGGTCCGGCCCCAAAGTGGCGTCGAAGCCCCCGATCGTCACCATGTCCGGCTTCAACTGCCCATCCGGTGTAGGTCCCATCGAAGAGTAGCTGGCGAACTGATTCACCGCGACGTCGTAGCCCGCGGTCGCGCCAACCGTGGAATTCCAGGCGGTCAGATCCTGCTCCATGCCGTTCAGATCGATCGTCACCACCGCCCCAGGGTTGGCGTCGATATAACTCTTCAAGGTGAGGCCGGAGGCATTCGAGATCATCACGGCAGGCCCGTCTTCATTGATGCCTTCCGGATTGATGGGCGCGGTCGAATCGGCCATGTAATAGATGAAGCCGATGGCGCCGGCATTTTGCGCGTTCAGGGCTTTAGTATCGAAGGTACACGTGCCCCGCAGAATCAGCGCATAGCTGCCATTGAGCGAGCCGGCCGGCAGTGAGTTGCAGGCGAGACCGTCGCTGTCGCCGATAGTGGTTACATCCACCAGCGGGGCCTGGCTGGCGCCGAAACCCGAAGGGTAAAAGTAAGAATCGCCCACCGCGGCGCCGAGGCCCTTCACGCTCGAAGGTGCGCTGGAGGCGTTCACGCTGACGGTCGGGTTCATCACGTGAGAGTTCAGGGTGGCGCCCACCGAGATGACGTCTGGAGCGATGGAAGGCGACGAGATCGTATTGAAGCCGGGATATGAATACCCGTCGAAGTAACTGTCGCTGCCGGAGTCGCCATCGGCAGCCACCACCACCGCGTATTTCGTGGCCGCTTCAAAGGCCGTAGCCACCGGGTCGCTGGCGGCACTTGAATACGCGGGGTAACCAACCGAACAGGTAATCACATTCATGCCATCGGTGACGGCATCCTCCACCGACTGGATCAGAACCTGGTCGGTAGGCGATTCGTCCACGCCTGGAGAACCGAAGATCTTGTAATTGCCGAGGTACGCTTTGGGCGCCATGCCGATGACCGAGATCGCGCTGCCGGTGGTGGATATCGCCGGCGCCGTAGCCGTCTCGCCCGCTGCGATCACCGCATTAAAAGTGCCGTGGCCGATATGGTCGCGCGGCGAAAAATCGTCCGGCAACGAATCGGCCGGCGTAGTTGAGCTCAGCATACTGACGTAGCTGCGCGCCACGATGACCTTGTTGGTGGTGTACGAGGTCACACCCTTGGGAAAGCCGGAAGGCACAGAGAGCGAGCTGTCCTGGAGCGCAGGATGGGTCTGGTCGATGCCCGTGTCGATCACTCCGATTTTGATCCCCGCGCCGGCGCTGGATTGGCCGCCCACCGCGGTCCACGCCTGCTGTGCGTTCACCAGTCCGGTGGCGCGGTTCAACAGCAGGCTCACGCGGTGCGCCGGCAGGACCGCAACCACCCCCGGAATGCTCTCCATCCCCGACACCTGCGAGGCCGGCGCGGCCACGAAGATCAGGTTGTGCAGCAGCGAAACGGAGCCCAATACCGTTATATTCCGCGCGGCAAGCTGGCTCTTCACCTGCGCCTGTGCGGTTTCAATCTGCGTCCGGTAGGCGTCCGCCTGCGGCGTCGCCAGAGCCTCCCGCGTGGCGAAGCGATCCGATACCGGAGCGTCGCTCAGCACCAGCGTGTAGCGATTGGGGACAAACTGGGATTGCGCCTTGGATTCCTTCCGGTCCTCGGGAATGGTGTGGCCCCGGCGAGTTTGGCCGAAGCCCATCATGGCGATGGTACAGAAGGCGGCGAGTACCGCTGCGCCCCGCCGCGCGCGTAGGAAGAGAGCAAACATATCCATGTTGACGATTGTACTGCCTCCCAGGGTTTCGACGATCTCCCGGGTGAAAACGTTTAATCTCTTTACCACTGCGGCGTTACGCCGCAACCAGTGGGGCATTACGCCGCGGCAGGAAGTTCCATTATTACTTCCAGGCCCGGCTGTGCATTCTGCGCGCGGATGCTGCCCTTGTGCAGTTCGATGGCGCGGCGGGCGATGGAAAGGCCCAGCCCGATGCCGCCGCTGGAGCGGTTGCGGTCGCTATCCACGCGGTAGAAAGCGTCGAACAGGCGCGGAAGGGCTTCCTCGGGAACGCCCGGACCATGGTCGCGAATGTCCACCACCGCTTTACCGTTGTTACGCGCCAGCGAAACTTCCACGGCCGATTGCGGCGGCGCGTAGCGGATGGCGTTGCGGATCACGTTTTCCACCGCGCGGCGCAGGAGTTCGGGGTCGCCTTCCACGGTGACCGGCTCGCGCCTTTCGTACGTCACCGCACAATCGTGCGCAGCCGCTTCGATGCCTGAATCGTTCACCAGTTGTTCCACCAGCTCGTCGAGGCGCACCGGGTTCCGGCGCAGCGAATTGGGGTCGCCCTCGGCGCGCGTCACCTGCAGAAGCTGCCCGACCAGGGCGTTGAGCCGGTCGGATTCCTTCTGGATGCGGTTGAGCGCGGCGTTGCGGTCCTCGCCCGAGCGGGCCAGTTCCACGGCCACGCCCAGCCGGGCCAGCGGCGACCGCAGTTCGTGGGAGATATCCAGCAGCAGCCGGCGCTCGGCGGCCATCAGCGTTTCAATGCGTCCGGCCATGCGGTCGAAGGCGCCCGCAAGCTGGCCCAGCTCATCGCGGCGGGCGGACCCCACGCGCGCCGAAAGGTCGCCTTTGCCGAAGCGTTCCACGGCCTTTTGCAGCGCGCGCACCGGGCGCGTCAAGTGATAGGCCAGCCAGTAGCACAACAGCACCGCCGCGCCCATCATGAAGATGTGGTCGGGGGTCAGGAAGCCGATGCCCACGCGCTCGCGCGGCACGACGAAGAAAAACCAGTAGCGCCCGTCGTCGGCCGCGCGCGCCACCGTGCTCTTCCCCGTTCGGAACACCGGAAAGGACGGGCGCTTGCGGGCGCTGCGCACCAGGTCCGAGCGGTCCTGGTTGGTGAGCACGTCGCGGCCGGCTTCGTCCGTCAGGATCCCCTGCGCGTCGTAGATGCGGCGGAGGTTGTCCATGAAGACCCACAGCGCCGGGCGGCCGCCGCTTTCGTACGCCGCGCGCGCCTCTTCCAGCGTGAACGCCACCAGCCGCGCGGCGGGAGTTTCCTCCGCCGATGCGCCCGGGTTGAGGCCCAGCTCGGAAAGGAACGCCGATCCCACCAGGGTGATGGCCACGGTGCACCAGAACCACAGCAGGATTTGCGCAAACAGCGTTCTCATTCCGTTCTCATTCGGGCGGTCTCGCTTCGGCGATGGCCTCCTCGGGCGTCCGGCAGAACTGGTAGCCCACGCCGCGGATGGTCTTGATGAGGTCGTCGCCGCGGTCCAGTTTCTTGCGCAGGTGGCTGATGTGCATGTCGATGGAGCGGTCGAAGGGAGTCGCCTTGCGGTTGTAGAAGTTCTCCATCAACGCGTCGCGCGAGAGGACGCGGCCGGCGGCGCGCATGAGCATTTCGAGGATGTCGAACTCGAAGGTGGTGAGTTCCACGCGCCGGCCATTGGAAGCCACCTGGCGGGTGCCGGGGTCGAGCGCCACCCCGTTCACCTCGATGCGGGCGGCCTGCGGGGGCCCGGGCCGCGGTTCGTAGCGCCGCAGGATGGCGCGGATGCGGGCGGCCAGTTCGCGCGGATTGAACGGCTTGGCCAGGTAATCGTCGGCGCCCAGTTCCAGCCCCACGATGCGATCGACGTCTTCGCCGCGGGCGGTCAACATGATCACCGGGGCCTGGCTCTGCTGGCGCAGGCGGCGCAGGATTTCGAAGCCGTCGATGCCCGGCAGCATCACATCCAGCACCACCAGGCCGACACCGGGATCCACAGCGGCGGCGAGGCCGCGGTGACCCTCGTGCTCACACTGTACGGTAAAGCCCTCTCGCGTCAGGAACTCTTTGAGCAGTGAGCATAGCTCGGCGTCGTCATCCACCAGCAATATGTGCACGGTTAAAATTATAGAACCTGAGCTGGTGGGGCAGGCCCTCAGCCTGCCCTGGACAGGCTGAAGGCCTGTCCCACCAAAGGCGTCTCAGTTCAACAGCCGCCCCTGACGCAAATACGCCGGCATCTCCATATCGTCCATATCGAGCACCGGAGCCGCCTCGGCCACCATTACGGCCGGCTCGGGTTCGCGATAGACTACCGGCGGCGGCTCGGGAAGAATCACTTCCACCGGCTCGGGTTCCGGCAGGCGCTCGATGCGCGGGGCGGCGGATGGGGCCGGAGGCGCCGGGGTGGCGATCACCGCCGCGGGCCGTTCCACCGGCAGGGCGCTTTCCGGCGTGAACCCGGTGGCGATCACGGTGATCTTGACCGCATCGGCCATGGATTCGTTCAGAATCACACCGAAGTTGATCTGCACTTCGTCGCAATCGGCGGCCTCCCGGATGATCGTGCAGGCCTCGTTGACTTCGTGCAGTCCCAGGCGGCTGGAGCCGGTGATATTGATCAGGATGCCGCGCGAGCCCGAGATGCGCTGGTCGTCCAGCAGCGGGCAACTGATGGCCTGGCGAGCGGCTTCCACGGCCGCTTTTTCTCCGTGGCCCACGGCCGTGCCCATCATGGCGTAGCCCATCCCCACCATGGTGGCCTTGATGTCCGAGAAGTCGCGGTTGATCAGGCCGGGCGTGACGATAATGTCGCTGATGCCCTGCACCGCCTGGCGCAGCAGGTCGTCGGCTACTTTGAAGGCCTCGAAGAAACTGGTGCCGCGCGGCACCAGGGCCAGCAGCCGGTCGTTGGGGATGGCGATGACGGTGTCCACGGTGGACGCCAGGCGGCCGAGGCCCTCCTCCGCCATTCGCATGCGTCGCTGCCCCTCGAAGCCGAACGGCTTGGTGACCACCGCCACGGTGAGCGCATCGAGTTCCTTGGCGAGCGACGCGATCACGGGCGCCGCTCCCGTCCCCGTGCCG
>JASHSS010000836.1 GCA_030038565.1 Bryobacteraceae bacterium
GTCACGATGTTCCTCCAGTTGAAATCAAGGCAGATCTTTCCACGCATATTTCAACAAGGACGGATAAAGCAGGTGGGTTTCCATTGTATTCGAAGCCCCTGAACACGGAGCGCGGCACCCGCTGGGTTCTTCTGCTCGCCGGCCGGGCGTCCTGGATCTCGACGGGCGGCGCAGCGGTGCCGCGCACTGCCGGCGCCTTGCCGCCCGCTCATTTCGGCCGCGCGTCAACCTCTTTCAGTAACTCACTTACCGCGTCTAACTGGCTGTCATAATCCGGGTAACTCCGCCCACCGGGCGAGTAACATGCCACGAAGCCGCGGGCGCAGATTGGCGCCGGTGGAAGCCACCACTCGCGCAAGGAGCAGCCGTACGGCCAGATGACGTACGGCCGCGGCGCCTCCGGTGGGTGGCTGAGCTACCGTCCACCCGTTCGTCCGGAGGCGCGCGTCTTCCAGCGTCTCTAGAGCGAGCGCAGGAAGTTCAACAGATCCTGCTGCTGGGAATCGGTCAACCCGTTAAAGGCCTGAATCACCTGGTTGGCCTCCGAGCCGCAGCCCGCGGAATTCGGCGCGGCGGTAGAGGACGTGGCGGTGGCCGTAGCCGTAGCCGACGCAATGCAAGGCTGGCCGGGACTGAAGTGCGCCAGGATGGCGGCCATTAAATCCGAGGTGCGTCCATCATGCAGGAAGAACAGCCTCTGCCCGGCGCCCCACAGCGGTGCGGTGCGGAATTCATCGCCCCCCGCCGTGCCCTGGTTGATGCCATCCGCCAGATTCGATCCCATGTGGTGTAGAGCGAAATCCGAGTAGGGATGGTAAAGGTAATTCGACAGGGCCGGGTAATTGGACAGGCCGGTGGTGAGCGAAGTGCTGTGACACAGGTTGCACCCGATCTGGCTGAACAGTTGCTGCCCGTTCAATTCCGAAGACGAGGCGGTAGTGGGGGTGGCCGGGGCCAGTAAGCTGGCGAACGCGGCAAAGTTGATCACATCCGAGGACATCACCGAGGCTGTACCGGTAGTCGAGCCGGATACGTTCGGATTGATGATGTTGGTAGTGTCCTCGGGAGTCGCATTGAAAGTGCAACCGGCGATCACCGACTGCGCGGTTCCGGCCGGGAAGCGCTCATTCGAAAACACGTCGTTGCTGACGCCCTGCTCGACGTTATAAGCCTCTCCGGCGAACATCACCAGCGACTTATTCTGCGCCTTCCAGCCAAAGCGGGTGATGGTGCCGTCATTGCCGCTGGTGTTGAACCGGCCGGCGATCCCCAGCGCAGCCCTTTGAGCGGCGGTGGCCGACAGGTTCAGTTGCAGAGCTTCATCGGTGGTGGTCTGGACCAGGCCAAGACCGAACAAAGGGGTGGGAATGCGGTAGATCACGTTATCCTCGGCGAGCGCGGAGGAGAAATTGTTCTGCGCCAGGGTGCATCCCGGAGCATCGCTGCGGCCGGAGATCGTATACAGGTCGTGCACGCCGCCATCGAGCGGAGCCCCTGCCTGTCCGGGATTGGTCGAAACGAAGCGCGCCTCGCGAACCGGCCCCTGCGCGGTGATGAACGGGGGCGGCGTGTTTTTCGCGCCATGCAGCGTGGCCAAAGCCACTTGTGGGTTCGGCGCCGGGTTCTGTTTGCTGGTCAGGCCCGGGCTGCTGCCGCCAGGCGCCGGTTGCGCGTGGCACGCGGCGCAGCTATTGGCGTTGTACATCGGACCCAGCCCGCTGCCGCTTTCGATGGTTCCGGAGACCGAATCCACCTCCTGGAAACGAAGCTGGGTTGCCGCGAAAAAGGCTTGGTAGACTGCGTCCATTGTGGCGCTCTGGGAGTCGAGAACGGGAAACGTGCCGCCGGCCGATGCGGGCCCGCCGCGAGGACCAGGGTCGGTTTGGCCGAAGGCGTAACCAGCCGCCAGCAGCATGGCCGCCATGCCGATGGGCTTGCGCCTGGGCCGTAGAGATTGGGCGATCTGCATAGACACACTCCTCCTGGGTCGGTTGGCACTCGCTGGGAACGAGCGCGGGTTTTACAACTCAAGGGTGCAGATACGCAGGGATATCAGATAGAATGCAGGTGTAGTTGTGGATGCCACTCACCTGGTGTCCCAAACCGCCGGTCTTCGCCCCTCAAGCGAGGACCGGCTGCCGTAACCACCCCACTTGTTATCGACAGTACGGGTCTTATATTCTCACCACCTCCCACAAAGCGCAACTTGTGATTCGTTTATATTCTTACGTTTTCCTGGTATGGATTTTCACATTGTCTCGAACTGTAAAAACGGCGTACTAGGCCGCAGCAGCGCCTGATTTCCAGCCTCCGGGTAATTAAGTCTTGTTAACTCAGCGTATAAGCTCTAGCAGTTATAGTACTAACACTGCGCCGGCCTGATTCTGGTGCGGCCTGCGCCGCTTAAAAAAAGTAGGCGCGCCGGAATCGCGCCCGCGACCGGCGCCGCCCGGCTTGGGCAGGTCGAAGGCGCCACCACATGAAGCCAGCGGAAAAAGAAGGGATCCGGCTACCGCCCCAAACCGGGATTAAGTCCGGCGGGAACCGTCTCAGCGGCTCTGTCCCTTCTTTGTGTCGGTTTCCGAGCGGGGCTCGCCGCGCTTGATCTGCGCCCGCCGCCGCCCGGTTTCCAGGTTGCCGGCAGCCTTCTCTTTGGCCTCCTCGCTGACCTGGATGTGGTTGTTCACCGCTACCGCGCCGGCCGACTTGGCCATGCGGGTCGCGGTGCCTTTGTGCTGGACTACATCCGTCTTGCCTTCGAAGGTGGCCACGCCGCCCTGCACCCGCACTTGAAGGTGTTCCGGCCCGAGTTTGGGCGACTTGGCCAGCTTGGCTTTGATGGCGGCTTCGATCTGCGCATCGGACTTGGCCGGCTGCTGCCCTTTGGCCGCCGCCCTGGACTGGCTTCCCTGGGGGCGCGTGGCTGCCGACGCCGTGGATTTGGTGGTAGTCTGTGCGCCGAGGGCCCCAGCGGCGCCCGCCAGCCCGCACGCTACCCACACGATAACCCGGATCGCTCGAATTCCTCGCATAGTGAATACTGTTCGCCTAAGCCGCTCTTGTTCTCAGGTTTCTGTGCTAAAGTTAGGGGTTCTCAAGGCTTTTTCCGGTTCGATGCCCGAACAGATCCTGCTTCAAGGCAAAATTTTGGGCACGGAAGAGTTCCTCCTGGCTGGCTCCGCCGAAGGACGTTCCGCGCGCTCCGTAGGGGAAGACCTGCTTGCCGGGCGATCTCAATGGATCACTCTGCTGTGCGAAGTGTTGCCTCGCGCCCTGCTGGCCGATCTGGGACTGGCCCGCATTCTCCTCGGCTCGAGCGGCGGCGGGCAATTCCTGCTGGTGCTGCCCGGAGAATTCCGCGAGGCGGCCGAGAATTTTCTGGCCGCCGCGGCCCGCCAGATTAGCGATCTGAGTTCCGCCAGCGTGCGGCTGATCTGGGCCGTTACCGACAACCTGGGCGATTGGGCCATCATCCGCAAACGCCTCACGGACCAGTTGGAAGGCAGGAAGAACGCGCCGCTCGATGGTACTGGCGGGCCCTCCGGGCGCCCCGACTTCGTCCCCTTCACCCGCGACGGCCCATCCGAAGCGGACGCCTACTTCGCCAGGGACCTGGGAGCCAAGGTGCGGGAAGCTTCCTCGGTGGGCTGGTCTCCCGAGGACCCCGGCAAGGTCACGCCGGGCGCGGGGAAGTACACCTGGCAGATTACTTCCAACCTTTCGCCGGACGGCATCATGCTGGCCCGCCACGCGGCCCCATCGGACGACGGGAAGACCGCCGCGCCCGTCCAGACGCTGGCCCGCCGCGCGCAGGGCCGCTCCATCTGGGGCGTGCTGCGCGGCGATGTGGACAACTTCGCCCTGCGCCTGCGGCGGGTGAATTCCATCGAGGAGCACGTGCCGCTCTCGGTGCTGTTCAAGCAGTTTTTTGCGGGCGAGTTGGAAGTGCTCTGCTCGCTCCCGGAGTTCTGGCGCAAGGTCAGCATTATCTACGCCGGCGGCGACGATTTCGCGGTCTACGGCTCGTGGGACGCGCTGATCGGCCTGGCGCGCGAGGTGCAGCGGCTGTTCCACCGCTTCACGGAAGAGAATCTGAAGGAGTACCCCGGGGCGGAAGGCAAAACCATTTCCATGGCCATCGCCCTGTCGCCGGAGACCTATTACCCGCTGGCGGCGGTGTACGAAGATGCAGGGCGCTACCTGGACCTGGCCAAAGCCGCCGATAAGGACTGCATTTATCTGCTGGGCCGGATTCTGGAATGGCGCCACCTGGCGGACGCGGCCGACCTCAAGGACACGGTCACGCGGCTGATCCACGACTTCCGCATGTCGCGCCAGCTTCTCTACCAGTTGCGCAGTTTCTACCAGCGCGAGGCGTTGGGCGGCGGGGAACTGGAACGTCAGCGCACCTGGCGCGTGCAGCGGCGCTTCAACCGCATCCTGAGCGGCACCCGCGACCGCGAATTTCAGAAGCTGCGCACCCACTTGATCAGCGAGATGGCGGGGCGCAAGCCGGCGGAAGTGAAACTGCGGCCCGCGGGCCTGGTGGCCCTGGAGTGGGCCAGATTGGTAACCGAGGTTTAGGACATGGCACAAGAGCAGGAACCAAAGAAGGAGAACCGTCCACCGCGCGAAGGCCGCGGTGGGCCCTCGGGAGCGCCCGCCGGAGGCGCCTCGGGAGCGCCCTCCGGGGCTTCCGGGCCCGGCGGCGGAGGAGGGCCGCGCGGCGAACGGCCGTCCGGCGGCGAACGCGGAGACCGCGGCTCACACGGGCCCGGCGGGGGACCCCATGGGCCCGGGGACCGGGGAGATCGGGGCGACCGGGGCGATCGCGACCGGCGCGGTCCGGATCGCGGGCGGCCCGAAGGCCCTCCGGAAATCGAACTCGAGAAGCTGATTGGCGACAGCCTCTACCTGGACAACCAGGCTCATTCCATCGTCAGCCGCATGCGCGATATGGACTCCGGCACCAAGAGCCAGTTGCGCCGCCTCTACAGCGCCGTGCGCCGCGCCGTGCGCGCACCCGAAGGCGAGCGCCAGCACGAATTCGTGATGCTGCGCGCGCGCCTCGCCTACACCATCGCGCGCCACGGGTTGCGCAGCCTCGACCAGTTGGAAAAGCTGCTGCTCCAGGTGACCCGCAAGAACGACCTTCGCGGTTACGAACGGTTCAAGGACCTTTTCGAGGCCATCGTTGCTTACAACGAATAGGGCCTACAACGAGTGAAGCATGAGCGCACACACCCCTCAAACCGAGTTGAAGCTGATCGGCAAGCTGATCCTGGAAGGCGTTATGCATTGCGAGACCGGCCTGCACGTGGGCGCGGGTAAGGGATCGCTGGAGATCGGCGGCTCCGATAACCCCGTAGTCAAGGACGCGTTCGGCCGGCCCTATGTGCCCGGCAGTTCGCTGCGCGGCAAGATCCGCTCGCTGCTGGAGCAGTCGTCGGGCCTGGCCGTCCCCACCGAGTTGGTCTACCTGTCGCGCCGCAAGGGCCAGGAGGTGCGCATCCACCAGAGCGACCGGCCCGACGACGACATCTGCCTGCTGTTCGGCCGCAATCCCGGCCGCATGGAGCGCGTGCAGGGCGAAAGCCTGGACACCACCCAGGCCACCCCGGCGCGCCTGGCGGTCTTCGACGCCCCGCTCGACCCCGAGAGCATCACCGCGCAGATGCGCGAAAACCTGGACGACGAACTGACCGAGGTGAAGAGCGAGAACGCCATCGACCGAATCACCTCGCAGGCCAATCCGCGCACCCTGGAACGCGTCCCGGCCGGCGCCCGTTTCCGCACCCGCCTGGTGATGGATGTGCTGTGCGACGAGGATGCGCCCCTGTTCCTGCGCGTCCTGGAAGGCATGCGCCTGCTGGAGGACGATTCGCTCGGGGGCGGCGGCTCGCGCGGCAGCGGCCGGGTGAGTTTCTCCTCGCTGCGCCTGGTGTGGCGCGGCAAGGCCTATTACGCGTCCGGAGCGCCCGAAAAGCAGATCGGCGCGGGCGCCAATCTGGCCGCCATCCAGACGGCCGTCACGGGCTCGGCGTTTTCGTTCCTGCACGAGGAGTAAATGAATCCGGGACTGGTCGTCAAACTCCGTCCCACCGGCCCCTGGCGCATCGGACCCGATTCGGGCGCGCGCAACCGCGTGGATACCATCTACCACAGCGACACGCTCTACGCGGCGGTGACCGGCGCGCTGTCCCGCCTGGGGCCGCTCGAAGAGTGGCTGGCGGCGACCGCCCGCAACGGCGCTCCCGCGGTGCGCTTCAGCTCGTGCTTTCCGTTTGTGGACGAGATCGGGTTTATCGTGCCGCCGCGAACGGTGTGGCCGCCGACCTCTCCGGCCCTGCTCTCCGCGCGAGTGCGCTGGAAGAGCGCGCGCTTTGTGCCACTGGGGATCGTGCCGGAAATCCTGGCCGGGCGCGCTCTGGACGAGAGCCAATGGAGCGTGGATGCGGCCAGCGAATGCCTTTTGCCGGCCGGCCGCACCGGCCCGTTTCGCACGGGCATGCGCTCGAATGCCGCGGTGGACCGGTTGAGCGGCACGGCTGAGCGCCACTCCACGGCCTGCATCGAATTCCGCTCCGGCGCCGGGCTGTGGACCGTGGTCTCTTTCGCCGATGAAGCTGCCGCGGCGCGCTGGATCGACCCGGTGAAGACGGCTTTCCGGCTGCTGGCCGACAGCGGCTTCGGCGGCGAGCGTTCACGCGGGTGGGGCCGCTCGGAAATGCCCGAGTTTATCGAAGGTGTGCTGCCGGAGATGATTCTGCCGGCAGTCGCGGCAGCGCCTGTGGAGAAGCCGCAGGAGTCCGCTCCGCCGCCCGTTGAGGAGGCTCCCGCGGAACCGGAAGAGGCCCCCGAAGAGCCGCCGCGCCAGGAAGCCGCCGTGCTGGCATCCATGGCGATCCTGCCGCTTTCGGCGGAATTGGCCGAGGCGGAGCTGGCCCGCATGGCCGCCGAGGCGCCGCCCGCCGTGCCGGGATCGGTGTGCGAGCCGTCGCCCGCGCCCGAAGCGCCCGCTTCGACCGAGGCGCCCGTGGCTGGTTCCGAAGCTGCGTCCGAATCCGCGCCCGAGGCGTCCGCTTCACCCGCGAGCGCACCCCAGTCCGCGTCTGAGGCGCCGGCTTCGACCGAGGCACCCGTGGCTGGTTCCGAAGCTGCGTCCGAAGCACCCCCTTCGCCCGCGCCGCCGTCGGCTGCGTCCGAATCCGCGCCTGAGCCGTCCGCTGCACCCCAATCCGCGCCCGAGGCACCCGCCTCGCCCGCGCCGCCGTCGGCTGGTTCCGAAACCGCGCCCGAAGCGCCCGCCTCGCCCGCGCCTGCCGCCTCCGAAACCGCGCCTGCCGCCCCCGAGACTCCCATGGCGCCGCCCGCGCCCGAAACGCCCATGGCGCCGCCCTCGCCCGATCCGGAACCGCCGCCGCCCGATCCCGAACCGCTACCGGAACCCGCGCCGCCTGCGCCTGGGCCGGTGCCTGAGCCGCCCTTGCCGGCTCCGCCGATACCCGGCCCGGAACCTGAACCGCTACCCGAACCCCTGCCTGCCGCGCCGCCGCCCTCCGCGGCCCACGCGACGCACCCCCATTGGCTGCTCTCCCTGTTTACGCCCGGCCCCGTCGATTCGGTCGATTGGGCCCGCGGCAGCTACAGCGTGATCGCCCGCGGCGGGCGCATCGAAAGCCCCGTGAGGTCGGGCGAGCGGAAGAAGCAACTGCCTATGGTGACGGAAGGTTCGGTGGTGTACGCTTCCGCGCCGCCGGCGGGATCGGCGCCCGATGTGGCCCCCGACGGATTCGTCCATCCCGTCTACCGCGCGGGATTCGCGCTCTCCATCCCACTGCCGGAGGCGAGCTGATGCGCTATCGCGTTACGTGTCTGACCCCCGTCCTGGTGGGCGACGGCCGCAGGCTCAGCCCCATCGATTACATGGTCTGGAAGGACCACGTCAACGTGCTCGACCAGTGGCGCATCTTCCGGCTACTGGCCAAAGGGCCGCGCCTGGAAGGCTACCTGGCGCAACTGAAGAAGGCCGATAAGCTGGATTTCGCTTCGTGGGGCGGCTTTGCCCAGAATTTCGCGGGCCGCCGCATCCCGTTCGAAAACGCCGCCTCCTCGGTGTACTGGAACCGCGCCGCGGGGGAGAGCCTGCACATCCCCACTTTCTGCGCGGGCGCTTCCGGCCAATATCTTCCCGGCGCCGCCATCAAGGGCGCGCTGCGCACCGGCATGGTGTTCTCGCACTGGCGCGACGGCATGTTGCAGGATGTGCTGGCGCGCGTGAAGGGCGAGCGCCTGCCGCGGCGGCCGGCCGAAATCGTGGAAGAACAGGCCCTCGGTCCGTCCGGTTCCAACCGCATGCGGTTCGTGGGCGCGGGCGATTCCACCCCCGTCGCCAACACGCAGTTCAAGGTCTACCTGCTGCGCACCTCCACGCTGGTGCCGCGCGGCGGGGCCTTCGTGCTGGGGTGGAAGCAAAGCCCGCGCGGCGCGGTGGAGGGAACCCGCCCCGAAGACAGCACTCCGGCTTTCGCCGAGATGGCCGTCCCGGGGGCCACTTTCACGGGCGCCTGGGACGAGAAGAACTTCTTTCTGGAGCCCGAGATCCGCCGCGCCATCCGCTGGCCCGAATCGATGAACCGCGCGCGCATCTTCGAAGCCGCCAATGTCTACGCCGCCGGGCTGGTGGCGCTCCAGCGCCAGTATGCGTCGTGGGCCGGCATGGGCCTGCTGGACCAGAGCCTGGCGGCGCTCGAAGAGCGGCTGGCGGCGGCGCGCGACAAGGGCGCGTGCCTGCTTTCGATCGGCTGGGGCGGCGGGCTTCCCGCCAAGAGCGCCTGGCTCGACACCACCAACCAGGATTATCGCGGCATCCTGGAAGCCTTCGGCTTCTACAACCGGGCGCTGGCCACCAATCTGCCGTTTCCCAAGACCCGCCGGATCGTGTTCCTGGGAAATCGCCCCGCTACGCTGCCCGGCTGGGTGGAATTGACGGTGGAAGATTAGGGAAGGCCACGCTGACCAGCATGCTACGCGAAACGCCGATCCGCGGGTTGCTCCGGTCCACTGCCGGCGGTAGGATTGACTGGTGCTTAATTGGAGATCCGATCCAACGGCCGCCCGACAAATCGTAGAATCGGTTTTCGAGGCAACGCCGGCCTCCGCGAAGGAAAGTTATTGCAAATTCCTGGCGGCGTCAATTAGGTATCTCTCCCGTCACTGGCCGGCTCGGTGGGGCGTCACCCTGTACAAGAATGGTGTGCGCCTGAATGCCAGTTGGGTCGAGTCCTTGGTCTTGCATCCAGGCGGCCTGCGGGTTCTCGTCGACAAAAAAGCGGCCCCGCCGCACACGAATTTCGATGGACGCACGTATCGCTATGCGCCGGGGTGCGAGACGGCGGCCATCCCGCTGTCCGAACTTTCGCGCTCCTTGCCGCGGCTCATTGGATCGCACCACAAAGCTCTGGCAATCGCCGCTTCCCAGAGACCAGCTCATCGGAACATTCTGAGTGGGCACTCAACAGGCGTTACGAGGTGGTTATCGCAAGTTCTTCGCCGTAACGTGTCGAACCCAGCCACCCCGCAACGTCCACTGCATATTGTTCAGGGCGGTATACAGAACGGTGACAAAGCGCGACTCGAGCGGCTGGCGCTGAGCGGCCGGCGGACCCACTCCTGGGTGGCCCCAAAGACGGTGGCTACAGGCGATGAAATCGTGGTCTACATTGGCGGCTTTGGTTTTTTCGCAACGGCGCGGGCTGAATCAGAGGCTAAACCCCGCGCCGGCTGGAAGAACCGATATGGCGCAGGTCTTAACTCAATCGCGCTGATCGATCCGCCCATTTCATTGGCAGCGATCCGGCGCCATATTCCGGACCTCGAATGGGCGAAATACCTCGCAGCGTCACGACCCCACCGCCTGAGACATCAGACCAAATTCGGCGGATGATAAGCGCGCGCAGGGAAGGTGAGATTGATCTGGATGATGACTTCCTCGCCGAAGCGAGTATGGACGAACTGAGAAGAGTAGCCCTGCTGAAGGCACGGGGATCGTTGCCGCCGAAAACGCGGAACGTGCTCTACCGGGCCAAGTCGGTGGCGATCCATAACTACGTTTTGCGGCGTGCGAACGGCCGGTGCGAAGGCTGCATGGCCGCCGCCCCGTTTCGTGCCGGCGATGGCCGGCCGTTTCTCGAAACTCACCACACGACGCGTGTCGCAGATGGTGGGCCGGATCATCCGCGCAAGGTTATCGGTCTCTGCCCGAACTGCCACCGTAGAGCGCATCTTTCGCAAGACTCAGAGATTTTCAACGCGTCACTCATCATGAAGTTGCCCAAGCTGGAGGCCGCCGCCAAAAGGGCGACAACTCACTCGTAGGCATCCTCGTGCTTTGCCGCTCCGTACTTCATTGCCGTTCGTTTCTCGGCGCGCGTTGCAACGACACCACCAACCAGGATTATCGCGGCATCCTGGAAGCCTTCGGCTTCTACAACCGGGCGCTGGCCACCAATCTGCCGTTTCCCAAGACCCGCCGGATCGTGTTCCTGGGGAATCGCCCCGCTACGCTGCCCGGCTGGGTGGAATTGACGGTGGAAGAGTAGGGAAGGCCACGCGCTGGCCTTCGGCCTTCAATTTATCCTTTTAAATCAATGGTTTGCGAAGGCAAAACGGCCAGAGCGTGGCCGTTGCCTATTTTGGGCTGGCCGGAGGAGGCGCTCCGTCGCTCGCCCCGGTTAACTGGGCGAACTTCGCCAGGTCGATATTCCCGCCCGAGACGATGGCCACCACCTTCCCCGCGCCGGCCCGTCCGGAGAGTGCCGCGGCAATGGCGCAGGCGGCGGCGCCTTCCACGATGATCCGGTTGCGCTCCGCCGCCAGTTGCATCGCGCCGGCGGCTTCCTCCAGGGTGACCACCAGGGACCCCGCCAGCAGTCCGCGCGCGCGCTCGAACATATTGGCGAAGACCGTCTTGCTGCCGATGCCGTCTACGAAGGAGGGCTGGTACTCCACGGTGGAAGGCCGGCCCGCCGCCAGCGATGCCGCCAGCGGCGCGGCGGTGGCCACTTCCGCCGCATAGACGCGCACCTTGGGCGCAAGCTGCCGCAGCACG
>JASHSS010000837.1 GCA_030038565.1 Bryobacteraceae bacterium
GGCCGATAGTGCGTTTGCCAGGCCAATACGAGCGCCTTCGGAATCCGGTTTAAGGCGCAGCGCGGCCCGGTACTCAGCGATCGCCTCCGGCAGCCGGGCAGGCAAGCGCACCAGTGCGTTTCCGAGATGGAAGTGCGCATCTCCATCATCGGGGTCAATCCGCAAAGCCGCGTGGTATTCGTCAATCGCTTCCGATAGCCCGCCGGGCAGGCGGAGTAACGCGTTCGCCAGGTTATGGTGAACTTCCGCGCTAGCGGGTTGAATCTGGAGCGCCGCCCGATACTCGGCGATCGCCTCCGGCAACCGGCCAGGCAAGCGCGCCAAGGCGTTTGCCAGGTTATTGCGCGGTTCGACGCGATCCGGTTCAATCAGCAGCGCCGCCTGGTATTCGGCGATCGCCTCAGGCAGCCGGCCAGGAATGGCCGAGAGCGCGTTTGCCAGATTATAGTGCACATCCGCATGATCGGGGTCAATCCGCAGCGCGGCCCGGTACTGGGCAATCGCTTCCGGCTGCCGGCTGGGCAAAATCTCTAATGTGTTGCCCAGGTTGTAGTGTGCCTTGGCGCTCGCGGGAGAGACAGTCACGGCACTGGTCCAGAGGCTCAGTTCATCCTTCCAATCCTGGTTGCGTACGTAGGTTCGCGCGGCGAGAGCCAGGCACACCAACCCCAGGGCGGCACCTGCAACTCGCGCAGTTTGCGGCCGCCGCAGCGGCGTCCGCTGGCCAAGCGCATAGACGGCTGCGACTACGCATCCAGCCAGGCCTACCGAAGGCAAGTATAGAAACCGCTCGGCCATGATGCTACCGACGAAGACGATCAGATTCGAAGTGGGTGCAATGGCAACGAAAAAGAAAGCCAGGAAGAAGAGCATCGGCTTCTCCGCGGGGCGGCGGCGCACTGCCAGAATCACCACCACCAGCGCGGCGCCCAGACAAACCGCCAGACCGATGAGCGCCTTGGCATCCTCCCAGGTCCAGGGCCGCCAACCAAACAAAGGCACCGCGTTGTAGGAATAATCCGCCGATAGCCGGGCCGGCCAGAGAAACAGCCATAGGAATTTGCCCATTACTTTGAAGGCCGTGAGCCTCGCCGTCCAGAAGCCGGCATCGGCCAGGGGATTGTCGCCGAAGGGGACGACCATATGCAGGTGGGCTTGGGCGCGCAGATAGAAAAACGCCGCGAACGGCAGTGCCAGCGCGCCGTAGGCCGAAGCGCGGCGGCGCCACGTCGTGCGGTCAAACCGGGTCACGTCGTATACCAGCATGATGCCCGGCAAGACCACCGCGCTCTCCTTCGAAAACAGCCCGATCGCCTGGGCGGCCGCGATGCCCGCCAGCCATGCGAACCTCCGCCGCCCCGCTGCCGAAGCGGATCTCCCATAGCACCATAAGCCTGCCAAAACCCCGAAGGCGGCTAACAGGTCGGCTCGCCCCACAATATTCGTAACGGATTCGGTGAGCAGCGGATGCAATCCCCAGATTGCGGCCAATGCCCATGCCGGCGCAGTCTCTCCGAGAACCGTGAGGCCGAGCGCGTACACCAGTGCAACGTTGGCGGCGTGCAGCGCAAGATTGCCCCAATGATAACCCGCTGGACGCGGACCATTGCCGAACACGGCGTAATTCAGCAGGTAGGAGAAAGTGGTTAACGGCCGATACAGTCCCGCGATGGTGCTGCCGTAAAGATACCCTCCCGTCAGAATGGAGGCGATGTTGGCGGGCGTCGCCTGGCGGATACGGGGATCCTGCCCGATGACCGAGGAACTGTCGAACACCAGGCCGGCATGGAAAGAATTGGAATAGGCGATCAAAAGGAGGCTCCAGATAGCCAGCAGCCCCCACCCATGCCGCCGCCAGGCGCGGCTCTTCCCTCCGGCCGCCACGGGCAGATTTGCGGCTTGCTGTATCTCCCGCGATTTCGGTTGCCTACCGGTCTTCTTCACTGTCCCGCCAGTATAACTCCGGTGGGACTGCCCGCTGCCGGGCGGGTCCGCCGGCTGCACGCGGCGGCGAGCGCCCAGGTCCTGCGTTGTGCTCGTGCCGCCACGTCAGAGGGAATCTGTGGGTCGCAGATACGGTCGAATGGCGGTTTTGCGACGGATCATGGCCCGGGCAAACCGTCGGTGAGTGTCCGCCGCCGGACGCGGTAGTGCCATAGAAGGACGGCTGGCAGCTCATCTTCCTCATATTCATCAATCGAGTAGAAATGGCGACAGGTGTGCACCGTCATTGCAATCGATTCTGGAATTGGTTCCCCGCAAGCATAAGAAGGTTCTCGATGGGGAAGCCGGGAGCCGACTGGCCCCAGCTTCATGATGCCGTTGGCGTTTCTGGGGATCGACTGGATCGAGCGGCCGTCGGCGAATGAGGAGCACGCTGGAGGGAATGATGAAGAAGGTGGTAGCGGTTGGCTTGTGCGCTGCCGGGGTTGCGATCTGCCAGCAGCCGAAGTTCGAGTTGGCAGACGTGCATTCGAGCAAGACCTCGCGGAGCGCAGCGCAGAATTTTGGCGGCGTACTGCGAGCCGGGAAATATGTCAATCGGGACGTGACCATGCTCGGGCTGATCGAGGCGGCGTACAAGGTGAAGGAAGACGCGATCGCGGGCGGTCCGGGGTGGGTGGCTTCAGACCTGTTCGACATCGTTGCCAAGGTCCCCGAAGGCACGAAGATGGCGGAAGCCAACCAGATGCTGCAGTCGCTGCTGGAGGAGCGGTTCAAACTGGTGGCCAAGCACGAAACCCATCCGGTGCCGCGGTATGTGCTCACGGTGGGCAAGGGTGGGTCGAAGCTGAAGCCGGCGAGCGGATCGGGACAAGGCTGTCAGCCGGTGCAGCAACCGGGTGGCGGCCGCGGGAGAGATGCGGGGGTTTTGCGGAACTTCATCGTCGAGTGCCATAACCTGACGGCGGCGGAGATCGCGGACAACCTGCATCAGATGGGGGGCGCCGGTTATTTCGACCACGATTTGACCGACGAGACGAATCTGACTGGCTCGTTCGACTTCAAGCTTGAGTGGACCGCCCCTGTCGCGCTCGTGGCCAAAGGCGCCGACGGCATTTCCATCTTCGACGCGGTGGACAAGCAGTTGGGGCTCAAGCTGGACCTCAAAGATGTGCCGATGCCCGCGCTGGTGATCGAGAGCGTGAATCGCAAGCCGACGGCGAATGAGCCGCGCGTGGAGAAGGAACTGGCGATCGAGCCCGCCAGGTTTGAGGCGGCGTCGATCAAACCGGCCACACCGGACAACCAGATGACGGGGCTGCTTTACCAGGGCGGCAGCACGATGCGCGCCGGGGGAACCTTGCGCAGTCTTATCTCGATGTCGTTGCAGGTCTCGCCGAACTTCGGAAAGGACATCGTGGTCGGGCTGCCAAAGTTTGCCGATGAAACGCACTGGGAAATTAATGCGAAGGTCCCGACCACGGGCGAAGGGGCGCCCAACGTAGTCAACGGAAGGCCGCTGCCTCCGCCGCTGAGCATCGGGTTGGAGATGCTGAATAACTTATTGATCGACCGCTTCGGCCTGAAGACGCACCGGGAGCAGCGGGAGATTACCGTGTACGTGCTGACGGCGGGGAAGGGCAAGCCCAGGATGACGGCGGCGAAGGATTCGGACCGGACCGCCTGCAAGCCTGCGCCCAACGCAACACCGCCCTTGCCGGGGATTCGGATGACCGGATGCACCAACACCAGCATGGGCGAACTGGCCGAGAATTTGCAGCGAATGGCGCCCGCGTACATCGATCATCCGGTGGTGGATGAGACAGGGATCGAGGGCGGCTGGAACTTCTTTATTGGCTGGACGCCACTCGCCCTGCTGCAACAGGTGGACAATCCGAATCAACCGCTGGGGACTGCGGCGGATCCCACGGGGATCTCCTTTTTCGAGGCTCTCGAGCGGGAACTGGGGCTGAAGTTGGTGAAGCAGACGCGAATGTACCCTGTAATCGTTGTGGATCACATCGAGGAGAAGCCGGTGGAGTGACGCCCCTAGCGAGTGTTATTGGCTAAGCCTTCCAGCAACCCTGGGATTAAGGGGCGGACGGGATGTCCGCCCCTGCTGTTGGTTAACGGGATCAGAAGACAAACTTCAGGGCGATCTGCTGGTCGCGATTGCCCGATTTGGAAGTGATCTTACCGAAAGCCGCCGAGGTCGGAGTGGTGTTCGGTCCGCTCCAGTTGGGATGGTTGAGGGTGTTGTATTGCTCCCAGCGGAGCGTGAACTTCATCCTGTCGTTCACCCGGAAATCCTTGAAAAGCGCCGAGTTGATATCCCAGTAGGCGGGCCCGTAGTAAGCGTCGCGGACGCGCTGTGAGTTAATCGTTCCGTTGGGCGGAGGAGTGAACTCCGCCGTCCCGGAAGCGTTCTTGGGATTGAAGAAGAAGTTTGGATCGGCCGCCGTGCCGCCCTGCGAGTATTGATCGAGGTACTGGATAGGACCGTTCTGAACCCAATACTGAGATCCGCCTCCTACGCCGACTCCGGCATAATCGGTGCCGGTCGAGATGGAGAAATCCGATCCGGTCGTGTAGGTGTAGACTCCGTCGAGCGACCAGCCGCCGAGGATTTTATGGGCCATACTGTTGCCGGTTTTGAAGAACGGCAACGCGTACACCGCCGTCCCCACAAACAAGTCGCGGTGGTCGAAGCTCGAGGGACCCCACATATAGGAGTTATCCCACGCATTCGGCAGAACGCCCTCGTAGCCGCTGGCGTTGTCGAGGGATTTGCTGTAGGTGTATGAGAAGTTGAAGTTCAGCCCGTTGGTGAACCGGTGGGTGACCTGGACCTGCAAGCCGTTGTACAGCGACTCTGCCAGGTCAACATTCTCAATAATCTGGCTATACCCCTTGTAGGGCACCAGGTAGTCTTCGTTCTCCGCCACGCCGTTCAGCGTGGGGCACACTGCCTGCGGGCATGTACCCACATTCAGCTGGTTGAGGTTCCTTTCTTCGGTGAGATGTACCCCCTTCTTCCCTACGTATGCGACCGACAGCAGCGTGTTGAATCCGATATCGCGCTGTACGGTCGCATTCCACTGCATGGAGTACGGAGTGGGGTTTTTCTGATCGGAGGAGAAAGCGTAAATCGGAAACAGCGTAAGCGAGGTGCCGCCGGGATTATCCACGCTTCCGTTGGAGACCGACTCCTGAATCTGCAAGGGAGCCGTTCCGCCGGGGAAGTTGCCGTCGCTGACGCCCACATGGTCGTAGAAGCGCCCGAATCCGCCGCGGAATACCGTCTTCGGGTTGAAGGCATATGCGATGCCGAATCGCGGTGCGATGTCTTTGTAGTGCCACTGAGTGTACTTGTTGCTGCCACCGTCGAAGAGGGAGTTGTATATGCCGGCGTTCTCAGCGCCCACGCGCCCTGCCGCGGCCGAGGGCCACCCGGTTCCGGGAATGACCATTCCGTTATACTGCTGCCCTATGGTGGGGGTCCCCACGATGTCGCCGGTCACCGGGCTGATCTGCACAGCATTTGCCGGGTTGTAAGCCGCGGGGTCAAAGTACGCGATGTTGCCCCACAGGCTGTAATACGGCGACACGATGTTCCAGCGCGCGCCGATATCCAGATGCAGCTTGGAAGTTACCTTCCAGGAATCCTGACCGTAGAATTCGTTGGAGTAGGTCCGGTAGGGAGTGAAGGAGCGCTGCCCCACCTCGGCGTAGGTGTAGAACTTGCCGATGGCCTCATTGGCAAAGTCCAGTCCAGTGCCGCCGGGAGTGCTGTTGGCGAATGTGAACAGGCCGTCCTGATTGTTGGTGCCGCCCGGCGTCGAGCCGATCACGATCTGGTCGTCATCGTTTTCACCCGACTTTTCGTAATAGTAGCCGAACTTGAAAGTGTGGTTCTTGTAGATGTGGGTCAAGTTGTCCGAAAGCACCCAGATTGGCCCGGCGGAGTGCGAGGGGTAGGGAGTTCCGTTGAGGGTCAGCCAGTTGCTGGAGTTCGCGTAACCAGTGGACGGAATCTTGTTCGGGTCGTCCTTACCCACGGGGAGCAGGTACGGGTAGTCGATTCCGAACCTGCTCCGGTCGAAGCTGCCCTGCACGCCAGACTCAATTGAGGTGGTGACGTGATCTCCGCTGGCGCTAAACAGAACCTCGTTCACCCAGGTGGGCGAGATCGTATAGACATAATTGATCGATCCACGCTTGTTGGGATTATTCTGGGGCTGGTCCACATACGTATCCGACCAACTGACGGTGTGGTCGCTGTAGACCTGCCCGCGGAAACGAAACTGCATTTTCTCGTTGATGTTCCAATCGCCCCCGTAGGTGTCCTTGCGCTGGTTCGTGGGAGTGCTTGGGTAGTCGATGAAGAAGTTCTGGTTGCTGGAGTTGAGGAAACCAGGGGTCGGACTCGGCAAGGCGTTAATCAGAGCCATGCCGTTGGGGCTCAGTACGCTCGTCGGGATAATGTTGCCGGGGTAAGGGTTCCCGTTGGGATCGGTGAGGACGTGGGCCGTATTGTAATAGATGTTCGGCTGCAGCAACTCGCTGAAATTGCCTGTGCGCATGAGCGCATCGGGAACCTGCGCGGTATCCAGGGTGTCGGTGCGCTGACGCACCGCTTCGTCGCCAAAGGTGAAGAACATGTGGGTTCGGCTCTTGTTGAACCGTGTTCCCGGTATCAGGACCGGGCCGCCGATGTACCCGCCGAACTGGTTGTAACGGAGCGGCGAAGGCGCTGTGTAGCCGGTGTCGTTACGGCTCCAAGAGTCCGCCTCCAACCTTGCGTTGCGGAAGTATTCGTAAAGGTCGCCGTGGAACTGGCTGGTGCCGCTCTTGCTGATGATGCGGACCTCGCCGCCGGATTCACGTCCGTATTCGGCGCTGAAATTGGAAGTAAGTACCTGGACTTCCTGGGTGCTGTCCAGGTCGGCGACACCGATGCTCCTGGAGTTGTTGGCGCGGGTCCGGATGCCGACCGCGCCGTCGAAATAAGTAATCGTGTTGTAGGACTGGCTGCCGTTGACATTGAACGAGCCGGTAGTCATGCCGAAACTATTGCCCGCCAGGTTGTTGGCAACGACCCCAGGCATCAGTTGCGCCAGCAGGGCGGGATTGCGCCCGTCCAATTCGGTCATATCGACGGTCTGGTGTTCCACCAGTTCGCCCACCGTAGCGCTTTCGGTTTGAACCTCGGCCGTCGCCGCCGTGACGGTTACGGATTGTGTGGACGCTCCCACTACCAGGACGATGTTGGCCGTCGCGGGAATACTGGGATCTAGTTTCAAGTGCAGCAATTCATACGACTGGAACCCGGCGTGCTCCGCGGTTACCTTATATAACCCCGGCGGCAGGTCAGGCGCGTAATAATACCCTTCGTTGTTGGTGTTGAGCGTTCGTTCAAACGCTACACCCTCGTTCTTGATGACTACCTTGGCTCCGGGCACAACAGCGCCCGATGCGTCTCTTACAAAACCGGAAATCGAAGCGACGTCGGACTGCGCGAACGCGCTGAACGCCGCGAAAAAGATCAGGCACAGGGCACTGATCGGGATGAGACTCCACTTTTTCATTCTTCCCCCTCAGCAGACATGGCTTTACACAAACGGGCTCCAAATCACCAAAATGACGTTTAGCAGGGATTGTACCCTGCGTTGTACACGTTGTCAATGCCAAAAAGCAATGTGTATACTGGGTTAAAACATGCCGAACGGAGATGGCATTCAGTCCATGCAGGAGAAGGCGTATTTTCACCTGTTGAGGAGGATGTTATCGGGAGAGTTGTCCGCCGGCACCCCCCTATCGGAAGCCGCGCTGGCCAATGAGATGGGCATCAGCCGCACACCGTTGCGGGAGGCGATTCGCCGATTGGCCGGCGAAGGTTTTCTTCGCCAGATCCCCAATCGCGGGGCCATGGTGGTAGAGTTTGCCAAGCGGGATATCGTCGAACTATATGAACTGCGAGAGGCCTTGGAGGTATACGCCGTCCGAAAGGCAGCCGAGCACAAGCTGCGGTCCGCCGATCTGGAATACCTGGAGAGAAGCTTGCGCGAGGTCCTGATGCTGCGCGACGAGTTATTGTCCACCGGAGAGTTTGGCTTGACCTCCGAGCAGATGCAGCGGTTCGTGCAGATCGACCTGGGTTTTCATAGCACCCTGGTCCGGGCGGCGGCAAACCGCCGCATTCTCAAGGCGATGGCCGACACTCGGGTGCTTCTGAACGTCTTTGCCATGCGCCGCAAAGGGCACGGCGCCGATCTGCTCGGCGAGATTCACCGTTACCACGGCGACATTCTGAAGGCCGTCATCCAAAAGGACCCCGCGGAAGCCGCACGTTTGATGGGGGAGCATATTCGCCTTAGCCAACGGGAGCGGCTGCTCGAGTATGACGAGTGGGAGCGCGAAGTGGTCCTCAGGCAGGCCGCCTCGGGACTGTCCGCCGTGGTCAACTGGGGCCAGCAACCAGACACGTGCGAAACGGAGCGATGAAATCGCTCTCTGCCGCTTTGTGCATGCTGGCGGCGATCTTGCCAGGGGCACATGGCGACGGTGGTCCTTCGGTCATCGAGCACGTCACCGTATATAAAGAAGCCGGCCGTTACGGAGGCTGGCCGGCCAACCACGGCATCTGGTCGTGGGGCAACGAAATCGTGGTGGGGTTCAGCGCGGCCTGGTATCAGAAGAAATCTCCCGACCGGCATCAATACGATTCCAGCAAACCGGAGGAGCCGAGGCTGGCGCGCAGCCTGGATGGCGGGCACACCTGGACCGTCGAAGCTCCGGCTTCCCTGTTGCCGCCCGAACAGGGAGGGCGCGCCGTTACCCGCCTGGGCGAAGCCATGGATTTTGAACATCCCGGTTTCGCCATGACCCTGCGGCTGACCGGCACCAACCAAGGACCCTCGCGCCTGTTTTATTCCTACGACCGCGGAATCACCTGGCATGGTCCCTACGATTTCCCGATGTTGGGCCAGACCGGAATCGCGGCCCGCACGGATTACATCGTGAACGGCAGGCGCGACGCGTTTGTCTTCCTGACCGCGGCCAAAACCAACGGGCGCGAGGGCCGGCCGTTGTGCGCGCGGACAGTCGATGGCGGTCTCACCTGGAGCCTGGTTTCGTGGATCGGAGAAGAACCCGCCGGCTTCGCCATCATGCCTTCCAGCGTAAGGATATCCCCCGACCGCCTGCTGAGCGCCATCCGCGTGCACCAGGACGCAGACCACGATTGGATCGATCTTTACCAGAGTCTGGACAACGGCACGCATTGGAAGTACCTGGCTCGCCCGGTTCCCTCCACCGGCGGGCACGGCGGGAATCCGCCCAGCCTCATCCGGCTGCGCGATGGCCGCCTGTGCCTGACGTACGGATGTCGCGAGGCGCATGAAATTCGCGCCAGAATCGCCAACGGGGCGCCACCGGACGACGGCAGAGTGTGGGGCGAGGACATCGTCCTGCGCCGGGGCGCCACCTGGGAAATCGGCTACACCCGCACGGTCCAACGGCCCGACGGCAAAATTGTGACGGTGTACTATTACCCCGAAAGCGCCGAGAGCGGACGGACGATTGAAGTTACCATTTGGGATCCGGGAGGCGCCGTACATGAACTTCGCCGATAGGTACATGCCGCCATGCCGATGACTCAATCCCGTCCGCTCAGCTGGCCGTTGATCCTGGTCACGGCCCTGTCCGTATCCATCGGCTGGGGCGTACGCGGCCAGTTCGGCCACGAATACGGCGCGGCTTTGGCCGGAGCCCTCGGCGGCATGACCGTGGCGCTCCTCAGCGGCCGCCAGGACTGGCTTCCGAGGGTCCACTATTTCGCGTTTCTAGGCGCTGTGGGATTCGCGTTCGGCGGCGCCATGTCGTACATGAAGTCCATCGCCTACATCCATTCCTCGGACTCGGTGACGGTTCTGTACGGCTTCGGTTGCGTCGCTGTGCTGGGCGCGCTCTGGACCGCGCCGGCCGCGGCGGGACTGGGCCTGGCCGCATGGCTCGATCGCGAGCAGTTGACCAAACTGTTCATCCCCCTGACCGCCATCCTGCTGGCCTGGCATTTTCTGGCTGTTCGCGGCGTGGCCCGCGCCCTCCCGTGGCTGGGCTACCTGGGAGACACCGGCCTTACCGGACTGATCGCCATCCTGGTGGTCACCGCGATGGTGTTGATCCGCCGCAGCAACTGGGGCGACGGCGCGATGCTGATCGTCTCGATGGCCGTGGGGTCCTGGATCGGACACCTCGTCCTGATTCAGTTATTGCACCTCGAGATGAACCCGCCGCGCGGCGACACATGGGCCGGCAATGCCGGGCTGGTCGGCGGAATCCTGATATTTTGCCGGCTCCGGCGTTACGGCGCGGTGGCCTTTGCGACGCTCGGTGGATTGCTGCTGGGAGGCATCGGATTTGCCGCCGGCGGCGCGGCCAAGCTGCTGGTCATGTCCAGCGGATTCGATACCAACTGGCACAGCATCATGGAGCAGAGCCAGGGCTTTTTCCTGGGCATCACCCTCGCCGTCACCATGGGCTTTCTGGCCGTGCGCACGCCGAAATTGGTCGATCAGCCGCCCGTGCGGCGGTGGACCGGAGTGCTCAGCGTGGTCTTCGTGCTCTGGCTGCTCCCGTATCTCAATCTGCGCCGCAGCCCGGGGGAGTGGACCAAGGAGGTCCAGGGCCTCAAACCGGTAATATACGGAATCCCCGTGAGCGGCGATTTCGTCTTCGCGCGCGGGTTCCTGGGGTGGTTCGACATGGTTTTTCTGGCCCTCGCCATCGCCATGATCGTGCTATTGCTGCTGCACCTGCGCCGCCCCCTGCCATTCATTCCCACCACCTGGATGGGCAAGGGCCAGTTGTTTTACCTGGTGTTCCTGTGGACCGTGGTGACCATCAACTTCATGGATGTGCTGCCGCGTTTCACCCCCATCCGGCTGGTGACCGAATGGTTCATGACCATCGGCGCGGCCGCCTGCACCATCCTTCTGGTGATCGGCTGTTTCCTGCGCGAAGGGCGCACTGTACCAGGCCCGGTGGAAGGGCGGTACCACGGGTGGATCCGCAATCTGGTTCTTGCCGGACTGGCGGGAACGCTCCTGATCTGCGTCTCCGGATGGGCCGTCAAAGAGGGCCTCTACGGCAATAAGGTGGCCGGCGGGATCACCGATCAGATTCGCTTCGGCCCGCACAACACGAACACGCAAAGGTAGACTTGGCCGCGATGAATTCTTTTCTCAGCGACGTGAAACACGCGATTCGGATGTCCCGCAGGAGTCCCGGCTTCACCATCACGGCGGTGACGGCACTGGCGATAGGCATTGGCGCGACCACGGCGGTTTTTTCGATCGTCAATGTGCTGCTTCTGAGACCGCTGGGGATCCCCGACGCGGACCGCCTGGTGGTGTTATCGACGACGTCCAAATCCGAAACCGGCGATGGGGACGCGTCTTCTCCGGCGAAGTTCGAGTATTGGCGCGCCCGGACGGACGTGCTCCAGGATGTGTCCGCGGGCCTTGACCTGGCGATGAATTTTGGCGCCGGCGAGCCTGGCGCTGGGCGGTATCGTCATCGGGGTTGCGGCGGCGTGGGGACTGGCGCGGTCGATCGAAAGTCTCCTGTACGGGATCACGGCGCGGGACCCGCTGGTATTCCTGGCCGTTCCGGCGGTATTGGGCACGGTGGCGTTGCTGGCGGTCTGGTTCCCGGCGAACCGGGCAAGCCGGGTGAATCCCGTGGAAGCGCTGCGCTACGAATGAAACGCTTCTCCCTGGAGGGGCGGCGCGCTTTCCCAAACCCGGCTCAACGCCGCGCGGCCGAGGCCGGCTTCCGCCGCATAAGCGAGCCAGGATATCAGGCCGAAGAAGCATGGCGCCGCGAAGGGCAGCAGGTATAGAAAGCCGGAAGATGGCGGCCGGTCTCCACCGTAGAAAACGGCCGAGAGCACGGTGAACGATATAAAACCGCCGCCCACCAGGAACACGTATCCCAGCGCGTGCATCCGCATTTCGACGGCAATTCTCGTCCCGGCGTTGGAGGGTTCGAAGCGCCCCCGGATCACCGGAATACAGCAATTGCGGTAGCCGATGATGCGGGTGATGTTGAATTCCTTGGGCGAGACGTAGCCTTCGAATTCGAAACGCCGTCCATTGGGCGCGGGCAGGAAGCGCTCGACCCATTGTTTCACTGCGGAGGCCGGGCGGTCCACGGGCCGGCCGCAACTCGAACAGAAGTGCGCTATGCCGCCGCCGTTCAGGATTTGTCCGCAAGCGGCGCAGGTGGGCGGATTGGTCTGGACCACCGCCAACAGCCGCCTCCACGCATCGTTGGCCGAAAAAGGGGCATCAATCACGAACTTCTGCCGGAATATGGTCATAAGCATCCCGCAATTCCCGGGTTCAAGGTAGTATCGCCTGCGCCAGGTCCGCCGTCACCGCACAGATGTGTAGTCTCGCTCGGAATCCGATCGGGGTGATATAAAATGTAACCTATTCTCTGGCCCCGAAAAGCCTGGATGCGTCCCGCCGCCGGTGTGCTTTTTTGTCTGGCGGCTCTCGGCGAGCAGTTGCCGGTTCGTGTCTACACGACCGCCGAAGGGCTGGCGGGAAATACCATCGACCGCATCGTGCGCGATTCCCGCGGCTACCTTTGGTTTTGTACCCGCGAGGGGATTTCCCGCTTCGATGGCTACCGCTTCCAGAACTTCGGCATAGAGCAGGGATTGCCGGTACTGGACACCGACATGGTCGAGACGCCTGCCGGCGATTACTGGATCGCCACCGGCGACGGGATCGCCCGCTTCCGTCCGTCGGATCCGCATCCCCATTTCACGATGTTTCGCCCGGCCGATCCGCAAGCGCATCGAATCGAGGCTCTGGCCGCGGATCCCTCGGGCGGAGTTTGGGCCGGCACTACCGCGGGCCTTTATCATCTCGATCCACCACAGCCGTCCGCCACCGGTTGCTGTCTGCGGCCGGTGGATATCGGCCTGCCCGGGCAGAATTTCGGCGATCGCTCGGTTGAGGTGTTGCTGGTGGACCGCTCAGGGACTCTCTGGATTGGCGCCCGGAGCGGCCTTTACCGCCGCTTCGCCGACGGGCACAGCGAGCGAACAGTCGGAGGCCCGCCGTATCCGGATGTGAGGGCCCTGGTCGAAGACCGCGACGGCCGCCTGTGGGCCGGCACCGAGCGAGGGGTATGCCGCATTCTGCCGGGCGCCAGCCTGGCCGGGCGGCGGTTCCCGGAGGTCTGTGCCGCTGTCCCGGGCTTGGATGGGGTGGTCCATTTCCTGCACCAATCCGCGGATGGACGCTTGTGGGCCGGCTCCAATGGGCTGCTGAGCGCCTGGGTTCCCGAGAAGCCGGACGTGGTCCATTACAACGCCCGCAATGGCCTGCCCGGCGAGGGGACCGAGATGCTCGCGGCGGCCGAAGACCTGGCCGGAAATCTGTGGGTAGGCGGCTTCGGCGCCATCCGCATCGCCAAAGGCGGCTTTCGCACCTACTCGGAGCAGGATGGGTTGGACTCCGGTTTTATCGGGTCCATTTTCGAGGACCGCGCCGGTAACCTCTGCGTCGTGAGCGCCGGCGCCAACGGGCGGATCGTGAATCGTTTTGGAAGCGGCAGGTTCCATCCGGTTCGTCCCGGCGTACCTCGCGGAACTGCATGGGGCTGGGGCGCCGGCCAGATTATGCTGCAGACGCGGAGCCGGGAGTGGTGGATCCCGACGGCTGCCGGAGTGTTCCGTTTTCCGCCGCCGGCCGATTTCCAAAAGCTTGCACGAACCGCGCCGCTGGCCGCCTATGAGGCGCCGAATAGCGTCTACGCCATATTCGAGGACTCGGGCGGCGGGGTTTGGATCTCTTCTCAGATTCTGGCGGCGGCCAACGGTCCGACCAAGGCCAATGGCCTGGCCCGGTGGGATCCCGCCACCGGAATCCTGCGGCACTACTCGGAATCCGATGGCGTGCCGTCTCAGGGCCTGGCCACGGCGTTTGCGGAAGACCGCGCGGGCGCCGTCTGGATTGCCCTGAGCACAGGGTCGCTGCTGCGGTACGCGAATGGTAACTTCCGGACGCTGCCTCCGCCGGCCGGCAGAGAAACCTGGGTGAACGCGCTTCAGACGGACCACCTCGGCCGCCTTTGGGTGGGCACCAAGTATGGGGCGACGGTGGTCGATCCGGCCGCGCCGAAATGGCGCCCCGCGACTTACACCACGGCGGACGGACTGGCGACCAACGACGTGAAATCCATCGTCGAGGATCTTCAGGGCCGCATTTACCTGGCTACCGGTCACGGCGTGGACCGGCTATCCTTCTCTGCGGGCGGGCCTTTGCGCATCCGGCACTACACCACCGAGGATGGCCTGGCGCGCGGCGAATTGCGGGCCGCCTTTCGCGACCGAGCGGGGGTGCTGTGGTTCGGCACGCGGGAGGGCCTTTCGCGGCTGGAACCGGAAGTGGAACGGCCCGCGGCGCCCCCACCCGTATTCGTCACCGGACTGCGCGTCCGCGGCACTCCCCGGCCGGTCCCCGCGCTCGGAGAGAGCGATCTCCGCGGCATTCAACTGACCACCGACCAGAACCAGGTGGAGTTGGAGTTCGTGAGTCTCCGCTTCGGCGCCGGTGAAACGCTCCGCTACCGGTACCGCCTGGAGAGCCGCGATGCGGATTGGAGCGCCCCCACCGAAGAGCGCACCGTCACTTACGCCAACCTGGCGCCGGGCGATTACCGTTGGCAGGTGCTGGCGCTGAATGCGGACGGGGTGGCCAGCGCGCGGCCGGCTTCAGTGGCCTTCACCATTCTGCCGCCCATCTGGCAGCGATGGTGGCTGCGCCTGATGGCGTTGATGGTTGCCTGCGCCATCCTGTACACTCTCTACCGCTACCGCCTGTCGCGCCTGCTCGAGATGGAGCGGCTGCGCACGCGAATCGCCACCGACCTGCACGACGACATCGGCAGCACCCTGTCGCAAATCGCCATTCTGAGCGAGGTCGCGCAGCGCCGCCCCGCCGGGGATGCGTATGGGGAGCCGCTCGAAGATATCGCGGGTCTCTCGCGGGAACTGGTGGATTCCATGAGCGATATCGTGTGGGCCATCGATCCGGAGCAGGACCGCCTCGACGACCTGACGCACCGCATGCGCCGCTTTGCCGGCGACCTCTTCAGCTACAACGGCGTGCGGGTCCGGTTTCACGCGCCAGGAAGCGAGCCGAACGTCCACATCGATGCCGATATCCGCCGCCAGGTCTTCCTGATTTTTAAGGAGGGGCTGCACAACATCGCGCGGCATTCCGCGTCGAACGAAGTGGATATCCGTCTGCGCCTCGCGGGCGGCTGGCTGGAATTGGACCTGATCGATAACGGCAGGGGCTTCGACCCGGCCGGGGTCCGCCGCGGACACGGCCTCGCCAGCATGGCCCAACGAGCCGGGCAACTGGGAGGAACTCTGGCGGTGGAGGCCGCGCCGGCCAAGGGCGCCGCGCTCCAACTCCGCGTGCCCTTAGCCCGGCGCTCCGCCGCCTGGTGGAAAACAATCCCGCACAAATGGATAGGATCTCCGCCGTGGTTCCGGCTTATGCTGAAAGACCGGAAGCATTGACCGGGACGTCCCCGACGTAGCGCTGGTAGACACCGGTCTACCGGAGATGTCCGGCAAATTCTGATGAGGACTTTATGATCAAGAACTTGAAGGTCACGCACTCGCTGATTGCGGTGGCAGTCACGTTGTTTCTCTCATTCGGCTTCGGGATTTTGCAGGCCATCACCGGCATTTCTTTACCTGTCTGGCCGGCAGTAGTCTTAGGAGGCGCCGTTTATTTCACGCTGCAGGCTAGGTCCAGCAACCGCGAGGAAACTCAGGTCGACGATGCCAGCCGCGAGGCCGTATTAAGGGCGGTTGCGCCGCCGGGACAAGCGCTGCTGTACATCTATCGCGAGGGGATTTTAGGCAAGGCGGTGGGCTTTAATGTGTCTCTTGACGGACGTGCGCTCGTACAACTCCGAACCCCCCGCTTTACCCAGACGACACTCCGCCCGGGCGCGCACACGCTGGCGGTCGGTGTGCCCGGTTTTGCGGGCACCGAGATCAAGTCCAAGACCGTCGACGGGGCGTTCGAGGCACACGCCGGCGAGGTGATTGTATTTACCATGAGGCAAAGGATAGGAGCGCCCCCATCTTTCGTTCGCGAGCAGGACACCCAAGCTGCCATGCGAAAGTTCACCAAGATGCCCATGGTGGCGCCAGAGCGGAATGCGGGAATCGCCACCGCCTGATCCTCGGCAGCCTGGTTTTGGTCCGGCTGACTGAGCATTTTCATACCGCCGCGCACACGGCCTCGCCAGCATGGCCGGGCAGATGCGAGGGACTCTGGGGGTGGATGCCACGCCGGCCAAGGGCGCTGCGCTCTAACTCCGCAGGCCCGTAGCCCGGCATTCCGCCGCCCGGCGGAAAACAAGCCTGCACAAATGGATGGGATTTCCGCGGTGGTTCCGGCTTATTCTGAAAGACCGGGAGCATTGACCGGTCCGTCGCATGCCCCACACGAATGCCCTCCAGGTAGCCATCGTGGAAGATCAGCCGCGCATCCGGGAAGGCCTGCGCATGCTGATCGACGGCACGGAAGGTTTTCGCTGCAACGGCAGTTTCGGGTCGATGGAAGAAGCCATTCCAGGGATCGGCCGGGACGTCCCCGACGTGGCGCTGGTAGACATCGGTCTGCCGGAGATGTCCGGCATCGAGGGCATCCGCGTCCTGAAAAGGCGGCATCCCCAACTCACCATCCTGATGCTCACGGTGTACGACGACGACAAGCGTATCTTCGATGCGCTGTGCGCGGGCGCGAGCGGATACCTGCTCAAGAAAACGCCCCCGGCGCGACTGCTCGAGAGCCTCCGCGAAGTGGTCAACGGCGGATCCCCCATGTCGCCCGAGGTGGCGCGCCGGGTGGTGGCGCTGTTTCGGGAAATCCGGCCGCCGGAGGACGCGGACTGCGCTCTCACCCCGCATGAAATCCGCGTGCTGAAGTTGCTGGTCGAGGGCCATAATTACAAGACCGCGGCGGCTGAGCTGGACGTCAGTGTCAACACCATCCGCTTTCACATGCGGAGCATCTACGAAAAGCTGCAGGTGCATTCGAAATCCGAAGCCGTGGCCAAGAGCTTGCGCCAGCGCATCGTGCGCTGAGTGGGGCATGGCGGAAGCGGCTGAGCCTACATCCTTGTGCGGTGACGAATTGGCGAGCGCGGGCGATACTACTGGGAAATCGGAGGAGACATGCCATCAGCCGGAGTTTCCAAGCGGGAGCCCGCGGTTCCCGGAGCCCTCGCAGTTCTTTTAGGGATGACGTTCTGCTGTCTGACGGGGTGCGGGGATCTCGGGACTACGGGATCGGGCAAGGATGATTTCGGCATGATCGGCGGCGACATGAAAGGCGAGGACCGCGACCTGCGCGGCCTGCCGTCGGTCCGCGACCTGCCGCCGGTGATTCCGGAGGCCAGCGGCCGCTTTTCGCCGGCGGAGGTGACCGGGCCGCATAAGCCACGAATCGCGTGGGCCTTATCTCTGCCGTTTTCCCAGTCCGGCACGATTCAGGCCATTGCAGCGGATGGAACGGTCTATGTCGCCGGGGGCGACGGCGTGGGCGCGGCGCGCGACGGCAAACTGATGTGGGCCTACCGCACCGAGCGGCCGCCGAACGTGACCATGGCCGATGACGGCCGGATCTGGTTTGGGTCCATTGCGGTGGGCGGTTACTTCTGTCTCAACCGCGCGGGCGAAGGCGGAATGCTGCCCTACTCCTTTCCGTTGCCCCCGGATGCCGCGCAGCCGGCCATGCTGGGCTGTAGCGGAAATGGCCGGTACCTGCGGGGCTTGCCCACGGGCGATGTGCCTTTGGAATACGGCTGCACTCGCCCGAAGGCCAAGACGGGACCGGATGGCATGACTTATGTGGGAACCACCGCTCCGGACATCCGCGCGGTCGGCAGGGATGGGACGGTCGCCTGGAAGCTTACGACACCGTGCTCCGTAGAAACGCTGCTGGCAGGACCCGGCGGGCGGGTCTTCTTCTCCTGCAAAGACCTTTCCATGCACTACATCCAGAACGGCTCGGCCACGTGGGACAAAGCCGGTGACGGCGCCATCGACGAGGTGGGCAAGATCGTGCCCAACACCAGCATCGTGAGCGCGATGGACCGTGATGGGACCATCTACTTCATTGACCATCCGCCGGCACAGTTGCCCGCTCACGTTCATGCCATCACCGCGTCGGGCGAGATGCTGTGGACCTTGAAGACCTCGTATTTCAACGGGACCGCGATGCAGTTCGACAAGCAGGGCCGCATTATAATGACCGCCATGCGCGGAATGCACAATTGGCTGGTGTGCCTCTCCAATTGAAGGTACAGGGAGGCGACATGCGTTTCACCACGGCAGGAGCAGAAACCTCGAACCGCGGGCGAAGGGCGGCGGCCGCCAGGTACCTGCATGAGCGACGATTGGCGCCGTCCCTCATCTGGGATCGGAGAGTAGCCCCCTCTCTACCAGCACGGGCGGCCGGCGATGATGGGTGGCCTGTTCATAGGCATACGCCCAACCGAGCAGGTCGCCATCCTTCCAAAGGCGCGCGGACAGCTCCAGCCCGAATGGCAGGCCGCTGGGATAGAATCCGCCGGGAACGACTACCGCGGGGACGCCGATCATGTTTACCCAACCCGTATCGCTATGGGGGCCTTCGCTGAGCTTGCCGTCCTGCGGCATGGTCTCATCGGGAGGAGGCATCTGTGCGGCCGGGTAGACGTACCCGTCCAGATGCATCCGATCGAGCGTTTCCCCGTAAATAGCGAGCGCTTTTTGCCGCGGAACCAGAACGTTGGCGGCGGCTTGCGGATCCTTCTCGAATACAGCTTGAGTAATAGACCGCCGCTTCGGAGCGTCTTCCTGCCCCACAGCTCGGAAATGCTCGCCGCCGATAATCGTGGCGGGCAAAGGCGATCCTACGGCCTTGCGGTATTCGTCGGCGGAGTGGTATTGCGCTGGACCGAATTCGGCCAGGAACCTTTCTGTCCCTTCGCGGATGTAGGGAAGGGTCCCGACACGCGCCACCGTCACCGCGAAACTGTCGGGCAGGATGGAATCGTCGAAGACCACCGTGGCGCCGGCGGCGCGGAGACCCTCCAACGCCCTTAGAAAAGCCTGGCGAGTTTCCGGCTGCAGAGGCAGGCGGTTGGCGTCCGTATCCCGTTTGACCTCGGCCGCCGACTCAGATGCGGGCATGCCCTGAAACGGAATGCCCGCTCCCTCGAGAATGAAGGCAGGAACGCCGAAACGTCTGCCCTTCAGCGCGTCCGCTTTCAGATATTGAGTGTAAGGGCCGGGCTGCGCCTTGGCTGCGGAACCGATCGTGGCGGAATCGAGGGGATCCTCCCCGGCCATCACTCCCAGGGCAATGGCGGCGTCGGTGACATCGCGGGCGATCGGGCCTGTGTTATCGAGCAGCCAGTCGAGCGGCGCGATGCCCGCGATACTCACCAGGCCGCGGGTTGGGAATACGCCCACCACGGAACTTGTGGACGCCGGCATACGGATGGAGTTGCCCGTGTCGGTGCCATTCCCGAGGACCGCGTAATTGGAAGTCACGGCGGTTACCGTGCCTCCCGACGATCCGCCCGGGCTGAAGCGCACGTCATACGCATTTCCGGTGCGTCCGTAGGCGGAGCTGCGATTGGTATCGCTGGCCGCAAAATCGGGCATGTTGGTCTGCCCGATGATGACGGCTCCCGCTGCGCGCAAGCGGGCGACGATGGTGGCGTCCCTGGGCGCGATGAGTTCATGGCCAGGAATCTTGTAGCCGCTCCATCCATCCGTGGTGACGAGTCCCTTCACGCTGGTGTTTGCCTTGGTCACGATCGGTATTCCCCACAGGGGTCCTGGCGCAAAATTGCCCCCGGCCGCCTTGGCGTCCTCATCCTCGCGCGCGGCGGCGGCCAGCGCGCCTCGCTCGTCCACGGTTTGCAGGGCGCGATAGATCCCGTTGTAGTGTTGAATCCGCCCCAGGTGCCAGCGCACCACTTCGGTAACGGTGTATTTATGGGAGCGATACAACGCTTCCAATTGGGGAATGGCGGCCTCGAACAGGTCGCGATCTATGGATGGGGCCGCCGGGTGGGAACAAGCGGCATCGAAGACGGCAAGCGCCCCAAACAGGGCGCAAATCCCGATTCTCATGGTTTCTTGATTATCGGCTACTCGCACCTCAGCGCGACCCCTGGATCCACTCGCACCGCGCGGCGGGCGGGAAGATAACAGGCCCCCAGCGCCACCAGCGTCAACAGAATCGCCACCCCGCCGAACGTCAGCGGGTCCTGTGGGGTGACGCCGAAAAGCTGGCTGGCCATGAGGCGTGTCAATCCCAGGGCGCCGGCGATGCCCGCGGCGACGCCCACAAGCGCCATTTTTGCGCCCTCGCCCACCACCAGCAGCATCACGTCCCGACGTTGCGCGCCCAGAGCCATCCGTACGCCGATTTCATGCGTCCGCTGGCCGACCACATAAGAAATCACGCCATAAATTCCGACACAGGAAAGCAGCAGCGCCAGCGCCGCGAATACGCCCAGAAGAATCATCGAGAGCCTGCGTGCAGCGAGCGCCCCCGCCACCACGGCGTCCATGGTTTGTACGGCGTAGATCACCTCGCGAGGGTCCGTCTGCTCCACGCCGCGCCGGACCATTTTCATGATCGCCGCCGGATCTGCCGTGGTTCGCAGCACCACCGCCACGGCGCTCGCGGCCAGCCGCATGATCTCCTCGGGAAGCTGCATGAAAGGATAGAAAAACTGGGCTTCCACAGCCGATTTCGTGTCCCCGCCGGGCCCCCACTGCTTGATGTGCCCCACCACCCCCACGATTTCGACTTGCACATTGAATTGCGTCAAATTGACGCGCCTCCCGATGGGATTTTCCTGCGGGAAGTAGGTGCGCGCAAAAACGTCGTCGATGTCGATCACGAGCGGAGCGTTCTCATTGTCCTCCGCGGTGACGAAGCGTCCCCGCTCCAGGGTGATCCCCATGGCCTCCTGGAAACCCGCCTCCACCAGGTAAAACATGGCCTGCGGCATTGCGTTATCGTTGGCGGGCTTCGGCTGTCCTTCGATCCAGAACGGCAGCGACGAGTCGTGGATCATGGGGCGCGACCCGAGCGTCACGGAAACCGCCTGCACGCCGGGAATCGATCTCATCCTGTCGTCGAACTGCCGCAGGCGGGCGCGCGTTTCCGCCGGCGTGGTGGCGGAGGAGGAGGGCATCGATAGACTGAAAGTGATTGCGTGGTTGGGATTGTACCCGTTATTCACCCGCCAAAGCGCGGAGAGGCTGCGCAGCATCAGCCCCGCGCCGATCAGCAGAACCATCGCCATGGCCACTTCCACCGCCACAAACACGCGTTGCAGCCGGTGGCGCGCGCCGCTCGACCCGCGCCCGCTTACCCGGAGCACCTCCTGCAGGTTGATCCCGGAACTTCTCAGCGCCGGCGCCAGGCCAAAGATAATCGCCGCGCCCAGCGAGAGCGCCATGGTAAAAAGCAGCAGCCGTCCATCGAGCGAGATCTCTTCGGCGCGCGGCAACGTGCCGGGCAAGGTATGGAGCGCCGCTTTGGTCGCCCCGCAGGCCAGCAGGAAGCCCAGCGCGCCGCCCAACCACGCCAGGAACAGGCTCTCGGTCAGAAGTTGGCGCACGATCCGCGCATGTCCGGCGCCCAAGGCTGCGCGAACCGCTAATTCGCGCGAGCGCCGCATGGAGCGCGCCAGCAGAAGATTGGCCACGTTCGCGCACGCAATCAGCAGCAGGAATCCCACCGCCGCCAGCAGGACCAGCAGGAACGGCTGCACGTTGCCGACAATGTCTTCCTTCATGGAAACCAGGGTGATGCCCGCGTCTTTGTCGGCCACCGGAAAAGCCGCCGCCAGGTTGCGCGCCACCACGTCCATATCGGCTTTGGCCTCGGCCAGCGTGACCCCCGGTTTCAACCGCCCCACGGCGTGCGCGCTCACCGAGATGCGGCGGTCGCGAAACGATGGATCGTTCCACTGACCAATGGGCGTGTAGACGTCGCGGTCGTGGCCGTAGAAGGTAAAGCTCGCCGGAATCACCCCCACCACGGTATAGGACGCGCCATTCAGGGTGAGCGCTTTCCCGATCACGTCCGGCGAAGATCCGAATTCCCGGCTCCAGAAACCTCCGCCCAGAACTACCAGCGGCGCGGCGCCCACCTGGTCGTCCTCCGGCCGGAATGTCCGGCCCAGAATTGGCTTCACCCCGAGGGTGGAAAAGAAGTCCGCCGAAATCATGTAGCCGCTCAACCGTTCCGCCTGAGTCGTTCCGGTGAAGTTGTAATCCTGGTTGCGGTATAGCGCCATCGAGCGAAACGTCCGCGCATCGCGTTGCCAGTCCAGGAAGTTCAGATACACTACCGGCCCCTGGTCGAATCCGGTGGTTTTTTGATAAACCGCGACCAGTTCCTCCGCGTGCGGATAAGGCAGCGGGTTGAGCAGCACGCCATGGACAACCGAAAAAAGCGCCGTATTGGCGCCAATCCCGAGCGCCAGCGTGAGCACCGCGATGGCGGCGAAGCCGGGCGATTTCCGCAGCATCCGGATGGCGTACAGCAAGTCTTGCCGCAGTGTCGTCATGGGTGCATTTTATTCCGAGTCCTCGCGCGGGCTCCCCGCCGCCCTACCGCCCGGCCGCCTCGTCCGCGCCCGCCTCGGCCCCCGTGCCCGCGTGCTTTCCGAGGCGCGCCAGGGTTGTCTGTTCGAACTCAAACCGCTCCGTCACCAGGTCCATGGCGCTGAAGCACGATTTGGCCACGCCCTCCGCGGCGTGTTCCGTCACTCCCAGCAGGATGTGATAAAACTCGTGCGCCAGGACCCGCGCCACTGCCCGCCCGTAAAGAAAATCCCGCCGCGCCACCGGCTCCCCCGCCAGCATCGGCGCCAGCGTCCGCGTCAGGTTGCCGCAGTTTACGGTGCTGAACGGCAGCACGTGGCCATCCACCACTGGCGTCCAAGCCAGGCTCGCGGGCTGCTCCGCCGCGGGCCCTACGTGCTCGCCCGCCCCGAGCGAGCAGATCCCTTCCAGGCGCGCCACAATCAGCGGCCCCGCGGTCTGTTCCGGCCGCGCGCCCTGCGTCTCGCGCCACGCCACCCGGTATCCCGCCGTCTCCATGATCTGCCCCAGTTCGCGCTTCATATATTCCAAAACGCGTGGGGACTGCCCGGAATCGGCCGAAAAGTACACCACCATTTCGCTCGCGGACGTCTCCCTGGAGTCGCCCCAGCTCATCCCAACCACCAGGCTTAGCAGGCCCAACGTTGCCAATCGTCGCGCAAACATGGCGCAGACCCTTTGGCATTATATATCCGAAACCCGGCCCTCCTCCGAATCCTGGCAACAGCGGCAAAAGGCGCACACCTGGATCGGTCAAACTTCTGCTACCCCACGGGCGGAGCCAGGGGCCTCTCCTGCTACGGCTGTTTGGGACTGAACCGCCAGACATTCTGCTCGCGCAGGTTCGACAGCCACACCGACCCGTGCCCCACGCGCACCGAATCCCCGCCCGCTCCGAACCACTGCTTGACCACCTGGTTGGTCTCGGGGTCGATCTCCGACAGCGGAATCTGGAACACCGTCGCCCACACGTGCCCCTCGCCGAATGCAATCTCCCCGCCCGATCCCGGCACTCCCACGGCAATCGTGGCGATCAACTTCCCACTGGCCGCCTCCACCCGCGAAACCGTCCCGTCTCCCTGGTTCAGCGTCCACACCGACCCGCCGCCCACCGTCAGAAACCGCGGCTGCGGCCCCACCTCGATGGTCGCCGTCACCTGATTCGTCCGGGCGTCCACCCTGGTCAGCAGATTCTTCTCCGGGGTGGTCACCCAGATGGATCCCTCACCGTAAACGCAGGCCGCCGAATTCGCCGGTACGGCCACCTCCGCCGCCACCGCATTCGTCGCCGGGTCGATCCGCGACAGCACCCCTTTCGGATCCGTCACCAGCCAGATGGCGTCCGGGCTGGCCGCGATCCCGCCCTCGCTTTGGGCCGGCCCGACTGCGACCGTGGCCACCACCTGGTTGGTCTTCACATCGATCCGCGCCACATTCTTATCGCCACAGCTTGGCGACCAGATGCTTCCGAATCCCGCCGTCAGCCCCGAGCACGGCCTCCGTCCCACCGCCACCGCCGCCACCACCGTATTGGTCTTCGGGTCCAGCCGGTGCACCGTGTTCTTCGGCCCGTTGGCCACCCACAGGGCGTCCTCCGTCAGCACCTGCCAGTCGGGCGTCCCTTCAATCGGGAACACCGCCTCCGGGGTAATCGCGGACATCTCCCTGCGCACGCCCGGCGTCGCCACTCCCGGCTTGGGCGTCCGCCGGTTCCCCGTTTTCTTGGGCGCCTCTCCGGATCCAGGCGGCGTACCCTGTCCCGCCGCCAGCGCCACCGCCATCAACATCCCCGCTACGATCCCTGCCCCTCTGTTCATGTTCACTCCGCCAGCGTCGCCGCCACACGTTTCGGGTCGATCCGCCACAGCGTCTTCTCATTCCGGTTGCTCAGCCACAGCGAGTTCCCCGCCACCTGGATCGCCCCTCCACCCGCGCCCCAGAACTGTTGCACCACTTTTTCGGTCTGCGGGTCGATCCTGGTGAGCGGAAATCCCTCCTCCGTCACCCACACCGAGCCCAGGCCGATGGCCATCTTCCCCGCCACCCCCGGCACCCCCAGTTCGATCGTCCTGCTGCTCTTGTTGGTCTTCGGATC
>JASHSS010000838.1 GCA_030038565.1 Bryobacteraceae bacterium
GTGCCCGGCCCTTCGCCGCTCATCCTCGCCAACCGCCCCGCCTGAAGGCCCCCTCGCGTTTCCCCGCGCTTCCCCCCGCGCGCGTCGCCCCCGCGCTTCACCCGCGCGCGTCGCCCAGCGCTTCACCCCGCGCTTCACCCCGCGCTTCACCCCCCGCGCTTCACCCCGCGTTTGACACCTGCTCGTCGAAAGAGGTATTACTCAAAGATCCAAGAGGATACTTTCCACTATGCACACCCGTTTTGTCTCCCTGGGGAGCGCGCTTCTGGCGCTGGCTCTCGCTTCCTCGCCCGCATGGGCCCAAACCAAGAAGGCCAAAGCCACCACAGCCTCTGCCGCACCCGCTCCACAGAAGCAGGATGAAGAGTACACCCGCCTCATCAAGGAGTACCTCCAGGATCCGCGCATCTCCACCGAACTGGTGGACCACATGCCGGCGTCCGATACCGTGCCCTCGCCCCTGAAGTTCCTCGGCCGCATTCCCGGCAAGCCCGGCGAGCTTACCTACGCCCACGACATCGAGCGCTACTATCAGGCCCTCGCCCAGGCTTCGCCGCGCGCGCGCTTCTGGAAAATGGGAACCACCGAAGAGGGCCGCGACATCGTCACCCTGGCCATCGCCGACGAAGCCACCATCAAGGACCTCGACAAGTACAAGGACATGCTCGCCAAACTCGGCGACCCGCGCAAAATCACCGACGAGCAGGCCAAAGAGCTGTTCCACACCGCCAAGCCCATCTACTGGATCAACAGCGGCATCCATTCCCCTGAAACCGGCGGCCCCGAAATGCTCATCGAACTGGCCTACCGCCTGATCGTCGAAGAGACCCCCTTCATCCAGGGGATCCGCAACAACGTCATTACCTTCATTACCCCGGTCCTCGAAGTGGACGGCCGCGAGCGCGTGGTGGACGCCTATTACTACTCCAAAAAGCATCCCGGCGTGAGCCGCAACAGCCTCATGATGTACTGGGGCAAGTACGTCCAGCACGATGACAACCGCGACGGCATGGGCCAGTATCTCCAGATGACCAAGGCTTTCACCCAGGGCGTCCTCGAGTGGCATCCCACCATCCTGCACGATCTGCACGAGGCCCAGTCCTACCTCTACGTCTCCACCGGTACCGGCCCGTACAACGTCTCGCTCGATCCCCTCCAGATCGACGAATGGTGGTGGCTGGCCGAAACCGAAATCATGGAAATGGCCAAGCGCGGCGTGCCCGGCGTCTGGACCTATGGCTACTACGATGGCTGGGTCCCCAACTATCTTTTCTGGATCGCCCTCACCCACAATTCCTTCGGCCGCTTCTATGAAGTGCAGAGCTACGGTCCCGATGTGCAGCCCAATCTGCAACTCGGCGGCACCACCACCAGCCGCGAATGGTTCCGGCCCAATCCGCCGCTGCCCTCCATCAAGTGGGGACCCCGCAACAACACCAACATCCAGGAATCCGCCATTCTGTTCGCCTTGAACCAGGTCGGCAAGACCCGCGATACCTACCTGGAGAATTACTACCTCAAGAACAAGCGCTCCATCGACAAGGGCAAGGAAGGCAAGGATAGCCCCACCGCCTGGATCATTCCCGCCGGACAGCGCCGCAAGGCCGATGCCGCCGACATGGTCAACGAACTCCGCCGCCAGGGCGCCGAAGTCCATACCGCCACTTCAGCCTTCAAAGTGGGCAACATCAATGTGGCGCCGGGCGATTACATCATCCGCGGCGATCAGCCTTACCGCGAGCTGGTGGATATGTACACCAGCGTCGAGAACTATCCTCTCGCCAATCCCAGCCCCTATGACGATACCGGCTGGACCATGCAGTACATGCGCGACGTGAAGCTCGAAAAGACCCATGAGAAGTCCATCCTCGACCAGCCCATGACTCTGCTCACCGCCGATGCCAAAGCCGCCGGCGGCGTGGAAGGCTCGGGCCCGGTGCTGGTCGTGGAGAATACCAGCGACAACAACGTGATGGCGTTCCGTTTCCGCGCGGCCAACGTCAAAATGATGGCTGCCGAAGAAGATTTCGACCTCAACGGCCGGAAGCTCCGCGCCGGCGCCCTGATCATTCCCAATGCGGACCGCGCCAGCCTCGAACCCATGCTGAAGGACCTGGGACTCTCAGCCTGGGCCGTGGCCGCTCCGCCATCCGTGAAAGCTCACGATCTGACCGTGCCGCGCATCGGCTACGTGCATTCCTGGTCCCGCACCCAGGATGAAGGCTGGGTGCGCGCCGCGCTCGATTACTACAAAATCCCGTACACCTACTTCGCCGACAAAGAACTGAAACAAGGCAACCTGCGCGCGAAGTACGACGTGATCGTCTTCCCCCACTCGGGCGGCAACGCACAAGCCATTCTGGACGGCGTGAGCGGCCCGCAGCCGATTCCCTACAAAAAGACCGACGAAACGCAGAGCTTCGGCCGGCCGGATTCCTCCGACGATATCCGCGGCGGCATGGGCATGGAGGGCCTCGCGGAACTTTTCAAATTCGTGGACGAGGGCGGCGCGGTCATCGCTGAGGGTTCCACCGCCTCGTTCCTG
>JASHSS010000839.1 GCA_030038565.1 Bryobacteraceae bacterium
GGAACGGCAAATTGATTCCACCATCTCGCAGGAGCGCACCTTCGCCGTGCTGTGCGCCTGCTTTGCCTTGTTGGCGGTGGTGATCGCCTGCGTGGGCATCTACGGCACGATGGCGTATAGCGTGGCCCGACGCACCAACGAAATCGGCATCCGCATGGCCCTGGGCGCCGCGCGTGCGCGCCTCCTCCGGATGGTCCTGGGCGAAGCCCTGGCCCTGTGCGCAGCGGGCCTGGCCATCGGCATTCCGCTGGCCCTGGCCGGATCGCGGCTGGTCGAATCGTTCCTTTTCCAGATGAAGGCGCGCGACCCGCTGACGCTATGGCTGGCTCCCGCCATCCTGATTGCCGCCGCCCTCGCTGCGGGCTACGGCCCGGCGTTTCGAGCTTCACGCATCGACCCGTGGTCGGCTTTGCGGGATGAGTGAGGCCCGCTCCGCCCCTGGCGTCGCATGGCGCCATGCGCGATCTTGCCGCTCGCGTACTGGCGAAACTCAGCCCTTCGCCCTCCGGCGCCGACCCGCGCATGGCCCGTTGGAGGAACCTGATGCCGCTGGTCTTCGGCCTGGCGCTCTACCGCCGGCCGGCCGCCCTGATGGCGTGGTGGCTCACCGGCAACCTGCTGCAACTGGCCCGGCGGCGGTGGCTCTCGAAACGCTACGCGTGAGATCCCGAATCCTGATTCCGGAAGACGGGCCTCTAATCGCTTTCGATTATTGTGGCGGCGACGCCGATCCGTTAGACTTCTCGTAATTCTCTGGAGGGATCTTAACGCGCCTATGCGAAAACTGGCTGTGTCACTCGTGTGCCTGTGCGCGTCCGTCTGGGCGCAGGCCCCCATCGGGACCCTGGAAGGCCAGGTCACGGATCCGGCGGCGGCGCTGATATCGAATGCTACAGTCAGTGTCCACAATGAGCAAACCGGTCTCACCCGGACGGTGCTCTCCTCGCGGCAAGGCTCTTTCCATTTCTCCGACCTGCCCATTGGCACCTACACACTCCGGGTGGAGGCAAAGGGATTCGCGTCGTATTCGGCCTCGTCCTTGCGCATCGACATCGGCCAAACGGTAACCTGGGCCGTGGGTCTCGAGATCGCCAGCGCGCACAGCGAAGTGAGCGTCAGCGGGCAGGCCATAACCATCGATACCAGCCCGACCATCGGCAATGTGGTTTCGGAGAAGGAGGCGGCCGATCTGCCCCTGAACGGGCGCGACCTGACGCAACTCGGCCTGCTACAGCCCGGTGTCGCCCCCATGACTTCCGGGCTGGCCGAGGCGGGAGGGATCGCGCGCAGCGGCCAGGCCTACGCGGTCAATGGGGGACGCCCGGAGTCCAATAATTACCTGCTCGATGGCGCCAGCAATGTGGACAGCGTGAATGGCGGCTACGCCCTGCGCGTGCCCGTGGATGCGGTGAACGAGTTCCGCATTTTGACCCTGAACGCGCCGGCCGAATATGGCGACACCAGCGGGGCGACCACCTCGATGGTCACCAAATCGGGCGGCAACGGCTTTCACGGCGACCTTTACGAATTTTTCCGGAACGATGCCATGGACGCGCGCAACTTCTTCGCCGCGCAGACGGAACCGCTGCACCGCAATCAATACGGCGCCACTCTGGGCGGGCCCATCCGCAAGAACAAGGATTTCTTTTTCCTCTATTACGAAGGGCAGCGCAATCCGGCCGGTGAAACGCAGGCGGCCATCGTGCCGACCGCCGCGGAACGGACGGGCGATTTCTCCGGCCTCACGGACCCTTCCACGGGGCAGCCCGCTCCCCTCATCAACGAGTTCACCGGACAGCCGTTCCCGGGAAACCAAATCCCGGCGACGATGCAAAGTCCCATCGCGATGCAGGCGGAAAAGCTCTATCCGCTGCCCAATATCGGAACCAACGTATTCGAATCCACCCAGCTCGGCTCCAACGATTACGACCAGGGAGGCTTCCGCCTGGACCACTATTTTGGCGATCGGGACCAACTTTTTCTACGATACGCCGTATCGTCTCAGCATGAGTTCGATCCGCTGCCCATCGCGGGCGCCGGCGTGCCCGGTTTTCCGGTGACCGACGACATCGCCACCAACTCCGCCACGGTCTCCTGGGTTCACCTTTCGCCTCAAACCGTTCAGACCGTGCGCGCATCGTTCCTCCGCAACGTGTTCCTGAACGGGCAGGCGGTCAATCACACCCCGGGAAGCAGCCTCGGTTTCCAATATGCCCCCACGCTGGGGTTAAACGACGGCGCTCCTTATCTGATCGTGAGCGGCTACGCGTCGCTCGGCAACCCGATTACCGGACCGCAGAACACTTATCAGAACGACTACCAGGGATCGTACTCGCTGGCCATGACGCGCGGCCGGCACAGCCTCAAGTTCGGCGCCGATTTCACGCGCGAGCAGATCAATGTCCTGTTCGGAATCGCCACCAACGGCTTCTTCGTATTCGCCCCCTTCCCGGCCAGCGATTCCTTCGCCAGCTTTCTGCTGGGGCAATCGGTGCAGTTTTTCCAGGGCGGCGGAGAGTTCGACCGCGGACTTCGCAAGTGGGTGGGCGCCGGATATGTCCAGGATGAGTATCACCTCACCCGGCGCCTGACCGTCAACCTCGGCTTGCGCTACGAAGTGAACACGCCTTACACCGACATTCGAAATCGCCTGAACGCATGGGAGCCGGGGCGGCAATCGACGGTCTATCCGAACGCGCCGGCCGGGCTGTTGTTCCCTGGCGACCCCGGGGTTCCAGCGGGCATCGCGCCCGTGGACTATCGCGAATTCATGCCTCGCGCAGGCCTGGCCTGGGATCCGTTCGGCGACAACAAAACCGTGGTGCGGGCCGGCTACGGCATTTTCTATGACGGCTACACCAATGGCACCGGCGGTCCCCTGCAAGCGTCCATCAGCGCGCTGCCGTGGACCCAGGCGTACCAGTTGCCCGGACCGGGATTCGACCTGGCCAATCCTTACGGAGGGGGCCCGACCCCGTTCGGCACCCAGAATTTCGTCGCGCCGGCGACTGTGCTGACCGTGCAATCGGGAATGCGGCCGCCGTATTCGCAGAACTGGAATATCTCTATTGAGCGCAAGATCGCCCAGGATTATCTGCTGGATATCCGCTATGTCGGCACCAAAGGGACGCACCTGCCGCGTTTCATCGAAGCCAACCCCAGCATCTACGGGCCGGGGGTGAACGCCAACAACAATAACCAGATCCGCCAGTACACCACCTGCAACGCGGCCGGGGTCTGCAATTACGGATCGGTCGGATTGCTGGCCGACGAAGACAGTTCCACCTACCACGCGCTGGAACTGGCTCTCTCCAGGCAGTACGCTCACGGCCTCAGCTTCCTGGCGTCTTACTGGTACTCGAAGAGCCTCGACGGGATCTCCACGCTGAACGTAGCCGGTTCAGCCCCCACCCTGGTTGCGGGAGAAAACGATCTGGCGCAGAATCCGTTTGACCTGGCGGCGGAACATGGCCCGTCGCTGTTCGACGCTACCCAACGGTTTGTGGGCAGTGGAAGCTGGGCACTGCCTGCCTGGCGGGATGCTCCGCGGGCGGTGGCATTCGTCGCCAACGGATGGCAGCTCAACACCATTACCAGCCTGTCCACCGGTACCCCGTTCACCGTCTATGACAGCGCCGACGTTTCGCTCCAGGGCAGCGCGCCGGAAATCACCGGCTTCTATTCCAGCCGGCCCGACCTGATTGCGAATCCCAATACGGGCCAGCCGCACACCGCCAACGAATGGGTGAGCCGCGCGCCGTTCCTGCAACTCAATCCGGTGACGCAAGCGGGCCAGTTCGGCAATGAGGGCCGCAATGTAGTGCGCGGCCCGGGCATCGAGGACGTCGATATTTCCTTGTTCAAGTACTTCAGAATGGGCGAGAGCCGGCGCGTGCAATTCCGGGCCGAGTGCTTCAACGCGCTCAATCACCCCAATTTCGGCCTGCCGGAGAATGACCTGGAGTCTCCCGCGTTCGGACAGATCCTCCAGGCGGCTTCGCCGCGGTTGATGCAACTGGCGGTGAAGTTCATTTTCTGAGGTCGATAGTTCGTTTCCATTATTGAGTCTTCTCCGCGCCAAGGATAGACTCGACAAGTCTCTCCCGGAACTGGAGGTCCGGACCCATGCCGCATATTCAACTACCGGAAGGACTGCCTGGAATCGTTAGTGCGTTTGCTTTTCGGCCAGAGACGGCCCAGCCGTTGCGTGCGCTGGCGGAAGTGCTGTTACGAGGCCCCAGCACGCTGACCAGGGGTGAGCGCGAGATGATCGCCGCGTTTGTCTCCACGCGCAATGACTGTTACTTCTGCCAGACCAGTCATCGTGCGGCGGCGGCCCATCATCTCGGCGGCGACTACGAACTGGTGGATGCCGTGCGTTTCGATTATCCAAACGCGCCGGTAAGCGCGAAGCTGAAGGCGCTTCTTGGAATCGCCGGAAAGGTGCAGCAGGGCGGCAAGAACGTCACCGCAGAGGATGTAGCCCGGGCGCGCTCCCAAGGCGCCACTGATCTGGAGATCCACGACACTGTGCTGATCGCCGCCGCATTCTGCATGTACAATCGCTACGTGGATGGGCTGGCCACCTTCGCCCCCACCGACCCGCAACTCTACGACGAGATGGGCGCGCGCATGGCGCACGAAGGCTATATCCGCGTCGCTGAGCCCACGATGGCGGGAGGCCGTTAGCAGCATGTCCACAGCCCCTGTTCACGAGCACACGACCAGGCCGCTGTACCTTCCCGGCGTCGAAGACAACCCGAAGCCGGGTCTATACAAGGATCTGATCGACTCGGCCCGCGCGCACCAAGCGGAATACTCGAAAATCTGGGATCTGTTCGCGTTTCAGCCGTCTTTTACCGGGAGCCTCTCGCAGTTCACCCAGGGCGTTCTGCGGACGCCTGCCAGCATCAGTCCGGGGATGCGTGAATTGATCGCCGCCTGGACCTCCTACCGGAACGAGTGCCGCTTTTGCACTCGCGCCCATGCGGCAGCCGCCGCCGAATTGCTGGGCAGCGAGGAGTTGGTGCGGAGCGTTCTGAGCGATCTGGAAAGTTCGCCCCTCGAGGAGAAAGACAAAGCCATGCTGCGCTTCGCCGCCAGGATCACGGGCGACTTGCCCGGCGTTACCGGCGCCGATGCCGAGCGCGTGCGTGCCGCCGGATGGGACGACGAGGCAATCTACTACGCCATCACCACCTGTGCGCTCTTCAACTTCTATAATCGCTGGATTACCGCCACGGGCGTCGCGGAGATGTCCGCGGAAGCGCACCGCGCGCAGGGACAGCATCTGGCCCGGCACGGCTACGTTCGCAAGGAGAGCGACTGATCTGACACCCACGCTTCGGCCGGCCGAATGGTTCGCGGCCAACGAGCACGACATCCGCTATCCGGGATGGCGCGTGGCGATTGCCTCCTCCACGTGCGTTCTGGTGAGCTTCGCATCGCTGTTTATCTACACATTCGCCATTTTTCTAAAGCCGCTGGCCGCCGAATTCGGTTGGTCGCGCGAGGCTGTCTCCACGGCGTTCGGCATCGCGGCGCTGGCAGTGGCGGCCTGCTCACCGCCGCTCGGCTGGCTTTTGGACCGTTATCCGGCGCGCCGCGTCATCCTGCCCTGCCTGACCGTTTTCGGCTGCGCCTTCGCGTCGCTCGCGCTGCTGACGCGCCATCTGTGGCACCTCTACGCAACCTTCCTGGTTCTCGGCATCGTGGGTAACGGCACCGCGCACCTGGCGTATTCGCGCGTGTTGGCCACATGGTTTCGGGAGCGCCGCGGCGTGGCGTTCTCGATACTTTTGGGCGGTGGTGCGCTGGGCGCCATCGTGCTTCCGCCCGTGGCCCAAGGTCTGATTCGGGCCGTGGGCTGGCGGGCCGCGTTTGCCATCCTGGGCGCCAGCGTCCTTCTCATCGGGCTGCCTTGCGGCTGGCGCGTTCGCGAACGTTCCAGTGCGGCCCGTTCGGTGGCTCCGCCGGCCGCCGGCGCCATCGTGCGGGAGGCGTTGCGCTCCCGGATCTTCTGGATTATCGTCGGCGAGCTGTTTCTGATTTCGATCAGCCAGAACGGCGCCATCACGCATCTCTCCGCCCTGTTGACCGATCGCGGGATTTCGCCGGGCAGCGCGGCCTTCGCGGTATCCGCCATGGGCTGCGCAATCCTCGCCGGCAGGCTCATCACGGGATGGCTCTTGGATCGCTTCTTCGCGCCGCGCGTCGCCTTCGGTCTCTTCGCACTCTCGGCGCTCGGCACGTTCCTGCTGTCCGGTGCCCGGTCCCTGCCGATGGGAATGGGGTCCGCTGCGCTGATCGGATTCGGAATGGGAGGAGAAGGCGACGTCACGCCCTATCTGCTGTCGCGATATTTCGGCCTGCGATCGTTCTCCACTTTATACGGATTCTCGTGGACCGCCTACGCCATCGCCGGCGCGGCGGGCCCCATCATTATGGGCCGCGCCTTCGATGCCACCGGATCCTACGACGCACTTCTTGTGGATCTCGGAGGGGCCACGCTGGCGGCCGCTTCTTTGCTGCTGCTGCTGCCGCATTACAAACCGATCAGTCAATCCTAGCCCAAACATATTGGAAATTCCCGATCGGCGTCATTGCGCCATGCGTCGGGTGTGCGCCCTCCGCGCCTCCCCGAACCCCCGCTTCCTCCCCGGCGCGTTCGTTTACTCCGTGCTTGTTCCGAAAGTTCGCGTATCTCCCGGAAAACACTCGCGCCGGGAAACCGGCGGGGCATGCGGCGAGGCGGCCACGCCACGGGCAGTCTTCATCACCTACGGGCGGCCGAAGGCCGTGGGGGATTCTTCCGCGCCCTCCGCGCCTCCGTGGTGAAGACGGTCTCCGCGCTCTCACCCAGCCGTGATCGTCAGCAGCAGGTCCTTGGCTTCCACGCGCTGCCCGGGCTGCACCAACACCTCCGTGACGGTCCCGGCCATGGGCGCGTACACCGTGCTCTGCATCTTCATGGCTTCCATCACCAGCAGCCGGGCGCCCTTCTGGATGGCCTGGTTCAATTCGACGGCCACGGTGGAGACCACCCCGGGAATCGGCGCGCCGATCTGCCCGGGTTGATTGGGGTCGGCTTTGGGACGGGCGGGTTCCTTCACTTCCAGCTTGCGGTCGCGCACGGCCACTTCGCGCGGCTGCCCGTTGAGTTCGAAAAACACCGTCCGCGTTCCATCCGGGTGCGGCTCGCCCACCGTCAGAAACTTGATCGCCAGCGCCTTGCCCGGCTCCAGTTCCACGGCCGTGTCGCTACCCCTCTCCATGCCGTAATAGAATTGCGGCGTCGGCAGAACGTCCACATCTCCGTACGCCTGCCGCGCCCGCGCGTATTTCACGAAGACCTCGGGGTACATCAGGTAGCTGAGTACTTCGTCGTAAGACGGGCGCCGCCCGATTTTCTTTTCCACCACCGCGGCGGTCTCTTCCAGGTCTACCTTCGGCAGGTGCGCTCCCGGCCTGCCCTCCAGCGGCGCGGCGCCTCGCAAAATGATCTTCTGCAACGCCGGCGGCCACCCTCCCTCCGGTTCGCCCAGCGATCCCATGAACATCTCGATCACCGAAGCCGGCAGCGTCAGGTTGTGATCGGGTCCGAAGCGCGCGAACTGCTCCATGGTCATGTTGTGGTTCACCAGAAACAGGGCCATGTCGCCCACCACTTTGCTGGACGGCGTCACCTTCACGATATCCCCGAAGGCCATGTTCACCGCCGCATACGCGCGGGCGATCTCGTGCCAGCGTTCGCCCAGCCCCATCGATTCCGCCTGCGCCTTCAGATTGGTGTATTGGCCGCCCGGCATCTCGTGCAGGTAAACCTCGGCCGTGCCCGATTTCGGGCCGGTGTCGAAAGCCGCGTAATACTCGCGCACGATTTCCCAATAATCGGCCGCCTGGTTGAGCGCCTCCAGGTCCAGCCCCGGGTCGCGCCGCGTATGCGCCAGCGCCGCCACAATCGAATTCAGGTTCGGCTGGCTGGTCTGCCCGCTCATCGAAGCCACCGCGCCATCGGCGATGTGCACGCCCGCGTCGGACGCCTTCAGCACGCTCGCGGCATTGATCCCACTGGTGTCGTGCGTGTGGAAGTGAATCGGAATCCCCACTTCCTCGCGCAGCGCCTTCACCAGCCGTTCCGCCGCGTACGGACGGCACAAGCCGGCCATATCCTTGATCGCCAGGATGTGCGCGCCCATCCGCTCCAGCTCCCGGGCCATCCGCACGTAATATTCCAGCGGATATTTCTCGCGCTTCGGATCGAGAATATCGCCCGTGTAACAGATGGCCGCTTCGCACACCGACCGCGTCTTGCGCACCGCCTCCATGGAGGCTTGCATATTCGGCAGCCAGTTCA
>JASHSS010000840.1 GCA_030038565.1 Bryobacteraceae bacterium
GTTGCTGGCGGGATAATCGGCTTCCTCGCGGTCCAGCAGCATGGGAAAGGTCACCCCGAACTGGCGCATGAATTCACGGGTGTCTTGGGCATCGTCCTGGGAGACGCCGTAAATGGGCAGGCTGCCGGCGCGGTGAATGTGATCGAGGAACGGCAGGGTCATTTGGCAGACCGGGCAGGTATTTTTGAAAAACACCAACAGCGCGGGACCGCGGGCGGCGATCTCCGCCAGCGCCGTCTCGCCGCCTTCCAGACGCGTCAGGCGGAAGTCCGGAGCAGGCGAACCGGCGGTGAGCAGTTTCGATTGGCGGCGGGAAGCCATAGATCCATTCTACGGTAGGGCCGGCGTGCCGACGGTGGGAAACCGGGGCCCGAGAGCGTCGATGGCGCCAATTCAGGCAACGCCTCGGGGAGCCGGACTCCCGCGCCGGGCCGACTTCGCGCGCGGCAGCCGGGCGGCATACGCCCCGCCAGCGCCCACCGTGGCGCGCGGGGTGGTCCAGGCACCCCACTGCCAACGCCCCACCCACGCGAGCCCACTCCCGCGCCGGGACCGATTTCGCGCGCGGCAGCCGGGCGGCATATGCCCCGCCAGCGCCCACCGTGGCGCGCGGGGAGGCCCCGGCGGTGCCCCGCCCCGACTTCCCCGGCCGCCGCCTGCTACAATCGAGCTTCCCGTGAGGGATCCACTCCTCGGGCCCCTGGCTGCCATCGCTTCGGGGATCCTGGTCTCGCGCTTCGTACCATTCTCTAAAACCGAACTTGCCGGGGCGATGGGGGCCTTCCTGGTCCTCGGCATTCTGTCCCTCCGATTTGGGACTCCGCGCTGGTCGCGCTGGCTGGCGGGCGCGTGCTGCTGCGTGGGCCTGTTCGCGGGCGGCGCCATGATCGCCCTGCTGCACGCCCCCGCTCCCGCTCCCGAACTGGATGTCCAAGGGCGCGAGATCGTAATTCTGGGCGGCTGCGTGGTCGAGCCACCGGCGGTCTCCGGCGAGCGCGAGCGCTTCATTCTGGAACTCGAACCGCACGCCCGCGCGCAGGTCACTCTTTACACCAAAGAAGGCGAGACCCTGCCGGCTCTGGCCTACGGGCAGAAAGTGGAGGTGGACGCGCGCGTCCGGGCGCCGCGCAACTACGGCAACCCCGGCGCGTTCGACTACCAGCACTACCTGGCGCGCAAGGACATCTTCTGGACCGCCTCGGCCGCCGCCGATACCTTGCGGGTGCTCGGCGGCAGTTGCGGCTCGCGATTCCAGAAGGTGGTGATGGATGTGCGCTCCGCCGCCCTCGACCGCATTAGCCGCCTCTACCATGGCGACCCGTACCGCACCGGCATGATGCAGGCCATGCTGGTGGGCCAGAACTATCAACTGCAAAAGGTGTGGACCACCGATTATCGCTCCACCGGCACTTTCCACGCGCTGGTGATCTCCGGCACCCACGTGGCCATCCTGGCGGCGTTTTTTCTGTTCTTGCTGCGGCTGTGCTTCGTGCCGGAGACCGCCGCCCTGATGGCGACCGCCATGGCGGCGTGGTTCTACGCGGTGATGACGGGATGGCAGGCTCCTTGCACGCGCGCGGCTGCCGGCCTCACCCTGCTGCTCGCGTGCGGCTATTTTTACCGCCGCCGCCGGGCGCTCAATGCGCTGGCCGCCGTGGCGCTGGGCTTTCTCGTCGCCGATCCCGGCCAGCTCTTCGAGGCCAGCTTTCAACTCACCTTTCTGGCGGTCGGGTTTCTGGGCGCGTTTGCCGTTCCGCTGGTCCAGGCCACCTCCGGTCCCCTGGCGCGCGGCCTGAGCGGTTTGAGCGACCGCGGCCGCGACGTGCACCTGCCGCCGCGGGTGGCGCAGTTCCGCATCGAGATGCGCCTGCTGGCCGAGACTCTGCGGCTGCCGCATTGGGCGGTCGCGTTTCCCGCCCGTTGCCTCTTTTTCATTTACGAAATGGTGCTGACCTCGGCCATCATCCAGTTGGGTCTGGCGCTGCCGATGATCGTTTACTTCCACCGCGTGGGGATCTCCGGCCTCTCGGCGAATGCCTTCGTGGTGCCACTGCTGGGGGTGTTCGTCCCGCTGGGTTTTGTGGCCGTGGCGACGGGCTGGGTCTGGGTGGCGAACCTGGCCGGGGGGTTGCTGTGGCTCTCCGAGCACGTGGTCCACTGGCATGCCGCGATCGAGCCGGACTGGCGTATTCCCACGCCGCCCTTGTGGCTGGCGGTGGCGTTTTCGGTGGCGTTGATCGCCGCCGCCGCGGCGCGCGGCCGCTGGTGGCGCATCGCGGCGGCATCCCTTGTGGCGGTGTTCCTGGCCCTGTTGCTGTGGGAGCCGTTCGCGCCCCAGATATGGCCCGGCAACCTGGAAATGACCGCCATCGATGTCGGACAGGGCGACAGCATCCTGGTGGTTTTCCCCAATGGCCAGCGCCTGCTGGTGGATGGCGGCGGCATTCCGGCATTCGGCCACCAGCAGCACAGCCAGCTTGATACGGGCGAGGACGTGGTGGCGCCCTATCTCTGGAATCGCGAGTTCCGAACTGTGGACGTGGTGGCGCTTTCGCACGCGCACGAAGACCACATCGGGGGCCTGGCGGCGCTGGTGGACGATTTCCATCCGCGGGAACTATGGACCGGCGCGATTCAGGAAAGCCCACCCTGGGAGAACCTGCGCCGGCGCGCGCAGGGCAGAGGGGTGAAAATTGAGCCGCTAACCGCCCCCGCGCGCTTTGCGTTCGGGGGCGCGGAAATCGAAGTGCTGGCGCCCATGGCGGATTACGTTCCGGGCGACACACCCAAAAACGACGACTCGCTGGTGCTGCGGATCCGTTATGGCCGCCACGCCTTCCTACTCTGCGGCGATGCCGAGCGGCCCATCGAACGTCGCATGATCGACGAGAACGAAATCCAACATGTGGACGTGCTGAAAGTGGCGCACCATGGCAGCCGGACCTCCTCGACCGAGGAATTCCTGGACCTGGCGCAGCCCGAGTTTGCGGTGATCTCGGCCGGTTTCGAGAACAGCTACGGCCATCCCAACGGCGACGTGCTGGAGCGCCTCGCGGAACACCACGCCATGATCCTGCGCACCGACCAGGACGGTCTGGTGACCATTCGCAGCGACGGATACCGGCTGTTTGTCGAGACCAACCGGCAGCGCCCGGAGAGGCTGCTGGCGCCAGCGTTGATGCCGTAAAACCTGAATCCGGCAGGCGAATCGCCTGCCCCACCAAGCAAAGATCGGCTACCTGCGGGGAGTGGTCGGGCATGCCTTCAGGCTGCCAGGGCCCTTTTTCGCAGCCTGGTCGGGGAGTCAGCCTGTCTGCCCGGTTCCCCTCTTCCGCAGCCACAAATAGCAGTGGTTGCCGAGGCGGCTGGCGTAGGGGGAGCGCATGAGCGCCAGGTCCAGATAGCGTAGCGGGAAGAGCAGCCAGCCGAGCACGAAATGCGCGGCGGCGCGCCAGGCGCGCCAGGGCACGAGCAGCTTGGCGTACTCGATGGCGAAGACCAGCGCGGTGGCGGTCGGACCGGTGCGCCAGCCCTCAGCGACGACTTCCATGTCGCCGGCCAGCAATTTCAGGCCGTCCGGCGTGAAACGGCGGTAGTCTTTCGGATATTCGTGGAACGGATGGCAAAAGGGAGTTACTAGGTGCAGATAGCCGCCCGGGGCCATGACGCGCTCGATCTCGCGGACCATCCGTTCGGGATCGCGAACGTGCTCCAGGACGGCGTCGCACTCGACACGCTGGAAGAGCGCGCCGGGAAAGGGCAGGCAATGCGCGTCGGCGGCTACATCTACGCCGGGAACGGCGAAGAGATCCAGGTTGACATAGCCCTCCACCCGCCGCCCCGCGCCGCCGATATAGAGATTCCACCGCCCCAGCGGAAAATCCTTCGGCTCGCGCCGGTTCATGATCATCGGCGCGGGCGGCTCCAGGGCCAGCCGCAGGCGGTCGCTCCAACGCGGCTGGAAGCGGCGGCGGTAGCGCTCGACGAGGTTTTCGGGCGGGATCAAGGGGCGGTCTCCCCCTCACTTGGCCTTGGGCAGCACCTTCAACTTAGGCGGCAGGGCGAAAACGCTATCCTTGAGATTCTTATTGAACTCCACCGAGTCGGTGTACATCTCGTAGACCTTCACCCCGTTGCGGTCGCGGCGGATGTCCGTGGGCCATTGAATGCCCTCGGAGCGGTGATAGTTCGCCAACAAAGTGGCTTCCGTATCGAAATCGTTGTAAACCGGATTGCGGCGGCGGAACGTCTGCCGCACCGGAACCTTGTCGTTCTTGCTGAAGTACACGGTCACGGTATTGTTATCGGCATCCGTAATATCGACTACTTCCACCGCGCGATTCTCCCATAAGTCGGCGCCCTGCGAATAGAAGCTCATGCCCGGCTCATTCAGGCGTTGACGCAGGATATACAGGATGTTGCGCAGCACATTTTCGTTGTGCTCGGCCAGACGCTGATCCTCCATCGGACGGGCGCCGTGAAAGGTGTAGTCCCAGGCGCCGTCCATGGTGTAAAGAAGCCCGCTGGTGGATTCGTCCGGCTTGCCGAAGGCATCCTTTTCCAGTTGCTCGACTTTGCCCGGCACGGGCGGCAGGTACCTGGTATAAACCGTGGTGAGAATGGTGCCCGCCAGCTTGCCGTTATCGAAGGAATAGGAGCGGCCGGTCTCTACGCGGTCATCCATGTGCAGAAAGGCGTGGCCGCCCAGCGCCTCTACGGCTTCATCCACCACGCGTTTGCCGCGTGCCTGGCGCGTTTCGGCGGATTGGGCGGCGCACCCCGCCGCCAGCGCCCCCAGCATGCATAGGAATCTGATCATGGCCTCTTTTCCAAGTCCGCCAGCTTCAGGCCGGAGTTCACCCGGAATTCGTTGACGGTCACATCGGCATATTTTCTGCCGTCCTCGGTAATGAAGATCTTAAAGGGAACCTTAATGCCGGCGACTTCGCGGAAATCCGACCAGTTTTCTTCCATCAACGGCGGAGGGCCGCTTCTCGCGAAACCCTGGTAGCGTATTCTCGCCGGCAATCCCGTGACCGGATCGGCCGACACGCGGGCCCACTGGCCGTTGGGGCCGGTAATCTCGACGGTGCGGCTGTCCACCGCGTTGGCCGCGGTTCCCGGAAGGGTTCCGCCCTGGAGCAGCAACTGCATCTGGCGAAATGCGTTTCCCTGCATCTGCTGAAGGGTGTCTCCGATGAGCGGCACAGACCCCCCGGGCACGGTGATCCAGCCGAACTGGCCATCGTAGTAGGACGTAATCGTGCCGCCGCCCAGTTCGTTCTCCTCGCGATAATGCATCGGGGCGAGCCAGCGCTCGGTATGTTTGATGGTGGTCACGTGGCCGGCCTGCTCCACCAGGTAGGTAGCCACCAGGATCGAATCTTTCACCGCCGCCAGTTTCCCCAGCCCGCCCACCGCCTCCTGCAAACGCGTGAGGAGATCGCGGCCTTTGGCGAGCGAGGCGGTATCCGGTTTCACGGGAGTGATTTTCACCTCGGGAATCGTCAGATCGATCTTCTGGACGGGCTGGTTCAACGACTCTACGGGCGGGATGAAATCCGCGGGATCGCCCACCAGCACGGTGGCGAAGGTCTCCGGTTTGAGGCGTTCCCGGGCCACCCGCAGAACGTCCGCGCGAGTGACCGCCGCGAGAGCGTTCTGATACTGGTCGATGAAATCGGCCGGGTACCCGTAGTAGGCATCGGTCAACACGCGGTCCAGAATTTTGGCCTTGGTGTCGAAGGCGAACACCAGGCTGTTGATGGCGGCGTCTTTGGCGACCCTCAACTCCTCATCGGTAACCTCGGACGACCGGATGCGGGCCACTTCCTCCTGGATGGCCTTGAGCGAGGCCGCCGTGGTCACCGAGGTGATGCTGCCGGAAATCTCGAATAAGCCGGGCAGGTTGTATCCCGCCTCCCAGCGGGCGCTTACGGTGGCCTGGCTCGAATGGGCCCGCACGCTCTGGGCCAGCCGGTTGGAAGCGTCGCCGCCCAGGATATCGGCCAGAATCTCCAGCGCGGCGTAGTCCTTCTCATTCCGCGTGCCGCCGATTTGGCCGATGGCGAAGAACGTCTGGCTGACATCCTTCTTCACGGCCACATGGATGCCGGGCGCGTCCGCTGGCGCGGGAGGCAGTTTGGGAAATTCCGGCGGCGGCTGGTCCGCATGCCAACCGCCGAAGAGCGTGTCGATCTGGGCCTTCATCCGGGCGGAATCGAAATCGCCGCGGATGGCGAGTTGGATATTCCGCGGGAAGAAATAGCGGGTGTGAAACGCCTCCAGGTCGCCTCGCTGGATGTTGCTCACACTGGCATAATCCGGCTCCCGGCCCAAAGGCGTATCGCGGCCGAAGAGGCTATCGGCGAGTTCCCGATGCGCGACTCGGCCGGCGTCGTCGTTGCGATGCGCGATGGCGTTGCGCGCATCGGCGCGCGCCTGCTCGATTTTTTCATCGCTGAACTGCGGCGCGGTGAGCACGGCCTTGAAAATCGCGAGCACTTCGGCGGAGCTTTCCTTGAGGCTGCTGAACGTGAATGTGGCGGAGTCGGGCCCGACGGTGGTTTCCACAGTTCCGGCCAGGTCTTCCAGCCGGTCGTCCACCTGGTCGGGCGCCAAGGATCCGGCGCCGCCCGAGCGCATCAACGTGACCGTGAGGTTGGCCAACCCGGCTTTATCGGGCGGATCCAGGAGCGTCCCGGTCCGCACCAGGGCCGTCCCTTCGATCAGCGGCAGTTCGTGGTCCTCCAGCAGGTAGAGGCGCATCCCGTTGCCCAGAGTGGCGGCATCCACCTTCGGAATTTCCGGCTGGTGCAGGGGCGGATATTTCAGGTCTTTATAGGATGCACCCGCCGCCGCGGCGTTCGATCCGGCGGCGCCACGCGCCGGCGCCGGCCTCTTAACCTCGGCCGCGGGCTGCGCCACCAGCGCGGTCACGGCCAGCAGCAGCAGGCACGCGCGCGTCATCGACTCTCTCCCCCGCCCGCGCCGGGTTGCCCGGCAATCGCCACCGTCCGGCCGTTGATTACAAAATACTGACGCGCGACTCTTTGTACATCCTGCGCGGTAACCTTGTTCAGATCGTCCAGCGAGGTGAACAGCTTGCGCCAGTTCCCATATTCCGCCTGGTAGAGCGCCAGCGAGGATGCCAGGCCTGCGTTGTTGGCCAGCCCCCGGAGAATTGTCGCCCGAGCCTGCGTCTTGGCTCGCGCCAGCAGTTCCGGCTCGACATCCTGGGTCTCCATCGCCGCCAGCACCTCCGCCAGCCCGCGCTCGTTTTCGGACACCGTGTGGCTGGGCGAAGGCACCAGATAAAACAACGCCAGATTAGGGTACCGGCCGCGCGGGAAGGGGGTGAACATCTGGGCGGACCTCGCCAGCCCTTTCTCTTCCACCAATCGCTTGGAGAGCAGCCCCGTGCGCCCGTTGGACAGGATCAGGCGGATCACTTCGAACACCGGATCGTCCTTATCATACATGTCCGGCCGCTTGTAGGCGACCATCAGGAATGGCGGCGTCTGGGTGTAGACTTCCACCGTGCGGGGACCGTTCTGGGGCGGTTCCTGTCTGTTCGGCGGCGCGGGTACGGGGCGGGTGGGCAGCGGGCCGAAATATCGTTCCGCCAGGCGCCTTGCGTCGGCCGGATTCACATCACCCACCATCGTGATGGTGAGGTTGCCCGCAACGTAATATTTGTCGAAAAAGGCCTTGGCTCGCGAGGCCCGCAAAGTGGCCAGGTCGCCTGCCCACCCCAACTCGGGATTGCGGTAGGGCCCGGTCTCGAAAGCCGTAGCCAACAGAGTGCGCGCCAGGCTGGCTTGGGGCGAGGTCTCCACTTTGCCCCGGTTCTCCTCGGCCATGCGCTCGCGCTGGCGATAAAATTCGCGCAGGACGGGGTGCAGAAAGCGCTGCGATTCCATCAGAAACCACAGTTCCAGGCGATTCGAAGGCAGGCTGTAGCGGACCTCGGTGGAATCGTAGCTGGCCGAGGCGCCCATGTCCACGGCCCCATTTTGTTGCAGGATCTGCGGGTACTGGTTGGGGATCACGTAGCTTTGCGCGCGGCCGATGGCCACCTTCATTTCGGCATCCAGGATGTCCAGTTTGGAGGCGTCCGCCTGGTGGCCCTTGTTCCGTTCGGCCTCCAGCTTATCGGCGGCCTCCTCAACCGCATCCAGGGCGTGGCTCTCGGCGGGCCAGTCGCGGGTGCCGACGGACTCGGTCCCCTCGAAGGCCAGCATTTCCAACAGGTGCGCCAGCCCGGTCTCGCCCGAGGTATCGTCGGCCGAACCCACGTTCACCAGGGTCTCGAACGAAACCACGGGAGCTTCGTGCCGTTCCACAACAATGAAATGGAGGCCGTTGGGCAGGGTGAACTCGGTGACCTGCTTTTCAAAATCGGCGAGATTCTGAGCCTGCAGCGATAGCGCCGCGCCGGCCAACAGCATGGTAATGCAAAGCCCTTTCACGTGCTGGTTTCCTTAGTTATGAGGATAACAGGACCGGGGCGCGGCCCTCGCATCTCACGGGAAAGGGTCTCCCGGCAAGCGGCCACGCCCCGGCGCCGGCGATTTCGCCTCCAGCCGGGCGACGATCTCGAAATTGCTTCCCCGCCGCCGGAGGGGCGGCAGGCGCAGGAGCCAATCGTCCAGTTTGCGCGCCGCGCGATAGCCGGCTTGCCAGCCGGGAGCAAGACCGGCCAGCGGAGAAGAGCCGAAATCGTACATCTCGAGGCGCGTGTCGAAACCGGCGGCGCGGAACAATCCAGCCGTGAAGGAGGGGTCCAACTCGCGCTCATCGGGGGTTTGATAGCGCTTCATCAGGTTCGGAAACAGCACCCGCCCCACGGCGCCGGAGAGGCGGCGGCAACTGGGATCGAGCGAATAGAACACGCCGCCCTCCGCCAGCAGCGCCTTCACCTGGCGCGGGGCATCGGCCAGCGCGGAATCCGCCAGATGGTGCAGAAAGAAAATGGCCACCACTGCGTCGTACGGGCCGGCGGGGGCATCCGCCGCGGCGCCTTCCACGAAGCGCGCGTTGGCCAGACCGAGCTGCGCCGCGTCCTGGCGCGCCTGGCGCACGGCCGCGGGCGCAAGATCGATCCCCACGATTTCACCCACCTGGGGCGCCAGCAGCAATTCCGTGTCGCCGATTCCGCACCCCAGGCTCAGCACCCGCGAGCGCACTCCGGCGCCGGTGAGCCTCAGGATGCGGGCAGCCATGTGCCGCCGCAAGGCCCGGACGGCGGGACGGGCGAAGTGCGCCTGCGCGAATCCGGAGTAGAGTTTCTCGTGATACGCGAGTTCGCGCTCCAGAACGCCCATCAGGCGGTCTTTCGGCGGGGGAGAAAGGCGGTCCAGGCCACGAACATGGCGCCGGCCAGCATGCTTCCGTCGCGCACCATGGTTTTCCACGAAATCGGCTCGCCGGGGCCGAAGCAGCCGCAATCGATGTTCTTGCCCGACAGCTTGGCCCAGCTCATCGCCCCGATGAAAATCACCAGCGACAGGCAAACCAGCACGCTCGAGAGGCGCAACGAGACCATCAGCAGGCGGTTTCCAGGCCGCAGCAGGACCCCGACGGCCGAGAGAATCAGCACCGCTCCGAGCATCATCTCGGCCACCGGCAGCATCCACGCCACCGTCTGCACGTAGCGCAGGGGGATAATCTTGTAAGCGTCCAGGTCGATAGCGAAAAGCGCCCGCGACATGGGGTCTTTTATTTTGATCCAGGCGGCGAACATGAAAATGCCGCCCAGCATCAGGCGCAGCACCGAGGCCAGCGTGCGAAAGGTCTTATTTGGGGGCATCGAGGAACGACCGCAAGAGGCTGTAGTCCACCGTGGACGGGATCGGGAAGCGTTTGCCGCCGCGGTTCACGACCAGGGTGGGGGTGGAATTCACGCCCGTCGCGAGGCCCTCCTGCAACTCCCGCTCGACTTCCGCCACCACGCCGGGATCCTTCGCCAACGCCTGGACGCGGGTCCGCTCGGCCGGGGTCAGCACGGCTGCCACGCACTCCCAGACCTGGCCGTTCACCACCCAAGAGGTCGGCTTGGTAAAGTCCTGGTTGGCGAACAGCGCGTCGGCCACCGGCTCGTACTTACCGATGCGCGCGGCGGCGGTAGCATAGGTGGCGGCCTGCCGCGAATACTGGTGTTCGGGGCCGGTTAACGGGAAATCGCGGCTTACCAGGTAGACTTTCCCTTTCACTATGTAGTCGCGCATCAGCGCGGGCAACTCCGTCTCGTGGAAGTGCTTGCAATGGGGACAGGTGAAATCGCTGAATACTTCGATGGTGATGGGCGCCGTGGGGCTGCCGAGAGCCTTTCCTTTATCCGGCTCCGGTATCATCATTTGCGCCAGACAGGGAAAGGCAACCGCCAGGGCGACAGCAAGTAGCTTCATATTTCCTATTGTACTCATGACAACAAACTTTGGACGGCGGCCGCGAGGGCGGGGTTGGAAGAATTTGAAGACCGGCGGGCGGAAGCCGGCGGAGGCCTGCCAGGGCCGGCTCCAGCCTGTCGGTTTTGGTTTACAGGCCCTTGGCCGTGAGGAATGCGATCAGATCGACCACGCGGCAGGAATAGCCCCACTCGTTGTCGTACCAGGCGACCACCTTCACCAGGTTGCCGTCCAGCACCTTGGTCAGCGCCGCGTCCACAATCGAGCTGTTGGGATTGTGCAACATATCGGTCGACACCACGGGATCTTCGGTGTATGCCAGAATGCCCTTGAGACAGCCCTCGGAGGCCGATTTCAGCGCCGCGTTGACGGCTTCCGTGGTGGTGGTCTGGCCCAGCACGGCCACCAGATCGACCACCGAAACGTCCGGAGTGGGCACGCGCATCGAGTAGCCGTCCAGCTTGCCCTTTAGTTGCGGCATCACCAGGCCGATGGCCTTGGCCGCGCCGGTGGTGGTGGGAATCATGTTGAGAGCCGCGGCGCGCGCCCGGCGCAGATCCTTGTGCGGAAAGTCGAGCACGTTCTGGTCGTTGGTGTAGCTGTGGATTGTGGTCATCGATCCTTTCTGGATCCCGAAAGCGTCGTGCAGCACTTTCACCACCGGAGCCAGACAGTTGGTGGTGCAGGAGGCGTTCGAAATGATGTTGTGCTTGGCGGGATCGTAGGCGGCGTCATTGACACCCAAAACCAAGGTGACGTCCTCGTTCTTGGCCGGCGCGGAAATGATGACCTTCTTCACCGGGCCGTGCAGGTGCTTGGAGGCATCCTTGGCGTCGGTGAATTTGCCAGTGGACTCCACCACGATCTCAGCCCCCACCGATTCCCAATCCAGTTGGGCCGGATCCTTAAGCGCGAAGACCTTCACTTTGCGGTCGCCGAAGGTGATGGTATCGGCGTCCGCGGTGACCGCTACGGGCAGCGGGCCGAGCACCGAGTCGTATTTCAACAGATGCGCCAGCGTCTTGGTATCGGTAAGATCGTTTACCGCTACGAATTCCACGTCATTCCGGTCGAGACTCGCACGGACAATGTTCCGGCCGATACGGCCGAAGCCATTAATGCCAACTTTGACTGCCATGATTTCTCCTGTTTTCAAATGCGGGATTGTTAATTCAAAGGATATCAGGAGGCAGGTATCGGAGGCAACCCGAGAAGCGGGAGCGGTTAGTCTGAAATAAGAACAGCGGAACGGCTCTTTGGGGCTATCGAGTCCCGCCGCGCGTCCGCGCGGGGCTTTACCGCTGGAACATCACTTTGCCGCCGACGATCGTATAGACCACGTCCGTCGCCGGAATCTGGTCTTCCGGAATGGTCAGGATGTCGCGCGAGAGCACGGTGATATCGGCCAGTTTGCCCGGCTCGAGCGATCCCTTCACGGTCTCCTCGAAGGCCGCGTAGGCGTTGTTCCAGGTGTAGGATTTGAGGGCTTCTTCCCGGCTCATGCGCTGGTCGGGATAGAAGACCGTTCCGTCCTTCAACTTGCGGCTCACGGCCGCGTAATAGCAGGCCAGGGGGCTGACATCTTCTACCGGCGTGTCCGTGCCGTTACCCACGATGGCGCCCGATTTCATGAGCTTCTGCCACACGTAGGCACCCTCTTCGGCCCGTTGGGGGCCCAGGCGCAGCAGCACGTAGGGCGCGTCGGAGGTGCAGTGAATGGCCTGCATGGCCGCAATCACCCCGAGTTGGGCGAAGCGCGGAATATCGGCGGCGCTCAGATGCTGCGCGTGTTCGATGCGCCAGCGCAGGTTCTTGCGTTCGGGATGCTCGCGGAACAGGCTTTCGTAGATGTTCAGCACTTCGCGGTTGGCGCGGTCGCCTATGGCGTGCACGCAAAGCTGGTAACCGTGCGCCAGGGCCAGTTCCCCGGCCTTGCGGATGTCGGTCGGGTCTTCCACGTTGAGCCCGGTGCTATCGGGTTTGTCGGTGTAAGGCGCCAGCAGCCAGGCGCCGCGCGACCCGAGGGCCCCGTCCATGTATCGCTTGATGGCCCGCACGGTGAGGTAGCCGCCGCCCTCGCCGATGGTGCGGTACTTGTCGAGATTGGCTTCGAGCACCGCGTTCGATGCGCGCAGCATCACCCACAAATGCAGGCGCAATTGGCCCTTTTCGGCCATGGCGCGGAAAACGTCTACGGTGGCTAGCGGCGAGCCGGCATCCTCAAACGTGGTGATGCCCTTCGAGAGGCATTCTTCGGTGGCCCGCGCGATCTCCTGCGAAAGATCCGAGTGGCTGGCCTGCCATTGCCCGTAGACGCCGCTGGCCAGGGCCGCCGCGCGCTCGCGCAGCAGGCCGGTGGGATTGCCGGCGCCGTCCTTGAGAATCTCGCCGCCCGCCGGATTGGGCGTATCGCGGGTAATGCCGGCCAATTGCATGGCCCTGGCGTTGACAAAGGTAGCGTGGCCGCTGGCGTGCGTCAGGAGCACCGGGTTATCGGGGGAAACCTTGTCCAGCGAAGCGTGCAGCGGGAATCCTTCCACGTTAGGATCGGGGGGATGGTCCCATTTGGACTGGTGCCAGCCGCGGCCCACGATCCAATCGCCCGGCTTGGCCTGTTTAGCGGCGCGGCCCACTTCGGCCACTATGTCGTCCCAGGTGCGCGCCTCGCGCAGGTCGAGGCCCATGCGGAACTCGCCCAGGCTGGTGAAATGCCCGTGCCCTTCGATGAAGCCCGGAATGGCCAGCATGCCGTGAAGGTCGATCACCTTGGTGGCCGGGCCGATCCAGCCGGCCGCCTCGCGGTCGCTGCCGAGAGCCACGATTTTGTCGCCTCTCGCCGCCAGCGCCTGCACCACCGGCGCGGCGGCATTCATGGTGGCGATCTTTCCGTTCCGCAGCACCAGCGTGGCAGGTTGAGCGAAGGCCGCGGCCGAAGCTGCCGCCCCCAGCAGAAATGGGAATGCACGCATGGAATACAGGATAGCGCGAGCCCCCGGCCTGGGCGCCAACTCGCTGGCTGGATGCCGCCGAGGGAGAAGGCGCGGTTCTATTCCTGCCCCGCGGCGGAATAGGCCGCTCCAACTTGCTATTGCGGCATGCCACGGATTAACGTAGCCAGGGCCATCCGCCCTGCGTTTGGGTTTCCATTAGCCTGGCATCAATGCTGACCGGCCCCGGTTGGAGGAGCTTTACCCGGCAGGACCCTGTCAGCCTGTCGTCGTTACCATGCAGGCGGATGAAGGTGGAGTCTAAACCATGCCAAGGCTTAGCACACACGATTTGTACCCGGCTAGGATCGAAGTTGGTGAAGGCCAGACTGCGGTCCGAGGGCGCAGGCAGGTCAATCCGGTCCCGGCCGAGTAGGTTGAATTCGATGCTCGTAGGTCCTCGGGAGGTCGAACTAAGTAATTTCATTTCAAGAACAACAACCGGGATGGCAACCGAATAACCCCGTGACTCGATAACCCGCATACCCGCGGCCGGATGCGGGTCCTCCAAAATCACTTGACATGCATTCCGCGCCAGCACCGTCGCTGGAAGGCCGTCAATCGAAAACTCCCCCGGCTGGCTCACGAAATTTCCGCCCACCTTCAGCAGGATTGGATCGCCCGCATTGCGGAACCCCTGCGTCTTGATAGTCCAACGAGGCCTCCTAGTCTCGTATGAAAGATCAGACTGGGGGCCGAACCCCTGCGGAATGAGAGGTGGATCGACCCTTGAAGTTCTCACGTTGGTCACCCAATCGCATAGGCTCTTGCCGCCTGTGTCGGTAATGGAGAATGTAAGTCGCTCGGAGAATGTAAGTGGCGTTTTCCCTTTTGGGAATAAATGCAACTCAGCGCCATCCTGGATACGCACCTTTTCCCCGTTGGAGTCGAGAAGTAATTCCTTGGGAAAGTCCCCGCCCGACACTTGCATGTATACGACCGACGGATCGGATCGGTACAGTACGTGGGGAAGCGTCAGCGCCAGCGTGGACCGGCCAAATGAGAACCGGCCGGTAATCGTGTCTAGTTTCGCCTCTGAGCGAACGCTGCAGGCCGGTTGGGCAAATGCCGCCATTGACCACGCCGCAGAAACGAGAACGGCCAGGCGACCGAACGAAGCGAGAAGAGATCCCATGTGCTGCTCCCATACGCCGCAATCGCGATGTTACAGTGTCAACCCGAACACCCCATTTTGCTCAGCGTCGGACGTCCCGACCTTCCTGCGCGCTACAGCGCAGCCGCGGTGCGTGACCGTGACGACCCCACTCCAGCATCAGGTTACCACGGCACTTGCTGAGAGTAATCCTTGATCAACGGGTTAATCGTAAACCGAGGGGTGTCTGCCGGGGTTGCGGCGATCGGAAGCCCTCGGGCATCGCCGGCTTGTCCGAAAACATACGATTGGAGGTCGAAAGAGGTAGAATCGGCCTTGGGAGAACGCGGCCCGATGCTGGCGGGACCGGCCAAACAGCGCCCACCGCAACACCCACCGCAACGAGGTTCGGAAATGCGAACAATCATCGACGTGCTTCTGGCCGCAGTGGCCCTGTGGGGGCAGGACGTCCAGGCGCCGGCTTGGAAGCAGTTCTCCATCGGGCCGCCCACGCGCGACCATGCCCGCTTCGGCCCCGACGGAGTCCAGGCGGAAGGGGTCACGTTGAAGAAGGTGCTGGCGCGTCTCTACGGCCTGCCGGAGAACCGCATCGCGGGACCGGATTGGATCGGCGCCGATCGTTACGCCATCACGGCGCTGGTCGCGAATCCGGCGGATTTCCAGCCGCTCATGCAACGGGAGCTGAAAGCGCGCTTCCACATGGTGGCGCGCCGCGAGAAAAAGGAGGTCCCGGTGTACGTTCTCAAGCCGTTCGCGGGGGCCGACACCAAACCACCCGCCAAGGGCGCCCCGGTCATATCGATGCCCAACACGACCGTAGCGGCGTTCGCCAACGCGCTGGGCGATTTTATTCACCGGCCCGTGTTCGATGAAACCGGCATCACCGGCAGCTTCGACATCACCCTCAACTGGCAGGTCGGGAACACCGCCTCGCTTCTTGCCGCAGTGAAGGATCAACTCGATCTTCAATTGGTGGAATCACGCCGGGCCCTGGATATCCTGACGATCGACCACATTGAGAAGCCGCAGTTTTCGAAGTAGGCTGGAACCTCGACCACAGAGCCGCCGGCCCCGGCGAGCGGCTATTGTGGATGCGCAATACAAATGGAGATCGCCCAGCGCCTGAGGCCCGATCCACGGTTGCAGCGCGAAATCGAGCGGCTGTGCGACGAGCAGAGCTGAGCCTGCCTCCACCCGCTGGGCGATGGGCCGAGAGCGGGGCACCCGAGACCACCATGCTTGTTATGATGGGCCATGTGAGTGCGGCCGTGCGTATTCGGGTGGCGGCCCACGCGATGCAATCGCGTCACTCAAAGGCTGATTTTCGTTGGGGGTCCCTACAAAAATCCCCGCATCGGCCGATTTTGAAGAGAATGGAAACAGGGTAAGCTTTTTAGTTTTATACTTTGGGCCCGTAGCTCAGGTGGATAGAGCACCTGCCTTCTAAGCAGGGGGTCGCTGGTTCGAGTCCAGCCGGGCCTACCATTTAAAACCATTCGTCGGCCAGCGATCCAGATCCGGAATTGTCCTCGCCAAACCGCCCGATGCCCGACCCGTCGGTCTCCACCGTCCTTTAACGCCATGCGATGATGGGCCCGGTGCCCTCCGTCGCTTCCCCCCAGGAATGGCTCGCCGCCGCCCGCGCGGCCGTCGAAATCGAAGCCGCCTCCCTCGCTCGCGCCGCCGCCCGCCTGGATGGCGAACTCATCCGCGCCGTCGAGCTGATCCTCCACCACTCCGGGAAAACCGTCGTCACCGGCATCGGCAAATCCGGCCACGTCGCCCGCAAAATCGTGGCCACCTTCTGCAGCACCGGCACCGCCGCCGTCTTCCTGCATCCCGCCGAAGCCGGCCACGGCGACCTCGGCATCTACACCCCCGGCGATCCCACCGTGCTCATCTCCAAAAACGGCGCTTCCCAGGAACTACGCGCCCTGGTTCCCACGCTGCGCGAATTCCACTCCCCGCTGATCGGCATCCTGGGCAACGCCTCATCGCCGCTGGCTTCCCAGGTGGATGTCCTGCTGGATGCCTCCGTCGAGCGCGAAGCCGACCCCCACAACCTCGCCCCCACCGCCAGCGCCGTCACCGCCCTGGCCCTCGGACACGCCTTAGCCATCGCCCTCATGCGCGCCCGCAACTTCACCCCTGCCCAGTTCGGCCGCTTCCACCCCGCCGGTCAGCTTGGCCGCAACCTGCGGCTCCAGGTCCGCCAGGCCATGCACCCCGCCGCCGAAGCCGCCTTCGTCACCCCCGCCACGCCCTTGAAAGAGGTGATCATCGCCATGACCCGCCGCCCCCTCGGCGCAGCCTGCGTCATCGCCCCCGATGGCACTCTCGCCGGCTTCCTCACCGATGGCGACCTCCGCCGCGCCCTCACCAATCACGACGATATCCGCGGCCTGCGCGCGGCCGACGCCATGACCCGCCAGCCCGTCACCATCGGCCCTTCCGCCACCCTCGCCGAAGCCCTCGAACGTATGGAGCGCCGCCCCTCGCAGATCTCCGTCCTCCCCGTCGTCGATGAGTCCGGCCGCGCCCTCGGCATCCTGCGCCTCCACGACATCTACCTGGGGTCCCGCTGAAGCCGCCTCCTCCGGAACCTCCACGCCGCGGGGTCTCGGCGTTCATGGGAACAGAAACCTGCCGGACTCCGGCCGGTGGCGTCCCGCAGCTTCACCCTCCGTTGGTCCTTTTCATCTTGCGCGCGATCAGGAAGGCCAACTCCAGCGCCTGCTCGTAATTCAGCCGCGGGTCCACTTCCGATTCGTACGCCTGCGCCAGGTCTTCCTCCGATTGCCCGCGCGCCCCGCCCACGCACTCCGTCACGTTTTCGCCGGTCAGCTCGACGTGTACCCCGCCAAGCTGCTGGCCCATCGCCCTGTGGATGTCGAAAGCCTGCTCCACTTCCGATTGGATGTCCTCAAACCGCCGCGTCTTCACCCCGCTGGCGGTCGTCTGCGTATTGCCGTGCATGGGGTCGCAAATCCACAGCACCCGCCCGCCTTCCCCGCGCACTATTTCGATCAGCCGGGGCAATTCTTCCGCAATCCGGCTCACCCCGAAGCGGTGAATCAGCGTCAGCCGTCCGGGATTCCGTCCCGGGTCCAGTTTATCCAGCCATCCCGCTACGCATTCGCGCGTCGCGCCCGGCCCCACCTTGATCCCTATGGGGTTCTCGATTCCCCGCACATACTCCACGTGCGCCCCCTCCGGATCGTTGGTGCGCAGCCCGATCCACGGGAAGTGCGTCGAAAGATTGAAGTAGCCCGGCCTCCGCGGCACTCGCCGCGTCTGCGCCTGCTCATATCCCAGCACCAGCGCTTCGTGCGAGGTGAAGAAATCGATCCGGTCGCTCTCCCCGGCGCGGATCCCCAGCACGTTTTCCATGAAGCGCAATGACTCGCTGATGGTCGCGGCCATGCGATGATAATCGTCCGCCAGCGGCGAGTGCCGCACCCAGTCCAGGTCGAAATACTCGGGATGGTGCAGATCGGCGAACCCGCCCTTGATCAGCGCGCGCATGAAATTCAGCGCCAGCGCCGCCCGCTCGTACCCCCGCAGCAGCAGCTCCGGATCGGCCGTCCGTGCTTCCGCCGTGAACTCCGGCCGGTTGATAATGTCCCCGCGATACGACGGCAGCGTGATCCCCCCGTGCGTCTCCGCCGCCGCCGAACGCGGCTTGGCGTATTGCCCCGCGAACCGCCCCAGCCGGATCACCGGCCGCTGCGCCCCCACCACCAGCACCAGGCTCATTTGCAGCAGCACCTTGAGCGTGTTGGTGATCCGCGCCGAGGTGCAATCCACGAAACGCTCCGCGCAATCCCCGCCCTGCAGCACGAAGCACGCCCCCCGCGCCGCATCCGCCAGCAGCGCCCTCAGCTTGACAATTTCCCAGCTCGTCACCAGCGGCGGCAGCTTGCTGATCTCGCACAGCACCCGCTCGAGCGCCGCCTGGTCGGGATACTCCGGCTGTTGCAGCGCCTCAAACCCGCGCCAGGAATCCGGCCGCCAGGAAGACGGGGACGAAGACTGGATTGAAAAGCGGGACGAAGGCTGGTTCATGAATGGCCGGCACGCGCCGGCACTATATTTTAACGGATCTGCACCAGCCCCTCGGCCGGTCCCTCCGGGGCGACTTCCGATCCGGAGGCGGGCGCGAGGTCCTGCGGCCCGCGCCAGAAATCCATGTACGAAATCTGGTGTACGCAAGCCACCGTGCAGCGCGGCGCGCAGCCCTTGGCGGTGCGGTACTCCCTGCGGATATCCTCGCGAGTGTACTCCGCCAGTGGTTTGGCCGGATAGCCCCGCTGCTGCGAGCAGTAATGCACCAGCCCGTTTTCGCAGATGTACAGGTACCGCGCCCCCGCCCGGCAGCGCCACCGGTTCTCCCGGCCGTGCGCGATGTTGTCCTGGAAGTAATTGATCTGCGCGTAACTGCTCTTCTCCATGGCGCGCATCTCCATGTAGATCTCGCGCTCGTCCTCCCGCAGCGGCTGCAACTGCCCGCCGCCGTCGTGGATGATCCCCACCGTGGATGTGAACCCCAGCTCCACCGCACGCTTCCCGATCGTCAGCGCATCCTTGGGGTTCTTGATTCCCCCGCCCACCACCGAATTGATGTTCACATGAAAATCGGCGTGCTCCGCCAGAACCTGCAGCTTCCGGTCCAGCACCTTGAGGCTCTTCTTCGAAACCTCGTCCGGCATCACGTTGTCAATCGAGATTTGCAGGTGCTCCAGCCCTGCGCGGTTGAGCCGCTGGACCCGCTCCGGTGTCAGCAGGTAGCCGTTCGTGATCATCCCCGCGATCATCCCCCGCCGCCGGATGTGCGCAATCACACGGTCCAGCTCGGGGTGTAGCAGCGGTTCCCCGCCGCTGATGGTGATGATGGTCGTCCCCAGGCGCGCCAGTTGATCCAACCGTTCCTGCAAGGTATCGAGCGGAACCGGCTTCGAAACGTCGTCGTACTCGTTGCAATAGGCGCACGACAGGTTGCAGCGCCGCATGGGAATCAGGTGCGCCAGGATCGGATGATCCGTCGATGCCAGCCCGCGCGCGATCATCCCCAGTTCGCGTGCGCGCCGGTGCACCCGTTTCCAGAACCTCCTCAATCTCACCGCCGGGTCCATAGGGGGAATCCGTCCAAGCGCTTTGATTACATCACAATCGCCCCATTTTGCCGATATCCTCGAAGCGAAAAGCGCCCAGGACGGGTCGAACGGTAGCGCAAGCCCATCCGGCGCCTCCCCGTGTTCTTCTTCTTGGCGTTACCTTTGCGTCTCAGCGCCTTGGCGAGAGCGTTTTCCCCCCACCTTCGCGCCCTTCCGCCACCTTGGCGTCCTCCCCACCTAAACCATACCTAAACCACTTTCGGCAGAAACGAAGTGTCCACCGTATACTGCCGCGGATTATTCGGATCCATCAGCACCTCCAGCGTCTTCCCCTGCACCATATCCGTCGGGTCGAACCAGATGTTCCTGCTATGGAAAACGTGTACCTCGTTGCGGATCGGGTCCATCCATTGGCAGATAATCCGGTACGGACTCCTTCCGTTGACCCGCACCGATCGATTCAACTCCACGCTCTTGATCTCCGCCTGGATGCGCTGCCCGTTCTCCCGAAGCCAGGCTTCCTTCTGATTGCTCCGCCGCTGCCATATCCCGTAACCCACCCCCGGCCCCGTAAACGCCACTCCCAGGATCGCCAGAACAATCGTGCCCGCCCACAACGATCCAAACGAGTTCAGGTATGCCCTCTGCGGCTGCTGCGGATCGTACAGCACCGTCACCGTTTCATTCACCCAATACGACGGCGGATTGCTCCCCGATCCCGATTCAAAATCGATCTCCCGGCCATCCGCGGTCCGGAACCGGACATGTGGAAAGTACGACCAGGAAGCGTGCCGGCCGCCGGTCTCCCGGAACACCAGGTCCACCACCACCCCATGCGCCTCCACCGCCGTTGCCAGGAATCTGCGCGTATGTTGAATCGTGAAGTAACTCCCGATCAGCATCCCCAGCCCGAGAACAAAGAAAATCCCAAAAATCAGCCGGACGGCCTTCATCTCATTTCCTCCCCGTACTTTCGGCCCGCGTTCCCGCGTGGCCATCAGTCGATGGTATACCAACTTCGCGCCCTTCCGTTCACAGACTTCTCCCGCCCGCAACCCGCTCTCCCCGCGACACTTACTCAAACCACCACCCTCCCGCCCGGGTCTCTCGTGTTACAAGTGCGCTTGAGGGAACCACACATGCCCTGTCCGCCAGTCTCCGAAAAACAACGCGCCGCCAATCGCGCCAATGCCAGCCGTTCCACGGGGCCGCGCACCCCCGAGGGCAAGGCCCGCTCCTCCCGGAACGCCCGCCGCCACGGGTTCACCGCCGATCACTTCGCGGTCTTCCGCCTCGAAGACGTCGATGCTGTCGGCAAGCTCAAAGCCGACCTCGTCTCCGTCTACCAGCCCGTCAACGCCCAGGAACTCTTCGCCCTCGAGCGGATCGCCATTGCCCAGAACGTCCTCCTCCGCGCCGCCCGCCTGGAAGCCGGCCTCTTTTTCTATGGCATCAACCAGGCCGCCGACGAGAACGGAAACTACCTCAACCCTCCCAGCTCCGGACTCTGCCACCCCCAGGACATGACCACCGGTCAGAACTTCGACTACGCTCTCGCCGATGGCTTCGTGCGCATGGCCCGCGAATCCGACGCCTGGAGACTCCTCTTCCGCTATCAAGCCTTGGCCGAGCGCAATCACCGCCGCGCCATCGAGGAATTCAACCGCCTCAAGTCGCTCCGCGCGGAATTACCAAACGAACCCATTTTCGACCCTCAACCCGAATCCGCTCAGCCCCTTGCGCCCGATCCAAACGAACCCGCCGAGCCGCCCGAATCGCCCTCCGCGCCCCCCGAACCGCCGCCCGCCGCTCGTGTCGCCGTCGCCGCGCCCGATCCCGCCCGCAGTTCAGCGCGCGGTTCCGCCCCGCGCCCCGCCCGATCTTCCCGCTCGCGTCGTCCTGAACCCGTTCCCCCCGCCTCAACCGCCTCATTTCCGTGCCCGGATGCCCTTCTTTCGCCGCCCGCCGCAATTTGACACCCGGCACCGCAGGTGATAAAAGTAGTGATCTTCGATCAGGAAAACGAATGGCCGACGAGCAAAAGCCGGAAGGCTCTCCAACGCCTCCCTCCGCGGGAGGCGAGGCGTCTCAGCCGCCCCAGAAACCCGCCGCTCCAGCGGCTAAACCGGCCGCTCCCAAACCGGCTGCCGCCAAGCCCGCAGCCCCCGCCGCCGGAGGCCACGCCGCGCCTCCCAAGCCGCCCGCAACCATGGCGGCCACTCCCTGGACCAGCGATCTGGCACAGGAACTCAAGGAGCGCTTCGCCGGCCGCGTGCTCGAAACCTCCACCTACCTGGGCCAGAACTTCATCGTCGCCAAACCCGATTCCGTCATCCCGGTGCTCGAGTACCTCAAACTGGAAGCTGATTTCGACTACCTCGTGGATGTCACCGCCGTCGATTGGCCAAAACGCGCCGAGCGCTTCGATCTCGTCTACATCCTCTACAGCTTCGCGCGCAATGAGCGCCTGCGCGTGAAAACGTATATCCCCGAGGGCTACAAGCCCGAAACCGCCGTCACCGTCCACCTCGCCGCCAACTGGCTGGAGCGCGAGGTCTTCGACATGTTCGGCATCCAGTTCGCCGGCCATCCCGATATGCGGCGCATCCTCTTGCCGGAGGAGTGGCAGGGTTACCCTCTGCGAAAGGATTATTCTATTATTCAGCAGGACCAGGCCTGGGTACGCGAGAACCTGGAGATCGAGAGCGGCCAATAAGCACGGTATGCCGGACGCCACATTTTTAGATTCCACCGAATTAGTCCTCAACATGGGCCCCCAGCACCCCTCCACCCACGGCGTGCTGCGCGTCATCCTCAAGCTCGACGGCGAAAAAATTTTGGGCACCGAGTGCGTCATCGGCTACCTCCACCGCGGCGTCGAGAAGATCGCCGAAAATCGCACCTTCGCCCAGTTCAATCCCTACGTAGACCGCATGGACTACGTGGCCGCCATCTCCAACGGCTTGGGCTATTGCCTGGCCGTTGAGAAGATGCTCAATATCGAGGCGCCTCCCCGCGCCCAGGCCATCCGGGTCATTCTCACGGAACTCAACCGCATCGCCAGCCACCTCCTCTGGCTGGGCACTCATGCCCTCGACATCGGCGCCATCACCCCTGTCTTCTACTGCCTGCGCGAGCGCGAAGAGGCCCTCAAAATCTTCGAGAAATACTGCGGCGCGCGGCTCACCACCCACGCCTTCCGCATCGGCGGCCTGCTCTACGAAACCTACGACGGCTTCGAAAAGGACATCCTCGCCTTCTGCGACTGGTTTCTGCCCAAAGTCGATGAGTACGAAGAACTCCTCACCAACAATCGCATCTGGGTCGGCCGCCTCAAGAACGTCGGTATCCTGACCGCCGACGAGTGCAAGGAGTACGGCGTCACCGGCCCCGTCCTCCGCGCCGCCGGCGTCCAGTGGGACCTCCGCAAGGCCCAGCCCTATTCCGGCTACGAGAAGTACGAGTTCGATATCCCCACCCGCCAGAACGGCGACACCTACGACCGCTACCTTGTCCGCATGCAGGAAATGCGCCAGTCCGTGCGCATCATGCGGCAGGCCGTCGCCGCCATCCCCGAGGGCCCCATTATGGGCAAGGTCGGGAAGGTCATCAAGCCCGCCGTTGGCGAGGCCTATGTCTCCATCGAAGCTCCCAAAGGCGAGCTCGGCTATTACATTGTCTCGGATGGCGCCACCCAACCCTACCGCGTCCGCGTCCGTCCCCCGTCCTTTGTCAACCTGCAAGCCCTCGACCGCATGGTCCGGGGCGCCCTCGTGGCCGACGTGGTGGCCGTCATCGGAACATTGGATATCGTGCTGGGAGAAGTGGACCGGTAACATGGCAAGCATATGAAGAAGCTTCTGAATAAGATCTTTCTCACCGACCTTTTTCAAGGTCTCTGGGTAACTTTCCGCAATCAACATCCGAAATACATCTACACCGAGCAGTACCCCGCCGAGCGGCCCAAAGTCGCCGAGCGCTACCGCGGCGCGCCCCGCCTCAATATCAATCCCGATAACGGCGAGACCCTCTGCATCGCCTGCAACCTCTGCGCCCTCGCCTGTCCCGAAAACCTGATCGTGGTCACCAGCGAGCGTAATGAAGCCACCCGCCGCAAGGAGTTGACCGAATTCACCTACGACACTTCCCGCTGTATGTTCTGCGGCCTCTGCGAAGACGCCTGCCCGGTGGACGCCCTGGAGCTGACCCAGGACTTCGAACTCGCCACCTACACCCGCGAAGGCCAGATCTGGGATCGCCAGATGCTCGAAGAGGGACCCAAGCCTACCCCCTACAAATGTTGACCATCCGCGTGCATCTGATCTGCGTTCCTCCGCGGTGCTCTCTGGGCCCGGCTGCCGAAATTCCCCCTCGCCGCTACTCCATATGACCCCCACTTACGTCAACACGGCGCTGTTCTATATCTTCTCCCTGCTCGTTCTGGGCGGCGCGATCTTAACAATCACCTGCCGCAACGCCGTGCGCAGCGCCATTTCGCTGATCGTCTCCCTCCTCGGCGTCGCCGGCATCTATCTCATGCAGCAGGCCGAGTTCCTGTTCGCCGTGCAGATCGTCCTCTATGTGGGCGGCATCATGGTGCTGTTCCTGTTTGTCATCATGCTGGTGAATCTCGACCAGGCCGCTATGGAGCGCCAGTTCAACCGCCACTGGCTGGTGGCTCTCACCGCCGTGGCGGTGGTGGCCGCCGAGGTGGGCTACTTCCTCTACCGCGGAAAGGCCGCCTTCCAGTTCGCTGAGCCCGCCGCTGTCGCCCCGTCCGCTCTCGGCAACACCGAAGTCCTGGCCGACGCCCTGTTTTCCGAATACCTGTTGCCTTTCGAGATCGCTTCCATCCTGCTGTTGGTGGCCGTGATCGGGTCCGTCATCATGGCCAAAAAGAGGATTTGACGATGTCTCCCATCGGAACCTTCCATTACCTGGTGCTCAGTTCGGCTCTCCTTCTGATCGGCACCGTGGGCGTGCTCACGCGCCGCAACGTGGTCGTCATCCTGATGTCCATCGAGCTGATTCTCAATGCCGTGAACATCAACCTGGTGGCCTTCTCCCAGGCGCTCCACAACATCGATGGCCAGATCTTCGCCATCTTCGTCATCACCGACGCCGTGGCCGAGGCGGCCGTGGGGCTGGGCATCCTCATCGCCCTGTTCCGCAACAAGGAAACCGTCCTGGTGGATGAAATCGACTTGCTGAAGTGGTAGGAGAACCGTGAACTTTCTCGACCAGATCTGGCTGATCCCTCTGTTCCCGCTCGCGGGCGCCTTACTCATGCTGCTGTTCGGCCGCAAGCTCGACCCGCAGCCCGAGTCCACCGTGGCCCTCGCCCCCGGCGTCGAGCCGGTCTTCGATGACCATGGCTTTCACCAACATACCCATGACCACGAGCATGGCCACGACCACCCCCACGACCATGAGCATCCGCATGACCACGCCCACCCTCACGGCCACGCCCATGACCACGGTCATGATCACTCCCATGCCCATCCCCACGCTCCCTTCAAGTTCCTCATTAATCTGATCTGCCCCGGGATGGTGCTGCTGTCGTTCATCTTTTCCCTGGGCGCCGTGTGGCAGCTTTCCCAATTGCCCCAACGTG
>JASHSS010000841.1 GCA_030038565.1 Bryobacteraceae bacterium
TGGTACTGCCGTATCGGGTGGTGGTCAACTCGATCAGCACCTGAACGCTGCGGTTGCGGGGATCGTTCTCATTCGGATCGCTGGATTGGGCGAGCGGTTCGCGGCTCCCGACTCCGTAGGACCCAAGCTGAAGTCTGGTGGGATGCTGCCCGGGCGCGGGAGAAGTGCCCGGCAGAATCGGGATGCTCGGAAGGCGCTCTCGCAGTATCTGCTCGACGAATGCACGGACGGAATCGGCCCTCTGGATGGAGAGCGCTTCGTTGAGCCGGTCCGCCTCCGTCCGGCTGCGGGCGCCGCGCCAGCGGGAACTGGCGTGTCCCACGACCGTGATGCGCACGGCGTGTGTCTCCGCACCGCCGCCGCCTGATTGCGACGGATCTGGTACGTCCCATTCCAGCGATGCCGAACCCGATCCGTGGCGCGCCTCCGCGTCCGGCGACATCCAGGACCAACGCCGGGCCGGCAATTCGTGTTCCGGCGCGGAGTTCCCGGCGGGCGGTTTCAGGACCGCGAAATATGGACATCTCCCCTGACTCGGAATGCAGAGTCCCTGTTCGTCGATAGCGATTTTGTGTTTTCCGACCGTGTTCCCGCCGAGAGCGCCGCGAACGCGCGGGTATTCCTGCGAAGTATTTCCCCCGATGGTGATGGCGCACCGGCGCGCCGGATCGACCTCCAATACAATTTCGCCGTGGGAGATCATGTGACCCTCGGTGGCCGCGTTTTCGAAATTGGTTCCGGCGCACGGCCCGTTGGTACGTGCCGCCCGGTCGTGGATGACTACGTCGCCGGGCTCGAGCGCCGCCCGCTCGATGGGAAAGGCCTGGAACTTGGATGTGTCGTAATGCGCCGCGGCGCGTTTGGCGGCGGCGAGATAGCCGGTGTGAGACGCCGCATAAGAGAACGATGAGCCGGCCCCCGCCTGGCGCATCACATAAGACACGAATGCGGCACTCCAGGGATGGCTCGCCTGCCATACGGCGCTCTGGAGCTGTTCGGGCTTGACGGACTGCCCGACCGCGTCCCAATAGTCCTTGAGGAGCGGAGTGACGCTGGCGTCTGTCTCGTCGATAGTACCCTGGTTCCACTGGCGCCACTCCTCTTCGGCGGTTTGGAGGATTCGCTCACGCAGCGGCCGATGGCTTGTGTCGACATCGAACTCCTGGACGGACGAACTACCGTTCGAATATGACGCCAGCAGAGAGGGCAACTCGCTTCCCGGCAAGCCGCAATGGCTCACCGCGCGCGCATCGAGAGCGTTGACCAGAAGCCTGCCGCCGCTCCCGGCCGATTTGGCCGCAAACTCCCGGCCGCACGATTCGGTCGAACTGCCCCTGCGGTAATAGACCTTCACCTTTAAGGAGGATTTCGCGCCCAGCAACGCCAGCCATGCACGGAGGTCGCAGGCGTAGGTGGTATCCAGCATCCACACTTCCGAGAGCCGTGCCAGCGCGCCCTGTCGCATTTGAGGATGAGCGTAGCTCTTCGCCAGTGTCTCCAAGACCCCGTAGGCGCGGGAATGGCCGGCCACGATCAGATTCCGTAGATCCGGCGGCGCCCCCAGCAGCTCCGACAAGTGATTGCGCGCCGCCGCTACCAGCGAATTGAGAAGGGTGGGCTGCCCCAGCGAGATGGGGCTGCTCCAGTCGATGAAGGGAACAATCAAGACCAGCGCCCGTCCGGAGTCCTCCACGATGCGGCCGAGCCGGAATGGAGCTTGGGTGATCAGATCAGCGGGGGGGTTCTTCGGGGCGGAGCCGCAGCGGTCGAGCAGACCGTGCACATAAACCAGCGCGTCCACTTCGTGCGCACCCATCGCGGCCGCTGGGCAGTAGACCGAGTAGCGTACCGGCGGGTCCTCCAGCCGAAAGGTATCGAGGTAACCGCCGGAGGACTGGCGAAACTCATATTCGGAGTTGCTTGGCCCGCGATAGACCGGTGAATGACGCGGCAGCGGTCCTGCGGGAATGGTTTCAGCGAATCGATTCATTGGTTCGCATTCCTCCGCCGCCGGCCACTGCACCGGCATTGCCAATCGTGCGCGGTCGATACAAAATGACGCGCACGCTGGCACGGTCGAGCCGGCACGGCGTGGGCGGCGGCGAAGCGGGCTTCGCCGGGAACCCGGGCCCGCAACCAAAACCGAAAGCCGCTTCGCCGGCGGGGCTACTTGGAATCTGTGAGGAAATAACCGGCCCTCTCACTGGGCCATCTTACCTGTGGGGCAGGTTTCAACCTGCGCGGGACTTTCAGTCCCGCAGGTCGTAGCCGGGCTAAGCCCGGCGTAGGCTAAAGCCCGATATAGGCTAAAGCCCGGTGTAGGCTAAAGCCTGCCCACAAGAACCGACACACAAAGTTGGCATAGTTATTTCCTCAGAGGCACTTAGTCGCCGGTTTCTCGCTGTTTTCCTAAATGGCGGCTGCCGTGCAATGTCGGTCGCACGATAACCGAGGCATCGAAGGAAGGCGCCATATGAGCACTTACAGGGATCCACTTACGGATTATTCCCCGCAAATGGAGTTCTCGGACGTCCTGGGCGAACTCCCGCCGGAGCCACGCGGCGTTGTGCTTACCGAGGCTGAGGAAACCGAACTCGCCGCCGAGTTCCTGGGCGTCAACAGCGACGACCAGATGGACCATTTCCTCGGCAAGTTCATTCACACGATCGGAAAGAACGTGAAGAAGTGGGTAAAGGGGCCGCAGGGCCAGGCGCTGGTCGGAGTCCTCAAGAACGTCGCGAAAGAAGCCCTCCCACTCGCCGGAGGAGCGGTCGGCACGGTGGTGGGCGGTCCCGCCGGCGCGATGATCGGCAGCAACCTGGCATCGATGGCGGGCAGCGTGCTCGGTCTGGAACTCGAAGGATTGAGCCCGGAGGATCGCGACCTCGAGGCGTCGCGGCAGTTCATCCGTTTTGCCAGCCAAACGGTGGCCAACGCATTGGATGCCGACCCGCGCGAGGATCCGTGGCGGGCCGCTCACACGGCCGCGAAGGATGCCGCGCGCGTCTATGCGCCCGGACTCATGGACATCGGTGGAACGAGGCGTCACCCTTACCGGCGCGGATCGGGTAAATGGTTCCGGCAAGGAGACACGATCGTAGTGATTGACGTTTTTAACCATAAAGGAGACGGAAAGATGACTCACGATATTGATCGCACGCAGGTTGGATTCGGCCAAGGCGAAGGCGGCTACGGACCGCCACCCTACGGCGGGTCTGTATTGAACGAAGAAGAGAACGCAAACCTCGCGGCCGGGCTGATGGAAGTGAACAGCGAGGACGAACTGGACAATTTCCTGGGGGACATTATCTCCGGGGTCGCCAACACTGTCGGCAAGTTCATCAACTCACCGACCGGCAAGGCGCTCGGCAATGGCCTGAAGGATGTCGCCAAGCAACTGCTGCCGGCTGCCGGAACGGCGCTCGGGACCTACATCGGCGGACCGGTCGGCGGCCAAATCGGAGGGACGCTCGGTTCGGCTGTGGGAGGAGCGCTGGAGGTGGCGCCCGAAGATGCCGAGTGGGAGGCGGCGAACCAGTTCGTAAAGCTAGCCGCCGATGCCACCAAGAACGCCGCCGAGATGCCGCAGGGCGATCCGCACGCCACCGCGCACCACGCCATCGTGGAAGCGGCCAAGGTCCACGCGCCTCATATCGTCCCTTACTTGACGGGCGGCCATCAAGGCCATTGGCAGCACGGGCACGGATGCGGATGCCAGCAACACCATGGCCGGCGCCATCACGGGCACTGGTACCGGCAGGGAAACAGCATCGTCCTGGTGGAGGTCTGACCGGCGATGCCGCTGTCCCCGTTTGCCTCCTGGATGCTGGAGCAGGAAGCACGCGCGCTCCTGACGCGGCTGGGCCGGGTGCAACCGCTGGCCATGCAGGAGTCCATGCTTCCCGCCGCCGGTCTCCTTCCGGAGACTCAGACCGCCATCGAACGATTCCTGATTGCGGGGCGACGGCGCCTGCGGGCGATGATGGTGCGGTTCCTCGAGTGGCTGCGCTCGCCCGAGGCGGCGCAGTCGGATGCCGAAACCGCGCAGCGGCGATTCACCAACCTGCGCCTTCGTCTCATCGGCGTCCTGACCCAGTTCGACGTCTTCGAGAACGTGGTCACGCAGCGCAGCGAGAACGAGACGGGAGTCTGGCTGTCCGGCCTGGACGTGGCCTCGGCGGATGCGCTGCGTCTGCGTGGACATTACTATGAAGCTCCGCCCATTGTCTGCTACCTGGACCGCGGTATGGGCGCGGCGATCCGGCGATCCCGGACGCGGCTGCCCGGCGGTGGATCCAATCCCGTGGCGATCATCAAGATCCCGAGGGAAAGGATGATCGGCAGCGGCATTGCGTCGTCTCTGGCGCACGAGGTGGGACACCAGGCGGCAGCTCTGCTTGCGCTGCTCGAGTCGGTGCGGCCTCTGTTGCGCCGCAAGGCGGAGGAGCGGCCGCCCGAGCGGGCGGCGTGGCAGTTGTGGGAGCGCTGGATCGGGGAGATTGTGGCCGACCTGTGGGCGGCGGGCCGCGTGGGAATTGCAGCCACCATGGGACTCATCGGTGTGGTCAGCCTGCCGCGCGTCTTCGTGTTTCGCATCAATACCGCCGACCCGCACCCCGCGCCGTGGATCCGCGTCAAGCTGAGCGCGGCGCTGGGGCGCGCATTTTATCCGGACGCCGGTTGGGAACAACTGACCGAGCTTTGGGAATCGTATTATCCGCGCTCCGGCGCGCCCGCGCAGGAAGTCGAGCTGCTGATGATGCTGGAGCGGACGATCCCCGAGCTGGT
>JASHSS010000842.1 GCA_030038565.1 Bryobacteraceae bacterium
CCGCCGGGACGTTAAGTACACCAGGTATCGAAGCAGACGATAGTGGTATTGCGCCACGAGCCGGTCGATGAACTCCGGGTCTTTGCGTCTCAAGGCGCGTGCGATGGATCGGGGCTCCGATTCCGCGACCTGCGAAAATGCCATAATCACGGCTACCATACACGTTGTATACGAAGCCGCGGCTGGGAATTACGCGTGGGTTCGACATCTTGTTGATAACAGGACCGATTCCGGCTGAATGGAGGGCGGGTGTAAGGGTTGCACAGAACAGCGCGGCGGGTGGGGCCTGGGGTGGCGCGGTGGGTGGTACCCAGCGCGGCGGGGCAGGTGGGACGCAGCGCGGCGCCGTGGATGGGGTCGGGGTGGCGCGGTAGGTGGGTCGGGCGCAGCGCGGCAACTGGCGGGCGCTAACATCGCGGGGGAAGATGCCGGAGGATGAATCGGGCTCGCGCGAGGGGCGACAGCCTGGGTAATTCCAGGGTTCGATAGCCGCACTCCCGATAGACTTCCGCCAGGCCATCATAGGTTTGCTCCGCTTCGGCGAAGTCCTGCTTTCGTTCGTTGTCCGTCTGGTAGATGGCTTTCCAGGGCGGGGCCAGAAAAACGAGCGGCGCATATCGAAACCGGCGGCAGGCAAGCTGGATGGGGCGGGTGTCGGGCAGGCCGATGCGACGGGCGTAGCAGAGAGTATCCGGTATGCCGCGGTCGGCGAACCACGGTTCCGGCGCCGGGGTGTGCTCGCGGAAGGACTCTATGGAACGCCGGAGCATGAGGTCTGTATAAGCCGCCGTGTCGGCCCACGGCAGGGCGGTTCCCCCCGACTGGACCTGCTCCTGGATAATCTGTCTGGCAACCTCCGGTGCGTGGGGAAAGCCGAGCCTCGCCAGTTCGAGCAGCGTGGTCGTTTTGCCCGCGCCGGGGCCACCGGAAATGACGAAGAGGTTCGGGTTTGCGAGGCACATTTTCTATAACCAACTTGCCGAGCGGAGCCTGGATCTAGGAGGCAGGTTGGGGCAAGATCTTCCGGTCGATTGGCAAGTTTTCATCTCGACTTGTGGAGCTTAATCCGCCAATGCCCGGCGACCCTTACCACAACCAGGGAATCGGTAAAGTCGGTATTCGGATCGGGCTGCCCGGAAAACTTCACGCCGACTTCAACGGAAGCCGTGTCGGGTCCGGTGAAGCGAATACTCCTAATTGTCCGGGTAGCGTAGTCCGTGGGGACTGGCGCCCAGATCTTCCCGATAGCGGCTTTGCCCCTCACCGTCGCGCCATTCGGCAGGATGATTTCGGCGTCCGCGGTGTAGGCGTTGAGGATACGGCTGACTTGACCGGAATTCCGAGCCACCGCGAAGTCGCTCACGAGGTTGCGGATGGCCCGCTCATCTCTGGCAGTAACGGTGGAAAACAACGCGCTCGGAGCGTAACGCAACTTGACATCGAGCGGGGGAGCGGCAAAGGCCTGAAACCTTTTGTGCACGGATTCGGCAAAGTAATCTGCTTCCAGGCGGCCTTCGAAATCGGCCGGCCAGTTTCGATGGTCGAACCACTGATGGTCTTGCGCTTCCAGCTTCAACTCGGGGTAGGTGCGGAAAAGGTGGTGAAAAAACTCGTGTTGAAACCACTGCGGCAAATAGGCCCAGCGCTCCTCCATGGAATAAGGGCGCTTGCCCGCGAACGGCGCCGGCTTGCGAATCAACCATAAATCGTCAATCGCGAAGGCCGGCGAAACGCCGTCGGGGCCGAGTCCCATACCGCCGGTGATGAACTCGTCATCGGGCAAATCCGGATAGGGAACATGCGAGGGATAGATGATCCACCACCAGTCTGTCGTGGCCTTCGTTGCATCGTCTGCCGCCGCCCAGATTTGCGCGTCGGCATCCCCAACGATTCCGGCCCAATTCAGGCGGGGGTCTTGGAGCGGGTACGCTCCTACGGGAATGGTCAGGTCCGGCAAGCTGACAATCCTCGTATCGACAGCCAGCTTGCCTGCGGTGATGGCGGACACGTATTGGTTGAATAGCCACAGCGATTCCCGGATGATTCTATGCCTATGAGCGGCGATCCGCGAATCGAGGTTGTGAACCACCTGTTTTCCCGCGTGCGTTTGCAATTCCCCCGGCGTCGCCGGCTCAATCCCCCTGGAATGCCCCACAAGAATCACCGTTAGCCGCACATGCTGTGTTGCTTCGGGCGCAACCTTCCTGGCTTGAAGCCGCCATCCGGCGCATTCCGTCAACATGAGCAACGCGGAATAGCACGGAGGGTCGCCCAGATTCAGACCGATCGAGCGGGCAACGCTACGGTCTTCAGCGGATGATTTCTCGAACTCCGCGCCGCCGGGCGGATGCCGGCTCCAAAAGTCCGTAAGCACGCGCGCCGCGCTGGCGTAGTCGCCACGACGATATGCTTTCTGTGCCGCCAGGAATGTGTCAATGGCCGCGCCGGATAACGGAGAGAAGTTCCCGATGGCGGGCGGGCCTGGCGGACCGGTCGCTCGCGAGACTGCATGCTCCTGAGATCCCGTGGAAGTAGCGGCTGAATGATCGGCCATAG
>JASHSS010000843.1 GCA_030038565.1 Bryobacteraceae bacterium
GTCGCCCAACTTGCGGCCCAGGGCGCGGTCGCGCGGCACGCCGCTTAACTGCTCGATCTGGCTGTTCCAGCTCTCCACCCGATCTTCCAGGTCGGCCGCCAGGATCCCCACATTGATGGATTCGACGATGTTCTCGCTGAATTCCTTCAAGCGCTCGTACTGCTCCACCTTGCGCTGGAGCGAGCGGTAGAGGGAAGCGTTTTCGATGGCGATGGCCACATATCCGCACAGGGTGACGAGCAATTCAACATCGACGCTCGAGAGGTAGTCGCCATCGGCGGTGCGGCTCGCGCCCAGATACGCAATCGTCCGGCCGCGCACCGTGCAGGGCAGGTAGTAGGTTAGATCCAGGTCGGAGATGGTGCGGCGCACGGAAGCGGGCCACGAGCGCGAAATGGCGTCCAACTGGTGGCGCGTACGCTCGAAGAACAGGTAGCCCTCCGGCAACTTCCAGTTGAGAAAGCTGAGGTCCAGATCGTCGTAGGCGGCGCCGGACAGACGCGGGTTGGCGCCCATGGCCTTCTTCAGGCGGAACCGCGGGCCCTCCGGACCGGCCAAACCCTCCTCCGCCAGGAAGAAGGCCAGGTGTTGGATCGAGAGCGTCTGCAACAGCCGCTCGCCGGCCGAAGACAGCATGGTGTCCAGGTCGGTTTCGGAGCTCAACTCGCGGGCGAATTCCACCAGCGTGCGGCGGTAATCGTAAAGGTCTCGGTAGAAGTACTTATCCAGGCGCTCCTGAATCCAGTTGCGAATGGGCTGGAAAAGGAAGGCCGCAATCAGCATCACCGTCATCGGAACGGTCTGCCCGAGGCCCTGGAAGTTCTGCTTCACCATGCTGCCCAGGCCAAAAACGGTCCCGTAAAAAGCCGCCAGCACGCACAGCGTAGCCAGCGTGTAGGCGTAACCGCGGCGGAAGATGATGTCCACATCCATCAAGCGGTAGCGCACGATGGCGTAAGCCAGGGTAAGCGGCACCAGGATCAGCGATGCCACCGAGGCTTTCTGGTAGTTTCCCGGAACCGCGCCCAGGACATACGGCAGCACGTACAGCAGCACGAACGGCAGCACTCCGGCGAAGGTGCCGTTGCGCAGCCACTTCAACTGCTGCCGCACAATCGGGTCTTCGGCTTGGCGGTATTCGGCGGCCAGGACGAAGCCGCCGATGATGTAGGGAAGGCTCGCCAGCAGCATCCACAGGCGATCCAGCGCCCAATTCAGCTCCAGCAGCGGAATGTTGACCTTGACGGCGCCGGAGGAGGAGGCCAGGAACATCAGGAACAAAGCCGCCGGAGCGGTATAGAGCAGAGCGACGCCCGATTTGCGGGCGAAAAGTTTGCGCGGCTCGGGGAAGGTCAGGCAGAAGTGCAGAAACACGGCCGGGGCGGCCAGCACAGCGGCCAGGTTGCCGAAGTAGATGACCTTGTCGAAGCCGTTCAGCTTGGCCGTGAAATGGAAGCAGAAGGCGATGAACGAGACCAGGCACAGAATATAGAAATGCCGGGCCTTGTGGGCGCTGCCGCGGCGGAAATAAACGAACAGGCCGATGACCAGGTAGAAGAAGCCCACCACGTACTGGTAGAGAATGGCGCGATCGAGAGGAACTTCGCCGACCACCAGGTTCTTGACGTCGAACTGCTTGCCGTCGCGGACCACCGTGTAGACCGCCTGGCGCCAGGGCCCGACCGTCCACAGAATTTTAATGACGTCGGAGGATTTTTCGACCCTGCCGGAATCGATGCTCTTCAGCCAGTCCCCGGTGCGCACCCCGGCCCGGCCGGCGGGGCTCTCGGCCGGGACGTACAGAGCTTGGACGCCCTGCGCCCGATCCACCCAGATGACGCCATCCTGAGGCAGCCGGAAGTTCAGTTGCTCATCGAAGTTGATGACCGCGGCCACAGCGGCAGCAACTGTGAGAATCGTCAGTATGGCTGTAGACAGTTGGAACTTAAGTTCCTGGAACATCGTGGCCGACCATTTCTGCCGCGAGACAGTTTTCCGCGCCTTGACGTTGCACTTTTAGGGCCGCGGAAAATCCCTTCTTTCGAATCCAGAATATCCTAAATTATCTATCACTTACAATGGCCTCCCAGGGGGGCATCCGGTTTTTGGGATAAGTCTCCTACGAGGAAGTGGATTCCGCCCCGGATCGAAGGCCATAGCGCCCCGGTACTGTTACCGGTGGCCGCTCCGGGACCCCGTCGGAAGGGGTCGCCGGGATTCAGGTTTGGCGTTCAAATGCTGTACACTATATGAGCAGTGCGGAGAGAAGGCGGTGATGGTCCACCCGGGGCGGCGCTGGCGTACCGCCGGGACCACGTCCGCATGAGGTCCCAGAGGAAGCAATGAGAACGGCGATCGTATGTGCCATGGCGGTAGCAGTGTGGCCGGGCTGCTACGGGGCTGCCGGGCAGTCTGCGCAGTCCGGGACCGAGCCATCCCAGCAGGACGCTCCGGCCAAGAAAACGGACCCCGCCGCCGCTCCCGCACACCCCGTCCCGGAAGTCCCTGCCAGCGACACGGATCCCCTGAAAATGGCCGCTCCGCAGAGCGACGGCACGCCCAAGTCCAATTCCCCCATTTACGAAAAGACCTACGTGATCGGCGCCGAAGATGTGCTGACGATCTACGTGTGGAACTCGGTCCCGCTTACCGGCTCGCACACCGTCCGTCCCGACGGCCGGATCTCCATGCCGCTGGTGGGCGATATTATGGCGGCCGGCAAGACGCCCGAGGAACTGGAAAGCGAGATCACCAGCCGGCTGAAGGCCAGCAACCTGATCCGGAACCCCAATGTGGCGGTCAGCGTGGTGCAGGTGAACAGCAAGAAGTATTACCTCGAGGGCGAAGTCAACAAGCCGGGGCAATATAACCTGATCGTTCCCACTACCGTGCTGCAGGCGCTGGTGAACGCCGGCGGGTTCAAGGACTTCGCCAACAAAACTCACATTCGTATCATCCGGGGCAAGGACACGTTCAATTTCAATTACAACCAGGTTATTAAGAACCAACATACCGAGCAGAACATTTACCTGCTGCCCGGCGATATGATTATCGTGAAATGAGACGGCTTTAGCCGAAGGTTGAAACACGCACAGTTTCCCGGCAATGTCACCATCGCGAAGGACGATTTGAGTTATGGGTGCTCCACAGAACGAAATCGGCGTTTCCCGGCGTCCACCAGACATTGAAGACTACATCGACATGTTGCGGCGCTACCGGTCCTGGATACTGGGGCCGGCGTTCGCGGGCCTGGTCGTGGCGGTGGTGGTGGCTTTTATCTGGCAGGATACCTACGTCTCCACGGCCACCATGCGGATTACGCCGCAGCAGGTGCCGGACCGGCTGGTGCCGAGCATTATGTCGTCCCAGATGGCCGAGCGGCTCCAGGAGATCGAAACCGTAATCCTGAGTCATGGAAGCCTCTCGGATATCATCCAGAAGCCCTCGCTGGACCTGTATAAGAAGGAGCGCCAGCGCATGCCCATGGAGGACGTGGTCCAGTTGATGAAGAAGAAGCTCGACATCAATCCGATCAGCGACCCGGGGGCCCTGGGGGGCGCGCGCGGGGCTTCGGCATTCCAAATCCGCTTTTCCTACATCGACCGCTATAAGGCGCAGGCCGTGGTGCGCGAGCTGGTCGCTAAGTTCACCGAACAGAACGTCAACGTGCAGCGGGCCGCCGCCAGCGCGACCACCAGCTTCATTAACGACGAGTTAAGGGCCGCCAAGGAAAAGATGGACACTCTCGAAGCCGCCATCATCAAGTTCAAGGTGGAGAACCAGGGGCATCTGCCCGAGCAGGCGCAGGCCAACGCCCAGGCCCTGCAGATGGAACAGATTTCGTTAATGAACCTGCAAAGCAACATCAGCCGGACGGGGGAAGAGAAGATGCTGCTGGAAACCCAGATCCAGAATAATAAGGATTCCCAGCTTTACTGGAGTTCCCGCGCCACCGAGACCATCGTCGCGTCAAGCCCGCAGGCAACCGCCCGCAACGAACGGCTGGGCGCCCTGTCGAACCGGATTTCGGAGGCCAAGCAGGAGTTGGCCGCGCTGAAGAATATGTACGGCGATGCGTATCCCGAGATTGGGACGCACCAGGCGCAGATCGACGCCCTGGAGCAGGAGCGCGGGCAACTGGAGAAGGACTGGGCGGCCCAACAGGCCGCCGCGGCGCTGAATGTCTCGCCCACCGCCCCGCAGACCGTGATTAAGCCCGAGGTCGAGCGAAGCCTCCAGGAACTGCAAAACAACGCCCACACCTATAACGCTGAAATGCAGGCCAAGATCCAGGAGATCGAGAACTACCGCAACCAGGAAGCCCAGGTGGAAAAGCGCATCGCCGTGCTGGAACGCCAGATCCAGGAAGCGCCCCTCGACGAACAGCAGTACGCCGCCATGTTGGGCGATCTCAACCTGGCCAAGGCCGATTACGACGATATGGTCCGGCGCCGCAACGCCTCCGAGATGCAGGAGCAACTCGAAGAGCACAAGGCCGGAGAAAACCTGGAACCCCTGGATTTGCCCTCTCTGCCGGAAGTGCCTTCCGAACCGAAACGGGCCGCCTGGGCCGGCGCGGGGCTGCTCGGCGGATTGGCCCTGGGAGTGGTTTTGGCCGGCGCCCAGGAAGTCAAGAACACTTCGCTCAAAAACCTGAAGGACGTGCGCGTCTATACCAATCTGCCCGTTCTGAGCAGCATTCCGCTGCTCGAAAACGGACTTCTGGTGCGGCGCAAGCGGCGCCTGATCTGGCTCACCTGGTCGAGCGCGATCATTATCGGCTGTATCCTGATGAGCGGGGCGATGTACTACCACATGCAGGGTGTCTAAGCCGGGCGCCTGAGAGGATCGAATGAGTCGAGTACACGATGCGTTACGACGGGCCGAGCAGGGTGGATTGCCTTACCGCGAATCCGCCCCGCCTGAGTTCCCGGAACAGGAACCACCGCACCACCCGCCGGATTTAACTCCCATCAACGTCTCCGCGCAGGCCAGCCTTCCGCCGGTCCGCCTGAATATTCATCCGGGGATGCTGAGCGAGGTGCGGATCCTGCCTTTCAAGCCGGCGCCCGAATCGCACCTGCTGGATTTGAACAACTCTCACGATACGCCCGCCGAGGAATTCCGGACCTTGCGCACGCGCCTCAACCACCTGCAGACCTTGCAACCCCTCCATACCGTGGTGGTCACCAGCCCTTCGCCCGCGGAAGGCAAGAGCTTCACCGCGGTCAACCTGGCGCTGGCGCAATCGCACCTGGCGGAAACCTCGGTGCTGCTGGCGGATTTCGACCTGCGCCGCCCCATCATCCACAACCTGTTTCAGATTGACCGGTCGCCCGGCCTTTCGGATTATCTGACCGGCCAGTGCTCCTTCCCGCAGGCGCTGCGCCGCCTGGAGGGTATGAATCTGTACCTGCTGCCGGCCGGTTCGCCGGTGAAAAACCCACTTGAACTGCTGAACATGCGGCAGGCCAAGGTGCTCTTCGAGGAGTTGCCCCGCAGCTTCAACTGGGCCATTTTCGATACTCCGCCCCTGCTCTTCTCCGCCGACGCGAACCTGCTGGCGACCCTCGCCGACGGCACCATCCTGGTGGTGAAAATCGGATCGACGACTTTCGATAACGTGACCCGCGCCATGCAGTCGTTGTGCGAAAACAATGTACTCGGAATCGTGGCCAACGGCGCGCGCGCGTCGGAGTTGTACAGCAAGTACACGTATTACTACTCGAAGTCCGAGTAGGGCGCGCCCCTTCTCACCGCGCAGCCGCGGCCTCGGTCCAGACCCTGGCGGCCACCGCGTGCGGCACCACCACCCGCCGGGGGCCGTTGCGAAGTTCCAGCCGCGTGCCGGCCGCCAGCACTTCCAGTTCGACGCCCGGGCGGATGCCCATTCCGTCCAGTAATTCCAACAGGCTGCGATCGCGCTCGAAGACGCTGGCCACCCGCAGGCGCTCACCGGCGCGTGCCTCGTCCAGGGGTTTCATTCCCCGGCGGCGCCGCTCGCCGGGCGAGTCCAGGCCCACCAGGTTGCCGTGCGGGCATTGGCCGCCGGGGCCGAGTTTCTCGGCCAGCTTGCGCTCGAAGTCCTCTGAGACGGCGTGCTCCAGTTGCTCCGCTTCATCGTGAACCTTGTACCATTCCAGGCCGAAAATTTCGGCCAGCATGCGCTCGATCAGATGATGCCGGTTCAGCACGCGGTTGGCGATCTCGCGCCCCGCGGCAGTCAGGCTGATCTGCCCTTCGCCGCCCACCGCGATCAGCGAATCGCGCTTCAACCGCTTGATGGCCATGGTCACAGCCGGCGCGGATACGTGCAGCCACCGCGTCAGCGTGACCGCCTTCACAATCTCGCCTTCGGCCTGGGCCTCGGCGATGGCCTTCAGATAGTTTTCCTTGGAGATGGTGATGCGCACGGGCGACACCTAAATTTTAGCGGGAGACCGGCCCGGGTGGCGGCGGCTGGAACCTTCCCGTGGCCGGGGCGCCGCCCGCACCCCTACTCCCGCTTCTTCAACCGCCGCAGTTCTTCCATCCGTTCGCCGATGCGCTTCTCCAACCCGCGATCGGTGGGGTAGTAGTAGCGGTGGCCCTCCAGCGACGGGGGCAGGCATTGCATGTCCGTAAGGGCATCCTCGAACTGGTGCGCGTGCTGGTAGCCTTCGCCGTAGCCCCAGGCTTTCATGGACCTGGTGACGGCGTTGCGCAGGTTCATGGGGACCGGCTCGGCGATGGTGTTCTCCACGTCCTGGTGCACGGCGCCCAGGGCGCGATAGGCGGCGTCGGATTTGGGCGCCAGCGACAGGTAAATGGCCGCCTGCGCCAACGCCAGGTCGCCTTCGGGAATGCCCAGGAAATGCACTGCCTGCATGGCCGCCACGGCCTGTTCCAGCGCGCGCGGATCCGCCAGCCCGATATCCTCGCTGGCCATGCGGATCAGGCGGCGGGCGATGTACAGGCGGTCCTCGCCGGCCTCCAGCATGCGGGTGAGCCAGTAGAGCGCTGCATCCACCTCGCTCGACCGCACGGATTTGTGCAGTGCCGAAATCAGGTTATAGTGCTCCTCGCCGCCTTTATCGTAGAGCAGCACTTTCCGCTGCATGGCGTCCTGCACCGGGGCTTCGGTAAGCTCTCCAGAGGAGGCTGCCGCGGCCGCTTCCAGCGTGTTGTAGGCCTGGCGGGCGTCGCCATTGGAGTAGATGGCGATCTGTTCCAGCAGTTCCGGGGGCGCGGTCAGACCCACCACCGGGAGCGCCCGGCCCAGCAGCGTCACGATCTCAGGCACGGTGAGCAGGCGCAGGGCATACACCCGTGAGCGCGAAAGCAGCGCCGAAATGACTTCGAAGGACGGATTCTCGGTGGTGGCGCCGATCAGGATGATGTCGCCGCGCTCCACATACGGCAGGAAGGCATCCTGCTGGGCCTTGTTGAAACGATGGATTTCGTCGATGAAGAGGATGGTCCGGCGTCCCAGGCGGCGCAGGCGCTCGGCGTCCGCCATCACCGCCTTGATCTCCTTGATGCCGCTGAGCACCGCGCTGAAGGGGATGAACTCGCAGCGGGTGATGTGGGCAATCAGCCTGGCCAGCGTGGTCTTGCCGACGCCGGGCGGTCCCCACAGGATGATGGAGGTCAGTTCGTCGCGCTCAATCTGGCGGCGCAGCGGTTTGCCCGGGCCGAGGATATGCTCCTGGCCGATAAAGTCTTCCAGGCGGGTGGGGCGCATGCGCTCGGCCAGCGGCCGCCTGGCGCTGTCCGCGCCGGAGGGCGATCCCGGAGGCGGCGCATCGGGCGGCGGGAGGTTATCGAAAAGGCTCATGGCTTGCTCATTGCCGGAGGAACTCTCTGCCGGCGTGCCTCGTACAACAGAATACCGGCCGCCACGGCCGCATTCAGCGATTCCACGCCGGCGGTGGGAATCGAAACATCCTGCGCCGCCCCGCGCCATTCCGCGCTCACGCCATGCGCTTCGTTGCCGATGATCAGCCCGCAACCGCCCGAAAAGTCCGCCGGCGCCGGAAGACCGTCCGCGTCTCCCGTCCGCCCCGGAACCGCGGCGTAGAGCGCCACGCCACGCTCGCGAAGCGCCGCGCGGGCGGTCGCGGGGTCCACGGATTCGAGAAACGGCAGGCGGAAAAGCGATCCGGCGGAAGCCCGCAGCGTCTTGGGGTTGTAGGGGCTGACGGATCCCTTCGGAAACAGCACTCCGGTCGCGCCGAAGGCCTCCGCCGCGCGCACGATGCTGCCGGCGTTGCCGGGGTCCTGCAAACCATCCAGGATGACCACCAGCGGCCGCGCGCCCAACAACTGCTCCAGGGTCCACACCGGCGGCCTTACCAGGGCCATCACGCCCTGGCTGGTCTCGGTGGCGGAGAGGCCTTGGAAAAGCGCATCCGGCAACACCGCCACCCGAGTTCCCGCCATGCGGCGCCCGTAGCCCTCCGCGGCCGAGCGCGCCGATTCGGCGGCCAGGATGCACGACACCTCGCACTCGCTGCGCAGGGCTTCTTCCAGCAGGTGAAAACTCTCCGCCACCGCCAGGCCGTGGCCGGTCAGGCTGCCGCGGGCGATGGCGCGGCGCACATCCTTGACCAGCGGATTGGCGGCGCTCGCAATCGTTTCGGCCCGGCGCATGCGATTACAATGGTTTCCGAAGGTTCAGAATACCGCACATGAAACGGCTCGTATGGATCGGGGCAGCGCTGCTGGCGGTTGCGCTGGCGGTCTACATCCGGCACGTTTCGGCGCGCGTAGAGTGGCAATCCATGCGCGATGAAGCCCAGCCGGCCGACGTCATCGTGGTGCTGGGCGCGGCCGAGTACAACGGGCGGCCTTCTCCGGTATTGCGCTCGCGCCTGGACCATGCGCTGGAACTCTACCAGCGCCACCTGGCGCCGCGGATTCTGACCACCGGCGGCGCGGGGGGCGACCCCGTGTACACCGAGGGCGGCGTCGGGCGGTCGTACCTGATGAGCCGCGGAGTGCCTTCGGAAGCTCTGATTGTCGAAACCGAGGGCCAGAGCACCCTGGAATCGACCGCCCTGGCGGGCGAGATCATGCGCCGCATGGGATTGCAGTCGGCTATCGTGGTGAGCGACGGTTACCACATTTACCGCGTGAAGAAGATGCTTCAGTTCCGCGGCCTGAAAGTGTACGGTTCGCCGCGCAAGGAACGCAATCCCGATTTCCTGCGCGACCGCTGGAATTATGTAAAGCAGGCCGTGGGGTACGTGTTGTGGCGGGCCGGGTTCGGGGTGTGAAGGCGTTGGAACGAACCCAATTCGAGCGCGCCGCGCAGCCCATAGCCCGGATGGGAGCGGTCCTTTTTGCGGCCGCCATGATCGCCCTGGCCCTTGAAAATCTTGTGTGCGCGCGGAGCGTGAGCCGCTCCATGGGCCCGCGCTACGCCGTGATTCCCGCGCTTCCCTTCCTCCCGGCGCTGCCCTGGCTGGCCTACGCGTTCGGCGCGCTCTGGCTGGCCTGCGCAGTGAGTCTTCTGGCGCCGCGCACCGTGCGGGCGGCGGCCATGGCCTGTGGCGGCCTGCTGTTCGCGTGTGCCGTGGTTCTCGAAGCGCCCAAATACGCCGCCGCCCTGGGCGTCATCGGGCTGCGCACGGTGGTCTTTGAACCGCTGGCGCTGGCCTGCCTGGCATGGCTGCTGCCGGGCCGCCACGCCATACCGGGATGGCTGGAACGCGCCGGCCGCTATCTGCTGGCGCTGTCTCTGGTGGTATTCGGCTACGACCATTTTCCGGCCCTGGCCTTTACCGCCGCCCTGATACCGGCCTGGATCCCGTGGCACGTATTCTGGACCGCGTTTTTCGGCGTGGCCTTCATCGCCGCCGGCCTCAGCATCGGCCTCGACCGGTTGCTGCGCGCGGCCGCTTTCTCGACCGGCGCGATGTTCGGCATCTGGGTGCTCACCCTCCACCTGCCCCGAGTGCTGGGCCTCTACGGCATTCCCGGCGCGCCCTTCAATCCCGACGAGTGGTCCAGCCTGTCGGTCGCCGTGGGCCTGTGGGGAGGCTGCTGGGCGCTGGCGCGAGCCTGAGCCGGCCCCTGGGCGGACCAGTCGATCGTCTCCAGGAGAATTTTCGGAACGAAATCGCGGTTCAACCGTATCTACTGTGTGGCCGTCCGGTCGGTAGTCTAGTGGAGTAAACTGGCAGCGATGCCAAGACGCGAATCCCCCCTCGAAAGCGAGATGCTCGCCGGAACCCTGGATATGCTGATCCTGCAGACCCTGGTCCTCGGCCCGGCGCATGGCCACACCATCGCGCACGCCATCGAGCACGGCTCGCAGGATGTTCTCGCCGTCGAACACGGCTCCCTCTATCCGGCCTTGCACCGCCTCGAAGATCGCGGCTGGATCGCTTCCTTCTGGGGGACCTCGGAAAACAATCGCAGGGCCCGTTACTACCGCCTGACCCCTGCGGGACGGAAACGGCTGCTGGCCCAAACTACGCGCTGGCAGCAACTGGTGGAGGCCATCGGCCGCATTTTAAAGCCGGCCGAACGGTGAAGCACGATGGCTTGGCGGCGCTTTTTCCGGCGGTCGCAATGGGATCGGGAACGGCTCGAAGAAATCGAGTCGTACCTGAAGATCGAGACCGACGAGAACATCGCCCGCGGCATGACTCCCACCGGGGCGGAGGCGGCCGCCCGCCGCAAACTCGGCAACCGCACCCTGATCCGAGAGGAGATTTATCGCATGAACACCATCGCCGCGCTCGACACCCTGGGCCATGACTTGCGCTACGGGCTGCGCCTGCTGCGCCGCAATCCCCTGTTCGCCTCCATCGCCGTGGTCACACTAGCCCTCGGAATCGGCGCTAACACGGCCGTCTTCAGTGTGGTGAACAGCGTGCTGCTCAAGCCTCTGCCGTACCCTCAACCCCAACAACTGGTGGCCGTGTGGCACGACGCGCCCGGGGCGGCCGGGCTGGTGAGCGCTTCGGGCGGCCTGCGCCTTTCGCCCTCGATGTATTTCACCTATACGGAGCAGAACCACACTTTCCAGGCGCTCGGTCTGTGGGTGGCGAGCACGGCCAATGTGACGGGCCTGGCTGAGCCGGAGAAGGTGCCCGCGATTTTCATCAGCGATGGCGCGCTCGAGGCGCTGGCCGTCCCGCCGGCCGTGGGGCGATGGCTGGGGATGGCGGACCAGAAGCCCAACGGCCCGCCCAGGGCGATGCTCGGCTACGGATACTGGCAGCGGCGCTTCGGCGGAGACCGGTCGGTCGTCGGGCGCAACCTCACCATCGATTCGCAGCCTACCGAAATTGTCGGCGTCATGCCGCGCGGTTTCCGATTCGTGAATGCCGATTTCGACCTGATCGCGCCGCTGGCGTTCGATCGGGCCAAGCAACGACTGCCCGGTTTCGGCTTCCATTGCGTGGGCCGCCTTAAGCCCGGAGTCACCATCGCGCAGGCGGACGCGGATATCGCGCGCCTCATCCCGATCTGGATGAACTCGTGGCCCGCGGCTCCCGGCATTAATCCTCACATCTATGAGAACTGGCGGATCACGCCGGCGATTCGCGGGTTGAAGCAGGAAGTGGTCGGGAATGTGGGCAACGTGCTCTGGGTGGTGATGGCGACCATCGGTATGGTGATGCTGATCGCCTGCGCGAATGTTGCCAACCTGTTGCTGGTGCGGGCGGATGTGCGGCAACAGGAGCTGGCGGTGCGCGCGGCTCTGGGCGCCGGTTGGGGACGGATCGTCCGCGAGCTGCTGATCGAGAGCCTGCTGCTGGGCTTCGGAGGCGGCGCGCTGGGGCTGGCCCTGGCTTCCGTGGGCCTGAATTTTCTGGTGGGGATCGGTCCGGCGAGCCTCCCGCGGTTGAGCGAGGTCGCGGTGGATGGCCGGGCTCTCGCATTTACGGTTGGCCTGTCGATTGTTTCCGCCCTGCTCTTCGGTTCGATCACCGCGCTGAAGTATGCCCGGCCGCGAATTTCGTTGGCGCTCAGGGCCGGTGGGCGCTCGGTCAGCCAGAGCCGCGAAAGGCACCGTGCGCGGGGGATCCTGGTGGTTGCGCAGGTGGCTCTGGCGCTGGTGCTGCTGATCGGTTCCGGGCTGATGATCCGGACATTCCAGAAGCTCCGCGCGGTGGAACCGGGGATCACCGGGCCGTCATCGCTCGAACTCATCCGGATCTTCATTCCTCAATCGCTGGTCAGCGATGCCGAGCGGGTGGCGCGCACCGAGAATGAAATTGCGGACAAGTTGTCGGCGATTCCGGGTGTGCGCGCCGTGGCATTCACCGGCGAGGCGCCCATGGAAGCGGTGCCCGGCCACGACTTTGACGTGATCCTGACGGAGGGACAAAAGTTCGATCCCGCCGCTCTTCCTCCGCTGCGCATTTTCGTGAGTGTCTCGCCGGGCCTGTTTCGAACCCTGGGCGCCAGAATCGTCGCGGGACGCGATTACACCTGGACCGATCTCTACGGGCGCCGGCAGGTGGTGATGCTGAGCGAGAACCTGGCGCGGGAACTCTGGGGAAGCGCGGCGGCGGCCCTCGGCAAACGCATCGGCACCGCGCTGCCCGGCGCGCCCTCGTGGGAAGTGATCGGCGTGGTCCAGGACGTCCGGCAGAACGGCGTTCAGGAGCCGGCGCCGGCGATGGTCTACTGGCCTGCGTACCGGCAGAACATTTATGTCGCCGGGCAGGTACAGGTGGAGCGCGCGGTGACCTTCGCCATCCGCACCCCGCGGGCCGGAAGTGGAAGCCTGGTGAGCCAGGTCAACCAGGCGGTGTGGTCGGTGAATGCCAACCTTCCGGTGGCTTCGGTGCGCACCATGCAGGACGTTTACGACCAGTCGCTGGCGCGCACGTCCTTTACGCTGGTGATGCTCGGAATCGCCGGCGCCATCGCCCTGCTGCTGGGAATCATCGGAATCTACGGCGTGATCTCGTACGCCGTATCGCTGCGGACGCGCGAGATCGGCATCCGCCTGGCGCTGGGCGCGCCTCCCCGCGACCTGAGCCGGATGTTCGTGCGCTACGGGCTGGCCCTCGCCGGAACGGGCGCGGCTCTCGGCGCGGGAGCGGCGATCGGGTTAACCCGGTTGATGAAGGCGCTGCTCTTCGGGATCAGTCCCCTGGACCCGCTGACTTATGCCACCGTCACGATGGTCCTGGTAGCCGCCGCGGCGCTGGCCAGTTATCTGCCCGCGCGGCGGGCCGCGGCCGTAGATCCGGTGGAAACGCTGCGGGCGGAGTAACTCACCCTCTAAGTCCGGCGGCGCCGGCGCCGCGCCCAAGCCTTTCCGCCCCGCGTCAGTCGCCGCCGTGCACGCACCCGGAAGCCCGCGGTGCCGGCGCTGCGCCCCATCCTTTTCCGCCCCGCGTCAGTCGCCGCCGCGGATACGGTGGAAAACACTTCCGGCGGAATAACTCACTTACTTGCGGGATCCGGCTGGTCCCGCCGGTACGGCGACCACAGCTCCACCGCCACGCGAAGGCGCGCGGGCAGCGTGCTCATGAAAGCCACAATCAGCCGGTATTTCCACGCCGGGACGACGAACAGCTTCCCGCGGTCGAGGCCGGCCAGCGATGCATCCACGACGCTTTCCGCGCTCAGCCACAGCCATTTCGGAATGGTGGCCCGGTCCACTCCCGCCACGTCGTGAAATTCGGTGTAAGTGAATCCGGGGCAAAGCGCCTGCACGGTAACCGGCGATCCGGCGCGGCGCAACTCCAGATATAACCCCTCGGTAAATACATTGATCCACGACTTGGTGGCGCAGTAACTCACGCTGCCGGCGTTGCGCACGTAGGCGGCCACGGAAGAGACGTTGATGATGGCGCCGGCCCGCCGCGATACCATACCGCCCAGGGCCGCGTGGGTCAGTTCCAGCAGGGCATCGATGTGCACGCGGTGCATGCGCATCTGCTCCTCGAGGGAGGATTTCACGAACAGGCCCTTAACGCCGAAGCCCGCGTTATTGACCAGCAGGGCCAGCCGCGGCTCGGAGGAGAGCCGCTGAGCCACGCGCCGCACGTCTTCGGCGGCCGCCAGATCGGCGACGCACACCTCCGCGGCTGCGCCCGCGGCGCCCAACTCGCGGGCCAGTTGTTCGAGGCGGTCCGGGCGGCGGGCAATCAACAGCAGATCGTAACCGCGCGCCGCCAGTCTGCGGGCAAACAAAGCGCCCAACCCCGCGGAGGCGCCGGTAATGGCGGCCAGTGGTTTCGGCATGGCTGTCCCATTGTAACTTCGGGCGTGAAGACGATTACCGCGCGGCGGCTGTCAGCCTGGACTTCCGCACTTCAAGTGCGCGACCAGAGCCTTCAGCCGCCGGAGTTCCGCGTCGATACGCGCCAGTTCGGTTTTGTTTTGCTGGTTTTTCAGATAATCGGTCCCGTGCCGCTGTTTGACCATGGCTTCGACTTCCCGCCGCAGAAGCCGAGCTCCTTCCGCGC